>JAUQYW010000430.1 GCA_030587525.1 Candidatus Sigynarchaeota archaeon | reverse complement strand
AGTCTAGCGAGTTCCTAGCCGCATTATGTATTATGTTTACATACTCGAATGCCGCGGTTCTGGCAGCAAGATGTCTCTCTACACGGGGTACACGAATTCTGTGGCGCGGCGGTTTGCCGAGCATTCGACGGGCAGGGGCGCGCGCTACACCAAAGGAAAAGCACTGAAAATCGTGTTCATCCAAAGCTTTTTGACGCAAATCGACGCCATGCGACGCGAGCGCGACATAAAACGACTTCCACGACGCAAGAAAATAGCCCTAATATCGAATGGGTTCGTCAATGAACAAAAAATTGGATAATAAGTAAAAAAAAGTGGAAGTAATTGCTCACGTCATGTATTGCAGGTTGAGCTTGATCTCGCGCTTCTTGATGCGCTTCGAGATTTTCTCGTAGTTCTTGATGAGCTCCTCGGTCAAGGTCGGCGAGCTCGAGTTGAACGCTGCCTCGAAATGGAGCCGCTCGATAACTTTCAAGTCCTTTCCCTTGTCCCGGATGGCGTTCATGCCCGCCTCGCGCGCCAAGTTTTCGAGATCGGCGCCTGAATATCCCTCCGTGTTGTTGGCGATGAGCTCGAGGTACGCGGGGACGTCATCGGCGAGCGGCATCTTCTTCGTGTGGATCTTGAGGACCTGCATCCGTGTTTCCCGGTCAGGCGGGTCCACGTAGATGAGCACGTCGAACCGTCCTGGCCGCAACATGGCCTCGTCCACGATGTCAGGCCTGTTAGTCGCGCCGAGAATCACGATGCGCCGATGTTCCTCGATACCATCCATTTCAGCGAGGATCTGGTTCACGACGTTCTCGTAAACTTGCGAACCAAACTCCGCACCACGTCGCGGGGCGATTGCATCCAACTCGTCAAAGTAGATAATCGCTGGTGCCGCGGTCCGTGCCTTGCGGAATACCTCGCGGATCATCTTCTCGGATTCTCCTACATACTTGGAGAAGACTTCCGGTCCCTTGACCGTGATGAAATTGGCCTCGCTCTCCGTCGCCACAGCCTTGGCGAGCAAGGTCTTGCCACAACCTGGCGGTCCATAGAGCAGCACGCCTGATGGCTCGCGGATGCCGGCTCGCTCGAAGAGCCCGGGATTCTTGAGCGGGAGCTCGACAGCCTCGATGAGGGCTCGTTTGGTGTTTTCTAGCCCGCCCACGTCGGTCCACTTGACGTTGGGAATTTCGATGAGGACTTCGCGCATGGCACTCGCTTCCACGTTGTTAAGGGCTGCATCGAAATCTTCCTTGGAGACCTTTAATTCGAATAATATCTCGTCGGGGATAGGTTTATCAAGCTCGACTTTTGGCAGTATCGTTCGCAATGAATGCATCGCTGCTTCTCGGCACAAAGCTGCGACGTCCGCGCCGACGAACCCGTGCGTGATCGAGGCCATCTGGCGTAAATCAACCTTCTCATCGAGGGGCATGGCTCGCGTGTGGATTTGAAGGACTTCATACCGTCCATCCGCATCCGGGACAGGAAGCTCGATTTCCCGGTCGAACCGGCCCGGTCGACGCAGCGCGGGATCGATGGAATTCACCCGGTTCGTGGCACCGATCAAGATGACCTTCCCACGATCTTGCAGCCCGTCCATCAGCGCGAGAAGCTGCGCGACGACACGCCGTTCCACCTCGCCACCCACGTCCTCGCGTTTCGGCGCGATTGAATCGATTTCATCTATGAAAATGATGCTTGGTGCATTTTCTGCAGCTTGTTTGAAAATCTTTCGCAACCTGCTTTCTGATGCCCCGTAAAACTTGCTCATGATTTCGGGGCCGTTGATCGTGATGAAATACGCGTCGGATTCATTTGCCACTGCCTTTGCAAGTAACGTCTTGCCACAACCTGGCGGGCCATATAGCAACACGCCTTTCGGTGGATCGATTCCCAGGCGCTCGAAGAGCTCGGGATGCTTGAGAGGTAACTCGACCATCTCCCGGACCCGCACGATCACGTCGGAAAGGCCTCCGATATCGTCGTAGTTGATGGCACCTTTCTTCACGTTCACCGCGCCTTCGCGGACCTCGACGTTGGTCGCCGGCGTGATTTGCACGATCCCGTCCTCTGGTGTCGTTTCGATGACTACCAGTCTCAGTTCACCAAGAGTGTATGATCGCTTCCGCCGGCCGCCGAATTGCGTGAAGATGTTCTGCAAGTTTTCCATCATGTCATCGTCGGATTCGATATCAGGACGATCGTTTGGAAGCGTCATGTTCATGAGAGAAATATTATCTCCCTTGACCACCGGGCGGTTCATCAAGGAATCGCGGATTTTTCGGGGCTGGATCGCGACTTTCGTGTTCGTGGGAGCCACCACGACGCGCTTAGCAGCTTCTGGTCGAGCTTTCCGTACCCTTATGATCTCTCCAAGGCCAGTACCCGCATTGAGCCGAACCAGGCCATCAATGCGGATAATCTGCTTGCCCTCATCTTCCGAGTTAGGGAAGAAAATGCATCCAGTCGTCTTTTTTCCAATGATCTCGACGATTTCTCCCGCTTTTATGTTCAAACGACGAGCAACGTGAATTCCGGCGGAACACAAGCCACGCCCGGCAGATGCCTTGTTAATCTCTGCAACCCGGAGGTTCATTTCTCCGGGTCTATCTTCTTCGCTCATGTTCAAGAACCTTTTTATTCCAAGCATAAAATGGTATCGAAAGCATAAAATGTTATTGAAAAGGAACGAGCCGCAACGTTTCTGTGAACAATCGGTCCTAAGATGCGCGGGCTTGTTTCATGCTTCTCGTGCTTGCTTATAAAAATCTCATGGAAATGCATTGTAAAAAAGATTCTTGCTCTGAAATATCGAGTAACGGGGTTAAAGCATTGTTCAAGCGTATCGAAAATAATTCCACGCCACGCGATTTTTTTACCCGGATAGTATATAGTTGACACATGCTGCTCGCGCTGAAAGCAGACTATGAAAAAAAATTGCCCAAGAACCAGGCCGGCGTGCAATTTTCATTCGCTCACGTCGTGCTCGCGTTGTTCCTATTTGACATGTATGGCAAGATGGGGCGAGTAGAGCTGGAGAACCAGCTGAGCATCGGTCGCGGTTCAGTGCGGACATTCACGGCTCGAATGAAGGCTAAGCTTGGCCTGATCGAATCGAGCTCCACGAAGGCTCACATCTTGTCGGACAAGGGCAAAGCCGTGATGAACAAGATCAAGGAGGAATTTACACTGATCGGGAACATTCCCGTCATTTTCGACGAGTTGAAATTTGCTAAATTCAATGCGCTCGGGCGGCTAGCAATACCCGGCCTCGATGAGGCAAAGATCGAGCAGGGTGAACCATTGCGGCTTGTCGAAGCGGCGAAAGCTCAAGGTGGGAAAGGCTTGATCTCGCTGGTTATCCAAGCTGGCCGCGCCTTGAAATTGCTCGGCGTCCCGCTTGATATGAAAAAAAGGTACACGAGCGAGTGGATCCGGCTAAACGAGTTGTTCTCCTTGAACGAGCGGGACATGCTATTAATCGCCTGGGCAGATTCAGAACTCGGAGCCAAACTTGCCGTCATCTCCGCGGCCGTGGAAGCCTTGGAAATGATGAAATAGGAAGAAGAATTCATCCCCGGATCAAGTTTCAAGAAATCTGCTTCAAGATCGCCGCGTATATCTCGTTAAATGCCTTTTTCGCGGCGGAATCTTTCTTTTGCATGATGGCCGGCACGTGCTCTGACGTTTGCTGCACGACCTGCGGCTCCAAGGGTATGGAACCAAGGAATGGCACGCCGAGTTCCTTGGCCATGTTCTTTGCCCCGTCAACTTCTCCGAAGACGTGTTCCTCGTTGCCGCACTTGCTGCATTTGAACGTGCTCATGTTTTCAACGACACCGAGAACCTTCACGTCCATTTTTCCAGCCATGGCGATGGTCTTCGCGACGCTGATGAGGCTCATCTCTTGTGACGTCGTCACGACGACGACGCCATCGATCGGCTTGACGAGTTGCATGATATCGAGGACTTCGTCGCCGGTGCCTGGTGGTAAATCGATGATCAAGTATTCCAAGTCACCCCATTCCACTGCACCAAGGTATTCCCGCAACACGCCCATTTTCATGGGGCCCCGCCAAATAACAGGCGTATTT
>JAUQYW010000157.1 GCA_030587525.1 Candidatus Sigynarchaeota archaeon | reverse complement strand
GTCTCGTGAAAGTTGCAGGCTTCCACGATTTGACATCCGTCGCTCCTCTTTATAGTTCTTTCCTTACAATACGCGTATTTTCTGCGAAACATGGAATCAAGCGATTCAACGAATTGTGTTTTAGCAAATCATCGAAACGGACAACAACGAAAAATGTTAAAGCGCATTCATTTCCCGAAACGTGCGTTTTTCGAAGAGCAAACGATCGTGAAAGAAATAAATATGTCGGTGCCCCACTTTTTAGTTAGGTAGACTCATTTAGTGCTTTCCTTTAATTCATGTCAATACCGCAATTTCCCCTCATTCCTTTTCCCAAGCAATTCCGTGGTGGCTGGAGCGTCTATCCTTGATCTTTTTTTCCATCCTTCAAACGATAAATCGAGGTACTTTGCCAATGATCATCGCTCACGGGCTCATTCCCGCAACTTTCGTCAAGCGGGAACACAAGTACCTTGTCACCGCGAGATTAAACGACCAATCCTTGGTCCAAGCATTTTTACCGGATCCTGGCCGGCTCAAGGAGCTGTTGTTCCCAGGCGCCACGATTTTCCTCGTGAAGGCTGGCGGGCCTACCAGGAAGACGGCGTTCGACATGGTTGCGGTAAAGCACGATGCCTTGATCGTGAGCCTCGACACGCGCGTGCCGAATCGGTACGTGCGCTGGTTGCTCGAAACTGGATACTTGTTTGATGGAAAATTCGACGAGATTCGTCCCGAGTATCTCTACAAGGATAGCCGGATCGACTTTCTCGCGCGAAAAAACAAGACCAAGTACTTGATCGAGGTGAAAAGCGTGACGCTGGTTGAATCGGGCGTAGCCTTGTTTCCTGATGCCCCGACCAAGCGGGGAACGCGGCACGTGCGGGAGCTGACAGATTGCCGGATCGACGGGTTCGAACCCGTGCTGGTATTCGTGATCCAGCGACCCGATGCGTCATCGTTCCGGCCAAACGAGAGAACCGATCCGGAGTTTGCCGCGGCATTGATCAAGGCTAAGCAGGCCCGTGTCATTATGAACATTTTTACGAATAAGACCTTCATCGATCCCGAGCAAAATTTTTGCATGGAACCGCTCGCCCGCGTGATCCTCGATTTCTGACTGAGTCGTGCAAGTTTTTATCCCGTGTAACCAAGATCGAATGCATGGTCGCAACGTTTCGCGAACGTATTTTGAAGATTTACCGGCACGAGAAAATAGACCAGGTCGTTTGGCAGCCCCGCATCATGTTCTGGATCCACGGCAACCACGTGAGCATCCCGAAATCAAGGCACGACCCTTCGTGGCAATTGTACGATCCCACCATTCCAGAAAACTTGTTCGGGATGGATCCTCTCGAGATTCACGAGGCATTGCATACTTCTATTCGCTACTCGGCAGAAACCTTGGGTGTAAACATTTTCAGCACGCATCCAAAAAAAGATGCAAAAATCAAGACAAGGATATTGGCAGGCAAGAATGGGGAAGCAGTCGTCGTGACCGACACGCCCGTCGGTTCCGTGCGGCAAGCGTCCAAGGGCGGTTACCCGGTGGAGCATGCCGTTAAGACGCCCGAGGACATGGAAGTTATCAAGTACGAGCTCAGCCAATCCGTGTTCGAGTTCAACGAGCCGGGCTTCAATCTCGCCGAGGAAGTACTCGGCGATATCGGCATCGCTCAGTCATACTACAACCGCTCGCCATACATGCGTTGCATCCTTAACTACATCGGATTCGAGAACACGGTCATATTGCTCAAGCGCCACAGAAAAGCGACCGAGGACTTCATGAAATTCTTTGCCGAATGGGATGACAAGATGTACGACGTGATCGTCAACTCCCCCGTGAAGATCTTGAATTTCGGTGAAAATATCGATGCGAACCTCGCGCCACCACGGAATTTCAAGGAATATTGCATCCCATACTACAATCGCCGCATCAAGCAGCTGCACGACGCGGGAAAATTTTGCCACGTGCACATGGACGGGTCCTTGAAGGACCTGCTCCCCCTCATCAAGGAAACAGACTTTGATGGCGTGGAAGCCGCGACCCCCGAGCCTCAAGGCGACGTCACGGTCGATGAGATCAAGGCCGGGCTCGGGGACAAGGTGCTGCTCGATGGCATCCCCGCCACGCTCTTCATGAAGGAATTCCCCGAAAGTCGCCTCGAAGAGACCGTTACCCGGTTGATCGAGCTATTCGGTCACCGGCTGATCCTCGGCGTGTCGGACGAGTTACCGCCCAATGGCCAGATCGGGCGGTTCGCGACGGTCTCAAAGGTTATCGAGCATAATCCGCCGGTTTGAAATGATATTTTTTGCACTTTTTTTGTATTGTTTAAACGTGCAATTGAATTCACACGTTCAATCGCGCATGTCTTTCGTTGATCGAATATTCGCTGCTCTGCAACTTCATTTTTTTCGAGAAATCAGAAGCCTATTATACATGATTTATCCTGGTTGGTGTTAGAACGATGAAGATATGAGTACAAAAAATTGAGGTGGAACCTATGAAGTGCTCCGCGTGCCATAATGACGTGTATATGGGCTTTCAATGCAAGAGGTGCCTTCAGTTTTTTTGCGTGAAACATAGGCTACCAGAAGAACACAAATGTCCATTCTTGGATATGAAACAAGAGGATGTAACGTTACACATGCAGATGGAACCAAGTACGCCCAAGAATGAAGGAATAATTCGATATACCAAGAACAATGCTAAGGATCAGGAATTTAGCACGAAAAAAATCAATCCTGGGGCGTTCGAGGACGATGATGAAAAGGAAGAATCAGGGAACAAAGGCATCGCCTTCGTTCCGGCAAACAACTTGGCGTATGTCCTGGTCACGTTTTTCATTTTTGCAGCTATCGACCTGATCATGTTTGTTTCCATGCCGATCGTTTTTCTGCTCTTCCCCCTCGTCGTCCACGGCGCGTTCTTGCCCGTCCTCTTGTATATAATTTACAAGCAGCGAAGAGGCGAATATCCACCCACCACGACACTGACTTTCATCCAGATAACGATCACGTACATGGTTATCTATATGATCACGCAAGTCATCGTGGCGACGATAACCGGCGATTTCTTGACGATAGGGATTTACTTGATGATCGGGATTATGCTCGTGTCCTCGTGGGCACGGATCCTGGGGCAGTATAAAGCCATCTTCGGTGCAAAATGAAGCAATCGATGTCGAAACAATTGAAACGTTTTATTTTACAATTTTTGGCAAAATGCCCAGTATCCAAATGAAGCTGAACGAAATGGACAAATTAAGCAAAGATGCGAAAATCGCATATTTTTCCATGGAGATCGCGCTTGAAAAAGACATCCCTACCTACTCAGGTGGCTTGGGCGTTCTGGCTGGCGATACCATTCGATCTGCTGCGGATAACTCCCTGCCTCTTGTGGGTGTCACGCTGGTTTATAGTGGCGGATATTTCTACCAAATCATCGGCGTTGATGGTGCCCAAGTCGAAAAGCAATTCCGGTGGGATTTTCTCAATAATTTCGAGGAATTGAAAGAAACGGTCAAGATTGAAGTCCAGAACTCGGAAATTCTCGTGAAGGGTTGGCTCTATGAAGTCCTCGGGAGAACGGGCGATATCATTCCCATCATCTTGCTCGACACGAACGTGCCCGAGAACGCGCCGTGGATGAGAAATCTGACCTCCTCGCTCTATGACGCAAATCCATTTACCCGGATCGTCCAAGAAATGATCCTCGGCATTGGTGGTATGAGGATGCTCAAAAAATTAGGCTTTGATCAGATAGATACCCATCATATGAACGAGGGGCATTCTGCATTCTTGATATTTGAGCTGTTAAATAAATATAACGATATCGAGGCGGTAAAAAAGCATAGCGTGTTTACGACCCACACGCCAGTTCAAGCAGGGCTGGAGTGCTTCAGCTACGATCTCGTTCGTGACGTGTTCAGAGAACGTCTTCCCAGCAGCGTTTACGACCTTGCCGGGGCAAACGAGCTTAATATGACACGCCTTGCCTTGAATGGAAGCAGGTTTGCGAATGCTGTATCGAGAAAGCATGGCGAGATTTCTCGAACAATGTTTCCTGGATATACCATTGATTCAATCACCAACGGCATCCACATCGATTATTGGCTGTCCCCTCATCTAAAGAATTTATTCGATCAGGAGTTCGGGCCGTCCTGGCGTTATGATTACTCCACCCTGGAAAATGCTTTGCTGCTGGATTCTCGCAACGTGCAACATGCTCATGAGGCCGCAAAAAACGAGCTTCTTGATTATGAGAACTCTCACTCGTGGGTATTGCTTGATAAATCTCATTTGACGATAGGTTTTGGCAGGCGTATCACGGAATACAAGCGGCCTCTACTTATATTCTCGGATTCGGAGCGGTTGGAAAAACTATCACGTGGCAAGGTGCAATATATCTTCGCTGGAAAATCGCATCCCGCGGATCAACAATCCAAGGATTTGATCAAGAAGATTTACACATTTGCCGATGAACTCTGGGATTCCTACCAGATTCGGATGGCGTTCCTAGAAAATTACGATATCGATCTCGCACGATTGATGGTTTCTGGTGCTGATGTTTGGTTGAACACGCCTCGACGGTATCACGAAGCGAGCGGAACGAGTGGCATGAAAGCTGCATTAAATGGCGTTCTCAATTTCAGCGTGCTTGACGGGTGGTGGAT
>JAUQYW010000127.1 GCA_030587525.1 Candidatus Sigynarchaeota archaeon | reverse complement strand
GATTTTGCTGTTGATTCTCGTAAAATGGCCTCACAAGTCGCCAAGCGAAATATTCCCGAACGCTGCGGATGATTTCATACCAATTCTTCAAGATCTTCAAATGATCGTCAAACTCAACACCAGAGGTCTCGTGAAAATATAATGCACCGGCAAGTTCAGTTCCTTGTAACCCACAGAGTTCTTTGCACCTCTGAAATAACACATAGTACAAATTGTGGTGGATTGCGCGGTTATATCTAAATGCTAGATGATGTTGCTGCAATTCTGCAGGAGTTGGATAAGCGGACGTGGCATTGTCCATTTCATTCAACAGGAGAAAGCAAAAAACTTGCAATATTTTATTTTCGATTCTTAAAAAAGCATCCTGGAACGAGTCTTGATATTTTTTTGCCATTTCTAGCGCTTCTCTATAACATCCAGCCATCACGAGTCTGTGCACGTACTCGTGTTTGTATTTAGCTGTACCCGGAATCATGGCAAGTAACTTGTAGATACGGACGTGTTTTTCCCAATCCGTATATCCGATATGGTCAGATTTTTCTTCCAGCCATCCAATCATCGCGTCTTTTACCGATCCTTGAGCTAATTGAAGCCCGTGTTGAAATGCGTCAATCATGGAATCGAAATTATCTAATTTATCAAAAGATAAGCCCAATAATTGCCATATCAATGCGTTGTTCTTATCAATAGCAAGAGATTTATTCAAAACCTCTATCGCCTTATTAAAATCGCCCTGATTAAACAACGCAGTCCCGAAGTTCGACCAGTATAACTTGTCCGCGGGATTCAACTTGATTGCCTCTTGGAAAGCGGTAGCAGCACCCTGGAAGTCATTCTTGTTGCAGAGAGAAACGCCAAGACAATTCCATATCGCGGATGACCGGGGTTCGATCTCGAGGGCTCTGCGATAAGCAAGAATCGCGCTGTCGTAATCTTTATCATTATTGGATTTTATCCCTCTCTGGATGCAGCTACCAAACTCGTCGTCTTGTATTGATTTGGCTTTTCGACCCGATGAAAGACCTTGCTTGGGCAAGCCACCATCGTGATCCAAGGTGTTACTTATCACGAATGTTTCATCATTCTGACGCTTCAGAAAGCCTGTTGCAACTAAAAAATCGAATAGGGCTTTGATTTCTCTATTGGAAAGCTTGATGCTGCCGTTTCGCTTCTGCTCGCGAATTGTTCTCATTATGTTGACAAAACTTGCTGAAACACCATGCTCAAGGTGAGCTGTTATAATATTCATTACAGCTTTGATAGACGCCGGTGGAAAGGATGCAGCTTTTAATGATGATTGATTGGTCATCCACACACCTTGCCTCTTTTTGCTACAATCAACCGACTACGAGATAATAAACCTTCCTAGGATGGGCGGGTACGCCTGCTGGACATTAAAATGAAGGAAATCACGGGATCGACAAGTTTATTACTCCAAGTATCGAAGTACATGTCGGCACGTGATATGGTTTCTCGAATCGTGCTCTATGCTCCATTAAACGGCGGGATGCCAACATCGGGCTTTAACGTCGTTTCAGGATGGCTAACACGGGCGTATCCACCTGGAACCGTACCCGTTTGACAATGGAGCGTGAGACGGGGCAATACAAGGACGCCCACCCTTTGAACTAACACGGCCAGCCAAGTATCTGCTGGAATATCGGGGCCTGACGATGTGGATCGGATGGTCTCGTAAACAGGTATGATCGGTCTGATCGGGGGTACTTGTATCAAAATCGAATCAAAACATTCCATAGCTACCTTGCTACCTTGGGCAAGAATGCAAAGCGAACGAAAGACCGCATGGTCGTTTGGACCACGAGAGCCGGCACAGATACGCCACGACTCTACAAGGACCCGGGAAACTGGGGATGACCGCTTGTCGCAGCAGGCTTATGTGCCGGGTTGGCACGCGCGTGGGCGCATGTCGCTGGGAACTGTCGTTCTCGCTCTCGATGCGGTATATAAAACGATTCGCCAGCCTCTCCCGGCCGCAAAATGTAATCCGATGAACCATGTACGAAAGTTACGCTCGATCGAAGATATCTTCTGACCGGCGCGGCGAACGATGGAAACATGACGTGGATCGAAAAGAAGGGGCACGAGCACGCGATTCTTTGTTTTTTTACGCCAACCTCAATATCCAATATTGCCAATCCACCTATGCATCGAATCCCACCCGATCGCCGCACGCGACAGCCCGCATAATTATTGGGTGCCTATCGTGCATTTCTCGCGCACGGATGATGAAAATAAGGGCATGAGCACGCGCTGTTTTTGTTTTTCGACGCCAACCAACATTATTCTTGTTATTCGCCAATCCAAACGAGCATAGATACCTGATCTTGTGGAAGTATCTCGCTTTGCAGCAGGAACGGGTGCTGGTGAAAGCACTACCATGAAACGTGAAAAGTAAAGATGGGGGGAGCTCGTGCAACCCTAAAGATAGAGCTAATATTGAAGGAAAAAAAGGTTGCTTTACTTTGTACTAAGGCGCTTCTTGAGATCGGCTATCTCCCTGTCCTTTTGTGCTATAAGATTGTCCTTTTGTGCTATAAGATTGTCCTTTTCCTCGATCTCGCGCTTCATATCCTCCACCGTGATGATGTTATCCACCGGCACGAGAATCTTGGCTGGCACGCCAAGCTGTTTCGCAACTTTTTCTTTCGATTTCGTCACCATCTTGATCACTTGCCTAGTTATTCTCGCGGGATCGATGTCCAGGCTATCTATCTCGACCCAGGTAATTAAATATTGGCAAGGCGGGCGTGGCGTGGCGTCTTTTTCGAACTTGTAGAAAAAAAATATCCACGTCTTGTCCACGGGCGACGAGTCGAAAACAGCCATCACCGTGCCGCGGATTACTTTCATCGTGGCCATCACGAGCGTCTTCACCGAGATCGACACCATCGTGTCTTCGATGTAAATGTCCATCCGCTCGCCCTTGTCAGAAAATTCCAGGCGGCCACGATCGCCATATCTCGCGTGCTTGCCGAGGATCTTGAACGCGTGGTGGGTCGCTCCGAGTTCCATCGCTTTCGTTGCTTCCCGCAAGTACTTGACCACGGCCATCACGCCCTGGCAGAAAAATATGCGAATGGTTACGGGCTTGCCCTCTTCGATCAGCACGAGGTCTCGCAGCAAATCGGGCACGAGCGCCTTGATGGCTGGCTCGCGTTCATTCCACGTCGCGTTCATGGTCCAGTGTCAAGGTTGATTCCCGGGCTTTATAAGGCAAGGAACACCACGGAATTAGTGAATTGCCAGTCAGAAAGTCTTGTTATAACATCTTCCCGTTATATCGTATTTGGGGATCAAAAAAGAGGGCACGAGCACGCGCTGTTTTTGATTTCGACGCCAACCAACAGTATTCGTTTATTCGCCAATCCATCCGAGCATTGATACCTGGCCGCGTGGCAGTTTCCCGCACGCGGCAGAACCCGGCGGATATGAAAGCATTACCATGAAAAATGAAAAGTAAAAATGGGGGGAGCTCGCGCTCCCCCCCGGACGCCCTTAGGACGTCCTACGAGGAGGTGATCCAGCCGCAGGTTCCCCTACGGCTACCTTGTTACGACTTCTTCCTAGTTGCAACCCTAAAGCTAGACGCGCCCTTAAGAACGCGTCTCGTTCAAGAGCCACTCCCATGGGCGTGTCGAGGGAACGTGAGACCGAACGTGGTGAACGTGATCATACATATACGAACTTGCCACCCGCGGTCTTGTGCAAGGAAAAATAGGAGCGATTTTTTATGGTTCAACAACAAACATTAGCAAGAGGACGAGAAATGTCGGCAGAACAGCGGGACATCCCACGTATCTCCACGGTGCTGAAGGTGATCGTTGCCTTGTACTTCAGCATCGCAAGCTTGTGGATAGTAATGGACAGCCTATCCTTAGTGGGGCCATATATCTTCTATTATCTTAGTTTTGAGATATATGTCCTTTTAATTAGCTTTCTGCAAATGTGCGCCTTTATTGCATCGGTCGTGCTTGCCATCTGCTTGATTTGGACGGGTATTTGCGCTCACCGGCCAAATATCGAACTAGTGGGTATCTTTTCGGCTGCTATAATAATTGTTTCTTCGATGATAGATTATCTGGTAGGTCCATTATTGCATCCTACTATTATCGAGAATCCCCCATACGTTATCTTGCCTGAAAACTATGTCATTCTATACCTTACCTTTTATCTCATTATTCCAGTTTCACTTCGAACAGCCAGTGTCATGCCCGTTCTCAAAGACGCGAAAAAAAACAAGTTCCCTGTCGCCTATGCCATGGTGCTGTTATTTTTCATATTTGTGCCATTCATCGCTAACATGATTCCTTTCTTGACGCTTAATGGGCATATTGGTGAAAATATCATGCTCGCCATACGCATTATCAGCATAATGGGTTATGGAATCAATATCGTGCTTGCATTCTATTTCATCGCCGTACTCAAACAATTGAAGGCAAAAAATTTGGTAGTCAAGGTGCTACCAGTCCGTGATATACCGAAAACGACAATGAAGCCACAAAAATGCGCCGCTTGCGGTCGTCCCATGAAGGATCGCCGGTGCACCTCTTGCACAGTCGCCTGGTGTTCGAATTGTGGCACGTGGAACCCACCCGAGGTGGAGCGTTGCGTAGCGTGCAATTTTTTGCTTCCATTGACCAAAGGCAAGACACGTCCTTGAGCACGCGTCTCGTTCAAGAGCCACTCCCATTTGGGGGACACCGCAAGGGCTCCTGGAAAGGAGATGAGGTGCCGAAAAAAGAGAGGTCGTAACGATGCTATGAAAGTGAACGTGGGAACGAACGTGAGTGAACGTAAATATTATTTGCCTGTTCATTCTCGATTAACGAGTTTTTGTCGATAATCCCGGGAATACCTATATACCTGTTCCGAGAGGTTGTCATGGATTTATGACTGTGAATGGGTACAACACGCGCTCGATCCAGGTCGCGTTCTTAACTGCAGGCGGATGTGTCGTCGCTTCTGGGGTTTACCTTTTACTCGTGCTTGCCTCCGCTGTCGCCACCGAGGGTGTAACCTTTGTTTTAGGAGACTTGGCTCCAGCCTGGCTTTGGATGTCGGGAGTTTTGACGTGCACGTATCTTGCTATTTGGTTTAGGAATCGCCGGCATAGAAGTGCAAGAAAAACAATCGCACATATTCTTGTCATGAATCTGCTCATCATCCCTGC
>JAUQYW010000122.1 GCA_030587525.1 Candidatus Sigynarchaeota archaeon | reverse complement strand
GGGAAGGACGTGAAGGCGCAATGATCCATGCATGAAGAGGGGGATGGATATCAAGCCAGCGGCTTCATTTTTTCGGCGATCTTTGTTGCTTTTGGTGAATTTTGGAGGCCTAGTTGCTGCAAGAATTGAAGTGCTTGCGTGAAGTACGTGACTGCTTCGGTTGTTTTCCCTTGTCGCTTGAACAAGTCTCCCATTGCCTCGAATAGTACCGAAAGTAATGAGGGATATTGTCCGGCGATTTGAAACGACTTGTTGAAAAAGTCCAGGGCTTTTTCGTCGTCCTTCATCTCGTAATAGGTTGAACCGATGTTTTTCAAGACGTAGGCTTTTAATTCTTGAAAGCCCGACTTTTCGGCGGTGTTCAAAGATTCTTGTAAGCGCGGGAGGGCTTCCTCGAACTTTCCTTGGTCACGCAAGATTACACCGACGTTGTTGTGGATCGTTGCGATTTGCATAGCATTGTTCAATTTTCCCGCGACTTGAAACGCCTTTTCATAGAAATCCAAAGCTTCCGGGATCTTTTCCATCACCTGGTTCGTCGAGCCGAGCGCTATGAGGCACTGCAATTTGATATTCAATTCTCCCAATTTTTCAGCAATTTCAAGGGCTGCATTAAAATTACTTGCCGCTTCGGAAAATTTCTCTTGCGATTTCAACAAGCTTCCTATATTGTTCAACACGTCTGCTTTTTGCGCGAGATCACCGATCTTATCCGCGGCTTGAAGTGCTCTATTGAAATGACCAAGAGCTTCCGGATATTTCACCATCCGCACGTACATGTTGCCGGTGTTTATAAGCAAGCGGATCAACCGCGCCTGGTCACCCAGTTTTTCTGCGATTTGAAGGCCTATCTCGAAATGCTTCAGTGCTTCTTGATATGCACCCAAATTCGCGAAAGCTGTGCCCATGTTGTTGAGAAGCTGGGCTTTGTCACTCAAATTTCCGAGCTCATCGGTCAAAGGCAAAGCCTGGTTGTATAACTGCATGGCTTGTTGCACGTAACCCATTTGGGAATACAATCCCCCGAGATTGATCAATGCCGCTTCTTTTTTCGCCTTGTCGCCCGTTGCATTCGAAAGTTGTAGACCAGTCGAGTACCATTTAAGGGCCTCATTCACGTTGCCCAGGCGTCGATTTAATTCGCCGATGTTGATACTATACGTTGCTTGCCGGGTCACATCGTTGACTTGTGACACGAGGCTCCATGCTTCATAATATTTCGCCAAGGCATCGTTGTATTTCCCCGTCTCGAGCAAGATACGGGCAACATTTTCCACGGGAGCTATTTTTTCACTCGTGTCCTTTGCAAGCGGGAGCATGGCTTCTGCACACCGCAAAGCGTCTTGATAATGGCCGAGTTTCAAGTAGAGTATATACGCCACGTGAAATTTATACCAATCCGACGGCGCTGGGAACATTTCTTGCATCCATTGCAGCGTGTTGATGGTGAAATTGTTAGGATGCAGCCGCGGTTTCTCTTGCAGCAACGTTTCGACCGCACGGGACGTGTTGACCTCCACCCAGTAGACATGCTCCGCCCGATTTTGTTGCTTCATCTCGGCCAGAATTTGCTTGGTACCGGTTATATCGCCCGCGGGACCAGGTTCAACAATGATCTCGTAGACTTTTTCCAAGCCACCATCATCCAGCACGAAATTTAACCAGATAACATTCTTCAGGCCGGTCAGCACCTTCAGGGTGGGAATCACGTCGAAATCATCCCCGCCTGAATATCCCATGACGATTAACGAACGCTGGCTCGTGATGTTGGTGAATAAAGCTTGCTTAAACGATTCCACTTGAAACACGCTCAAGCCTACTTTATTGGATCCGAATGCTTGCAGCGTTGCTATCAAGGAGTCCCGGGTTGCCTCGCCAGTGATGAAGTTGCGCGTTGATCCGTGCACTTTATACACACCGATTTTCCCCTGGGCAAACAAGCGGGATGGATCGTTGAAGGTCTCGAAATCTTTTTTCGTGATAACGGGAACGATGTTGTCCTTTGGTACGCCGGAATTCATGAGGGCAAGCTCGATCAAGAAGTCAAAATTTGTCGTCAAGAGAAAGTGTCCTCTCTTGAGAGCGTCAGCCAGAAAGAAGTGCTGGATATTTGGGCGTTCACATGCCTCGAAAAACGTGATAAGTTTCAATTCCTTGTCGAATTGGTTCCGGAATTCCTCGACCACGCCTTCATACCGCAAATTATCCATTTTAAGAATGTTATCTACTTCGGTGGCCGGGCACATGAACTTGACAAGGTTCCCGAGCATGCTTCGGCCGGAAGGCATGCACGAGGGCTTATCCATCGAGCAGCCCGCCCCGACGAGGAACGTGTTTTTTTCCCCGCTCGCCATGAAATCTTTCAGCACGAGCTTGGTCTCCTTCAAGAATCCTTCCATTCGCTTTCACCTTTCGTTCTTTTTCTGATCACGTATCGCTACTAGGTCTACCGTGGTAAAATATTTAAAATGCAAAACTCCAAGCGTTGACGCTGTGTCGTTCAACGTGATGATTTTTTCACCCATCTGGAAAATTCTTAATAGCATCTAGCGCAGATTAAGACATACCACGTGATGATGGTGACAAGGATGACCACGACCAAGAAGTGCCTCAACATCGGGATGATCGGGGCTGGATCATCGGCAACGAACATTGCCACGACGATCGCGACGATTCCGGACTTGAAGCTAGCTGCAATCTGCGATGTTAACAAGGATGCCGCGCAAAAAATCGCAGATGCCAACAAGGTCCAGTTCGTGACAACGGATTACAAGGAATTATGCAAGCAAGAGGTCGATTTCGTCGTTATCAGCCTTCCACACGGCTTGCACAAGGAAGTTGCCGTGTATTGCCTCGAGCAAGAAAAGCACGTGCTCGTGGAAAAACCGATCGCCACGACCGTCGAGGACGCGCAGGCCATGATTTCCCTCGCGCATAAGAAAAAACTCAAGCTTGGGGTGCACTTCCAGAACCGATTCATCGATGCCGTGATTGAAGCGAAAAAATTGATCGACTCGGGCAAATTAGGTAGGATTCTCCAGGCGAGCGTCAGCGTCATGTGGTTCCGTGACACGGATTATTACAAGAAGAGCTCGTGGCGCGGGACGTGGAAGATGGAGGGAGGTGGCTCGCTCATCAACCAGGCTATCCACCCGGTCGATCAGATGGTGTATCTCGTCGGCAACGTAAGATGCCTTTTCGGCGCGTGGGGCCATCTCGTGCATCCTATCGAGGTCGACGACAACACGTGCGCGGCGTTCGTCTTCGAGAGCGGTGCGTTCGGGACGATCCAGACCAGCACTGCAACCAAGGCAGCGTTTCCAGCAAAGTTAACCATCTTCGGTTCGGAGGGTGGCATTGAAATCGACGGCAACGTGCTCACGATCTTCAAGGCGGATGGAACGAAGGATCGCATCGATTTCGCGGCAAAGGAAGGGGGACAAGTCGCTTCGGCAACCGATCCAAAGAAGTTCTCGGTGATCGCTCACGCGCGCTTGATGAATGATTTTGCGAGCGCGATCCGCGAGAACCGTGAACCGCTGGTGAGCGGCGAGGAAGGATTGCGTTCGATCAAGGTCGTCCGTGCCATCTACGAATCCAATGGCGAGAAGATCATCAACATCAAGTAAAAACGAAAGCTAGAGTGACACCCAAGATGCTGGACCCCGTCGGCCAGGGCATAGTCCAGGCCATCATCATTGCCTCGATCGTTGCCATTTTCATCATCTCCTTCAAGGACAAGGGACAAGGAACGCTGTATAGCTTGTTCATTGCATGTGGCATTTGCGCCCTTTCGGCATGGGCTTTTGATAAAACTTTGGATGATATTTTCGTGCTGGTGCAATACAAGCCCCTCGTCGTGCTTCTCTGCTTCAGCGTCATCATCAGCGTTGCGGAGCAGCAAGATTTGTTCGAGTATCTCGCCATCCGTATTATTCGACTCACGAAGGAAAACTTGCGGCTCTTGTTCTACATGCTGTGCTTGGCAAGCGCCGCTTTTTCCGCGTTCCTCGAAGACGTGACCGTCGCGATAATATTTGTCCCGCTCATCATCAGGACCGCACAGCTGCTGAAAATCGAGCCGGTCCCGTTCATCGTGGGTGTCTCGTTCTCGATCATCGTGGGCAACTTGCTCACTGCGTTTTCGTCGCCGGCAACGATTCTCGTCTCGGAATTGCTCGCCGTGAACACCGCGTGGTTTTTCATGACGTTTATACTCTTGTTTTTCATCCTAATAGGTTCGGTGCTGGTATTGATCGATTTAAAACAAGTTCGACGCATGCCGAAACCGGACGAGCTTCAGGTGAAGATGCTCGTTGAAATCATCGATTCGAAAATCTTGATCGCGGACCGCAGAAAGTTCACGGTGAACGCGATCTCGCTCATCGCGTTATTTACAGGGCTCAGCATCATCCCCGTGCCAACTTACCTCTTCTTGATCTTCGCCGTGCTGGTGATTTTCACTGTCCAAAAAGAGTCATTGGCGAAACACCTCAAGAAAGCCGATTGGGGATTGATTTTATTCATCCTCGCGATTTTCTTGATGTCAGCTTGTTTGAACATATCGGGATTACTTGCCGGGATCGCGAATGCCTTCTCCACTTTGGGTCAAGGTCACATCATTTATGCGGTGCTCGTCATCATCATCTCAACGACGCTGATCGGCAGTTTTTTCTCGAAAACCGGCGCCATAATTATATTCAGCAGCATCGTCATGCAGCTCCCATTCTATGGCGAGTACAAAGGGGTGCTCGTCATGGCCATCGTGATCGGGGCCGTGCTCGGGGGAAACATGATCCCGCAAGCATCGTCGCACATGCTCAAGGTACTGTCGATGACGAAGGAACGGCAAATCGACAAGGTAACGCAGAAGATGATAACGAAAAACAGCGTGATTTTCATCGCTTTAGCCATCACGGTTGGGTTCTTGTACACTATCGCATTTGTATACATATAGAAGTGAATTTTTTTTCCTCGGAATCATTACAGCGTGCATGGACGGTAGATCCCGGAAAATAGCATTCGTGCAGATCTGCCTGCTGGCCAGCCTTGTGTCGTCGTATTTCATCACCATCGCCGCGATACAGACCCCGTCAGATTATTTACCAGACCGGCTCTCGCGAATTGGCCGGCGTGGCGACATGTATGGTTACGTGTTCCTGTCGTGGGATCAACTCATGGCCAACCAGACAGTTGCGGACCAGTACATGGACCTGGTCGCGCAGTGCCTTGATTTTTGCTACGTGCACTGCCAATGGAATGGAGTCGCTAAGGACAATGACACGCTCGATCTCGATTACCTCGGCAACCTCTCGGCGTTCATCAGCGGTCTCGGCAGCCGTGGCGTGAGCGTCGTCATTCACGTCTGGGTGAGCTCCTACACGCCCTCGTGGATGTACCCGTACGTGCCCGAAGTCGTCGGTCAAGATGACCGGTGGCAAGGCATCGACCCCGCCACGATGAACGCCACGGCGTTGCAGCACCGCCAAGCCCTCAAGTGGTCCATGATCCGGTACCAGCAATTGCTATGCCAATATTTCATCGGGAAAGGCCTCGGTAGCAACATTAAGGGGTTTTGCCTCGATGACGAGCCCCAGAGCGAGTATTGGCTCGATTTATTCCAAGATCTCACGGACGTGATTCACGGGTTCAATTCCAGCTGGGAAACCATGGCCATGTTCAATCGCATCGATAAATATCACATGACCGGCGACGCGGGAATGGACGTTCATGCCATGGATCCGTACGACCAGGATGGCCGGTTCATCGAAAAGATCACCTACGCTTATCAAGTGTCTGGAGTTGACAAGATATCTGTGCTCATCGACGCAATGGGTGCGCACGATGACGTCGTGTTCCACGCGAAGATGCGCCGGCAGGCCTGGATCGCATGGTTCATGGGTGCGGACAGCATCGGGTGGTACACGTTCCTGTATGGAAACAATGATTGGGCATGCGCAATAAGCCGATACACCGACGGCCTCGGGCCTGGCATCACGGCCAAGACCAACGCGACGATTGAGACCGCAATCGACGTCGATCTGCTCAACCAGGCGTATGCTAAGATCAGCGGGACGAGCAATCCTGTAACGCGATCCGTCTTGACATCAAAATTACTCGCGGCCTATGCCCACGCAAAATTGAACGAATTTATCGAGGCGCGAGCACTTCTTGAGGAGGTGCTTGCATGACGGGTGAACAACCCGGATTCGGGACGAATTCACGTGCAAAAAGTTGGAAGGAAGCATTGCTCGGGCATTTTCTCTTGTCAGGTTACTGGATGGCTCGCGGCGCGATGGTGAGGAGCGTGCTGGAGAAAAAATCTGGGAAACGATTGGTGCTCGCCGGGCTCAACGTGGTGCTTGTATCGGCATTCATCGCGCTCGGTATCCAGGGTTTTGTTGATGGCCCGGATATCGTGCGCCAGATGCTCGCGGGCAACGTTCTCGTGTATTCTCAACTGTTGCTGGGTCCGGCAATCGCGAGCTTCGGGCTGATCATGGCAATCATGGTGCTGCTCGCTTTTGTATTGCCGCTCATCTTCAACACGATCTTCAACCTCGCCCGGCACCGTGAAAATCGTGTGCCCTTCGGCCACGTTTTCACGTGCTCGGCATATTGCATGATGTCCATTCTTGTCTTCGCGCCGCTCATCCACGTTATTGCATTGATAGCCACGTGGCAACCGACCTTGATGGTGCACTTGTACACCCGCGGCTACGAAAACACCATCTACTATGTGTTTGCGGGTTTGCTGCTCGCGAGCCTTGTTGGTTGGGCCGTGTCCACCACGAAGATGCTCAAGTTTTCCTGGGCGAGATCGATCGCCGGGCCGGCGATCGTGTTCGTGATTTTGCTCTGGCTCGTCTCGCTCCTCGTGCACTAATTTCGTCCAATTAGGCCATTATTCCTTTTTTCACTGATAAAATCGGTAACACGAATGGTTTTTATTTTTGCGAATGTAGACTTTAAATAGATGCTTTCCGACTCTTGTCCATCGCCTTCATGCGCCGAAAAGCGCGTGATTCGCCGGGCGCGTGGACACGGGTCGTGAATTCGTAGCAATCTTGAAGTTTATACTTGATACGAGGTAATGCAGAATGTCAAAAGACAAAATCATTGGAGCCGTCATCCTTTTCGGTGCTGGCGCCCTTCTTGTCTTCTACTCGTTCTGGCTCGTCGGCGGGTATATCCATGAGCAAATTGATTTGAACGGCGCCTCTTCGTGGTGGAATTGGGCATGGTGGTTCCCAAGTATCCCCGGTTTACCATGGCAGTTGGCCGTGATCCTCCCGATGTGGCTCGTCGCCATCCTCGTGCTCGCCATCGCAATTTGGATCGGGTATTCCATGTTAACAACCCCGCCACCAGTGCCGTTGGAAGAGCTCGAGGAAGAACTCGAAGCCGAAGAGAAGAAGAAGGAAGAAAAGAAGGACGACGCTAAAAAGTAAAATCCGTGCAACTTTTCATTTTTCCCTTTTATTTTATTCGTCATTTCACGAAAGAGATCCACGATTTCTCGATTATATCTACGGCAACAAGCCTTCCAGCACTACTTATCGTGCTATTGAGCAATTTTTAAAAACCGTTCGCCTAGCGTTCCACGTAAGAAGTGACCATTCATGTTCGGAGCCCAAGGTCTTCCAAGAGATTTGCATGAACGAATGAAAGACATCATCAGGTTGAAGGTCTTCACGACCTTGACGCCTTCGGGGTATCGTCAATGCCCTGCGTGCGAAAATACCGCATCATTCCTCCATGATCTTGAACGAGAAACGAATAAAATCGTTGTCGAGGAGGTTTCTATCATCACAGATAAGGAAAGCGCCGAGCATTATAAGGTGACACGCGCACCAACGGTCATCATCCAGGGTCATGGCATACGGTATACGGGCGCACCCATCGGCCTCGAGATGGCTCCATTCATCTTCACGATCATCATGGCTTCCACGGGCAAGACAATTTTCACGGGTGGAAGCCTTGCAAAGGACCTTAATGCCGTGCAGAAGGCCCGCCTCGAGCTTATCGTCACGCCGACCTGTCCTTATTGCGCTCAAGCAGCGCTCATCGAAAACTCGCTCGTGATGGAATCGAAGGGCAAGCTCACCATCGATATCGTCGAATCCTACGAGAACCCGGACATTGCCCGCGAATACAATGTTACGGCAGTGCCAGTTACCTTCGTGAACGGCAACCCGGCAAAAAAGATCGTCGGCGTGCCAACGCTAACGGCATTGCTGGACATTCTCTCGTGAAAAAAATGCAAAGAAAGGGATAGCAAAAAAAACCGGAATAATTTCCGCCGTTCTACTTTTTCAAATCAGCCTTGAGCTTGGCAGGGATCTCGACGCCAAATTTCTTGAGCTCGGCGGCAAACTTGTCGAAATCATCCATCTCTACATCAAACTCGGCGGTCAAGTCTATCGAGGGCTCGAGCAATTCGAATTTTTGGCCGAGTGGCAGCGCATCCCATTGCTTCTGGTTGTATTTCGGGATGATCTCGTCCACGTTCTCCCCCTCATCGGCGCTCGCTTCAGCATCCTTCCGCGCAGCCGTGTATGCCTTGAAATCGACCGATTTCTTGGCAATCTTGAAAAACTCGGCAAAGCCCGGATATGCATTGTCTTCCTTGTTGAAAGCAAGTTGCACGTCGATGATGTATCCCGCGATGGGCGATGGTTTAACTGTTCCATCAGCAGCGGGTGTTGCAGGTGCGTCCTCGTCCCCGGCAAACGTCATCGAAGTTGAGTTTTCCTTGATTTCCCATGATTCCTCGAGTTGCTTGTATTTCTTGCCTTGAAACTTTACCATTTTTGCTTTCGACATGATGTTTCACTTCCTTATACCGTGACGTTCATCCGTCATGGTGGTATATACTCCATAAAAAATAACATTTTGCCTTATGGTCATTCTTGGTGAACAATGATTCCCGCAGCACATGAACCTGAGGATCCCGAAAAAAAACGTTAGGATCACGAATCAATGAAGAAGAAAAGAGGCCATAGTATTGCCGGGGAAAAGCCGAAAGAAACTTGTCCATGATGAAATATTAGCAAGGAGAAAGGGATCATGGTGAATTAATTGAGATGGTTTAATAAAAGCGCTTGAGCAACTTGGCTTTGCCAGTATTTTCGTCGTAAATGATCAGGTTGGCGTTGGCAAGCTCGTGCACGGCTCGCAAGACCATGGCCCCCGAGATGCCGGTCGCGTTCTTGAGCTGCTCGCGCGTCATCTCCGACGCGCCGCCGTGCAACGTGTACAAGATACGAGCGTGTGGCTGGCCTTGGAAGATTTTTTCGAGCAAGATCGTGAAAATGCTGAGGGATGCCTTGATATCCTCGAAACTGAACTCCTTTTTCTCGAATTGCTGCACGAGCGAGGTGAATTTTTTCAGCTGGCCTTCGATCTCGGAATAGCGCTCCAGGATCTTCTTTTGCTCGTCGGTGAGCTCGGAGATCTTCTCTTCCCTCTTCTTTTTCTCTTCTTCGAGGAGTTTTCGCTCCCGTTCCAGCTGTTCGATGGTATTCTTGTTATCATTCAAGATTTTCTTGATATCCCCGATGATAGAATTGACCGAGTCAAACTTGGTGAGCGATTCTTGAAACTGTTGTTTTGCTGCAAGCAAATCTGACGAGATCTTGTCGACCTCGTTCAAGACTTTATCGATTTTATCGACCGAAACGACATCCATAGGATTCCACCCGCGCCTGCGCGCCCGGCGAGGACACGCGAAGCTCGTCCATGGTATCCTCTCAATGGTTGTATTAATAATCATTCCCCCGGGGTGTTTTACAAAATCCCGGAACGCATTCCCGGTGCATTCAATTCATTCGTCCGTTCGATCGGCGGTTCATGAAGGATAAGGGAGGAAGTTAAATTCTTGTATTTCGATTTTATTTTGTGAATGACGAGAGAAATATCGAGATTCATGCTGATGATCATCCATGAACATTGAAACGATCAAGAAGAAATTACCGGACATGTTTGAACAGATAAAACGCGATGTTTACAAGATTTTGAAGAAGCGGCGAGCAGGTTTGAACCTGGGATTCGTGGACATGGGCATATCCCCGCAAGGCTTCATCGGGGGCATGTTTTTCAGCGGCGGCACCATGATCCTGATGAACGTTCGTGCTCTCGACGTGCTGGTCGACGAGGTCAACAGGAATCGGGGTAAGACTCCAGAGATCGCTGAGGGGTATGTGTATCACGTCCTGATGCACGAGTACATCCATTCGCTCGGGTACCTCGACGAGCAAGAATGTCGTGATGTAACGCGATACATCACTCACCAGTTGTTCCCGTCATACCATCCGGTATCAATTATGGCCGATCGCGGCATCGGCGTGTATTTTCCGCAATTGATCTATGCCCCGGAAAACTACGCATTCAAGCCGCCCGAGGATGGCAGCATCGAGCTCATTAAGGGGTTTGACAGGAGCTCCACGGGCTATTTTACGTGAGAAACTTGATTTTTAATAGTTCTTGGCTGAATCCATAGCCTTTTTTTATGATGAGATCGATCGGACGACGCTCTTCTTCATGTACTTTCGTCCGCAATGATATATCGCATCGCTGCTTTATGTTGCTCGTATGAGCATCCTCGACGATTCTCTCAAGATGAACGCCCTCGATACCCAGGACATGCTTGGCATCGTGGAGCGCTCCCCGAAGTTCTTGGAATGGTGCCTCCAAGCGTTCGAGCTTGATAAAAAAGCAAGTATCGAAAAAAAGATCAAGTCATTCATACCCAAGCACGTGACGGGCATTTTCATCTCCGGCATGGGTGGATCGGCAATTTCTGGTGATATTATCTTTGATTGGCTCAAGGATCGCATCAAGATTCCCATCGTGATTACCCGCGAGTACCGCCTCCCCGCATTTATCGATAAGTCATGGCTCGGATTTTTCTTGTCGTACTCCGGCAACACGGAGGAGACCTTGTCGACTTACGTCGACGCCAAGCAGCGCGGCATCAAATGCATCGGCATCACGTCGGGAGGGCTCCTGGAAGAATACCTCGGGAAGACTGGCGACTTGTGCTTGAAAGTGCCCAACGGATACCAGCCCCGGGCTGCCATGCTGTACCTGTTCACGACACTTGCCATCGCCGTGGCAAACTGCAATTTTCTCGAAAAACAGGCATTGATCGATGATCTCCAAGAATCGCTGTCGGTTTTAATAACCTTGAGCGCGAAATACGCGAAAAACGTGCCGTTCAAGGATAATCCCGCGAAGCAGCATGCCGCGGCCATTCATGGAACGGCCATCATCGTGTACGGTTTCGATTGCTACCAATCGGTCGCGCGCCGCTTCAAAAGCCAATTTAACGAAAACGGGAAAAATCCCTCGTATTTCGACGTTTTTTCCGAACTTTGCCACAATGAGTCGGTTGGCTGGGAGATCGACAACAATATAGCACGGAATTTCTCTTGTATATTCTTGCGAGATCCAGCGCAAGAATCGGAACCCATCACGGTGCGCATCGAGTTCACGAAGCGCATCGTGGCGAGCAAGGCCAAGGCAATCCTCGAGCTCTTGCCGGCCGGCAAATCAAAGCTCGCGCGCATGCTCTCGCTGATGTACATGGCGGATTTCACCAGCACGTATCTCGCGCTGTTGAACGGCAGCGATCCAACGCCCGTGAAATTCATCCAAGGCCTGAAGGACGAACTAGCGAAAAAGGTCAACTTGCTAACAACGATCGCAGAAAAAATCGACAAACTCAGAAAAAAATGAGGAATCCTCGGCATGGGTCTCAGCTTCAAGCCTACGAGCTGCTGCAACTTGATGCAGCTAGCAGAAGCGGATGGACAGGGAAGATTGTGGGAAATGGGTCATGTTCGAGGCTCTAGGTATTCCTCGAAATCAACGTCTAGCAGCGAGAAGTCGTTAGGGGGTGCGGGTATCCCGTTTTCGAACCGCATTCTCGCGAGCTCCGGGTATCGCTGCACCTCGGCGGCAGCCTGCGCCTTGATGCGGGCCCGGAATGCCCGCCCCGAGACCATATTCCTGCGCAAGATGAACTCCAGCTCGTAGTCATTAACGGGATAGCCGCTAGCGGCCACCGCCTTCGCGCTTCCCTTCTTTCCCTTCTTTCCCTTTCCTTTGCCCTGCCCGGCCGCCATGCTCGCCTTGCTCGTTTGCTTGCCGAGCAAGGACGCGATGAACTTGACCAATGGAATGCCGGTAACACCTTCCCGAAGGCCGAGCCTTTGGTCCGGGCCTTGAGAATCCTCGAATCTCGTCGACGCGTTGCCCGCCAATGCCCAAACTGGCTTGCGCCGATCGGGATGGATGTTCTTGACCGCAAAGCACGCCATCAACCACTTGCTCCACGTCCGCTCGGCCACGAGGGCGGCGACCCGGTCGAGCACGTCGCGCCAGTTGGCCAGCGTGATGGTCTTGAACGCGTATTCTGGCGGCGGGAACCGGTCGCGCCACGGGTCGTGCCCGAGCCGCTCCCGCCACGAGTAGAGCCACTCGATGTCCTGGTGGCCCCAGATACTCGGTTCGTAGTCATCAGCCAAATATCCAACAAATTTACCATCGTCATCGACGACCGCATGGAGTAGGCTCGTGAATAACTCACGGTGTAGCACGTAACTTGCCGGCTCGTCGGACGCCAGTTCCTTGACGGTATATGTTTCGAGGCGGGGATCATAGCGGGCGAATTCCTCGTCACGTCTCTTCCAGTCGTCCTGCATCTCGTAATGGTACTTGTAGGTGGCACGGTAGAGATCGAATAAACCAACAAACTTCCAATCTTCTATGATATCGCTCCTGCCCACCTCACCAAGTTCAAGCAAGAGCGGCGGGTATTCGGGAAACATGGCGCTCCGAACTTCCCAAAGCGTCGCAAGCGTACGGTTCGCCGGTTCATCGAGCTGGTACCTGCGCCAGAGTTCGTCGGGGTCGGGTTTCGGGGGGCGCTCGGCCGGGTTTAACGGCGGGAATATTCCCCGCCCGTATTTCTTCACGAATTTCCACTCCGCTCGCGACCCGCGCATGCGCGGCAGTCCCGGCAGTCCAAACATGAATAAAAAATAAAAAAAGGAGTATAAAAAGTTGACGGCAGCACCTCAACTTTGACGATGAGCGGCACGCCGCTCACAGCGGGGCGGGCTCGCCGGCGATGAAGTTTATCAAGGTGGCGAGCGTCGGCGAGTGCGGTGGCGGCACCAGAGGCGCGATCTCATCCCAGCCAAGCCATTCCAAGTAATCTTGTACGGTCCTGCCGACGTCGATGGGCCATCCCAAGAACATCCTACGCGTATCTCCATCATCCCAACCCAATCCATTGTCCGTCCAGCTCATCGGGTCGGCCGAGCGATAACCCCGCATTTTTGTCGAAGGAGTGTAAAACTCGACCTCGCCCGTGACCAGGTCCACCATCAGATTGAGCTGAACCCCGGTTCCATCGCCCCGGTCGATGAGCACGCCGAGCGCAGCCCTACCGCTAAGTGCACTACTAACAACAAACGAATACCCGGTGATGGGCCCCGCGGGATTAGCCTGCGAGCTTTCCAGGCCGCGGAGCGTGCCCAAGAACGCGCGCAAGTGGCCGCCAGGTTTCAAGGAATTCACCAGCTGGTCGAACGATATCGTCTCTTCACCCGAACGACTCTCCCGGCAGTACATACCATCCATGAGGAAATAAGCATCCACCTCCGCGGTGTCCGATCCCAAGGAAACGCGAACCATCACCTGACTACCGCTGCCTCCAGGGATGATCACATAAATGGCAACCTCCCTCCCAATCGTTGTACGGAAGCTGGGATAATCGGGCATTACCCCATTATCGCCAGTCCCGAAGAACGTGGGTGCAGCAGATAGCCTGGTCTTGGCAAAGAGTCCAGCCAGTTGATCATGAAGTGCCTGGAGCGACGGGACGGAGCCGTCTCCGCCAAAAACAAGGGATCCAGTTCCGAGATGCAAAGTACAAGAAATTCTTTCGACCCAGTCTTGGTAATTCCCGCTCTCGTCTCGATATCTGGACACGAGGTCGATAGTACAAGGAATATAGTATCTCGCTATGGAACCGTAACCAGTTATGCTACCTGCGCTGACAATGTCACCCGCTTCAATAGCGGTGGCACGGAATTCCTGGTAAGTCAGCCCGCATCGGATCGCGGCGTCCAAGTCCTCGAAATTGTGATTGAAGGTATATGACCCAGGTCCAAGTTCGACCGCGTTCAAGTTGACAAAGCAACGGAGATCGCCCGTCAGGGTCGCCTCGTGTGCCAGCACTGACCACCCGCTGCTTGCATCTCGTGTCGAGATTACAAAACGGGAAAGAGGATCGGCATTCGGCTGGTTGACATCGGGATTGGGGGACATACGGACCTCCCTACCGACACCCGCGGTTATCGTGAAATCCGCCGCTTTCTGGAGCACTTGGAGCCTCGACACGATGTATTGCATGGCGTATTCCATGATCTCGGGGCCAGTGGTGAATATATCGGAAGCGGAATCGTAAAATGCCGTCGTCGCGTCGTCATTGAAGATCTTGATGGACTGGACTTTCCCGATGGTTCGGGTCTCGATGCGGTACGTACCGAGAGTATCCGTGGTCCCATCCTTGTTGTCGCGCAACGCCTTGATCTTGGACGAGAAGATGGCCTTCCCGTCAGCGCTGAGCGCGAGCGACGGGCTCGCCTCATTCACCCAGTGGACAGACTTGGTCTTCGTGGCACTGATGACAGCATCGTGGACTGCAGGGCCCGCGGGAAAGTCATACGGCCGCAAGCCGATGCCTTTCGCCGCTTCCGTCAGTGACCCGTCTCCATTCACGATGTTGATCGTCGTCTCGCCGCTGGTCCAGTCCACGAGCGCCTCGAGCCGTAACGTGAGGCTCCCCGCTCGATATTCATATTCCGCGACGATGATGTCCTTCCCGCCGATCCTTGCCCACTCCGTCTTGATTACCTTGTATTGACCATACCATCTTGGGTAGCGATTGTTCGGGTGCGAGAGAATGTCGAGCTGGTTCAAGAACGTCGCGGATTGCATAATCGCTTCCTGGCCCGCAGGCGTGGCCGTTGGATCTCGATTGATGCCGTTCAATCTCTGGCTCTGGCCTAGATTCGTTGTATGCAAATTACCGAGAGTATCTCGCTGTGTTACAACAAATAACGTGCGCAAGATAGCCTCCAAGTTATATCGCGCCCACGTGTATCGCTCCCACCTGTCCATGATCGGAGCAAGGCGCTCGA
>JAUQYW010000109.1 GCA_030587525.1 Candidatus Sigynarchaeota archaeon | reverse complement strand
CTGGCTTGTACACGTTCCCGGCGGGGCCTGCCATGGACGCGTTCAGCTTTCTCTCGCTCGTGGTCACGTCGTGCTTCGCCAACATCGTCGTGATCGGCATCCTCGCCTCGTTCATCGTCATGGCGTTCGGCACGCTGCTCATGCCCGTGCGCCGCGATCACGGGACCGGGTTCTTGCTCGATGGCATCATCTTGTGTAACGTGCTGTGCGGGCTGTCGGCCGTGCAGCTCGGGGCCATCCCCATATCGTTCAACGCCGTGACGCGAGCTGGCTTGTACACGTTCCCGGCGGGGCCTGCCATGGACGCGTTCAACGCGGCCATCGGTTGGATCATGAAGGGCATCGGCATCATCTCGAGTGCGCTCATGAGCATCGGTGGGTTGATGTTGCTCGGCTCTCGCGGGCACTCGGGCTGGCAGCCGTTCATCATGGGCGTGGCCATGGAAGCCCTCGGCGCGCTCATCGGCGACGGGGGCATCATCCGCTTGATATTGCACTTCGCGGGCATCACGGTGCCGGTATTAGTATGATTCATTATCGATCGAATGCGATCAGTTTTTCTCGAGCTCCGAAAGAAATGCACTTGGAAGGCAAGAAAGAAGCGGGGATCATTCGGTATAAATAAATAGGCCCGTATCTATCTTCCGTACGCCAGCACCGATAAAGAATTTCTCTCGATCTGACAACCGGAGCAGAAATTATGACGTAGGCTCCGACAAATTGAATCGATATGAGTTTATCAATAAGAAACTTGATATGCAATGGCAAAGTTTAAGAATAGAACTGAAATTAAAGCTGAAAGGGAGAAGATCCTTCAGAAAACGAACTTGAAGTGGAAGAGAAAGAACATCTTCGGAATGCCTTATTCCGAACGTTTGAAGGACGATTATGTCAAATTGAAAGCGGAATTACACGCTCTCGGTTACACCATAGATAAATCACATATGCATTCTGCGGGCAATCTCGTTGGCTTCAGCTTCAGGAACGTAGAGGATTTCGGCAGTTGGTATGTCGAAATGAACCCGAAAGATTATAAGTCTATTATGGCGACATTCTTCGAATGGATTGATGAGAACTTCGAGATCGGAGACAATTATACAGGATCGAAGGAATGGAAGCGTGAATAGTGCATAAAATTCGGTATTTCGATGACAGGCGCACTGAACGATCTCAGAGAGTTCAAGAAATAAGTTGGAGATTCAGATGACGAAAAACAAAAGCCCAAAACGGCGCCGAAGCGCCTATATCGAAAACTCTAGCACGAGAAATAGCGATAGTACTGTATCTAAGAGAGAGAGGGGAGACAGTAGCGAAGGTAAGGATTTCAAGCATGAAATCGACTCGTTAAGAGATGAGATGTTTAGGAGTCGGCTTCTGAAAGAAACATTCAATATAGTCCATATCGGAACCGAAGATTCTTCCAATCTAAATGAATTGAAGAAGATCATCGAAAAGGAAGGGAGAGACATTAAAAAGGATGTGCAATTACAAGGGGAATTGCGTGGCATATATGATAGTGCATTAGACTCGGAATCCCCTTTATGTAAAGAGATGGAGAAAATTCAAGGCGCAAAGTCGACCTTTTTCGAAAAGTTCAAGCAACTTATACAAGAATCGAAGGAGGAAATCATAGCAGTCGATTGTAATAACTGCGGAAAATGCTGTTGCAATGAGAACATATCTCCTGCTGTTACAATATATGATCTTGCCGTATATCTCAACCTTTTTCGTCATGAATCAGTCAATATCTTAAAAGATTTAACGATATTTCGTTATCGGGATACAAAAATGAAAGGCAAAGAATTTGAGGGATTTCTTCCAACATTCCGGAAGGAAGAGGGTAAATGTATTCATTATCAAAAGGGGGTAGGCTGTGCTATCTATAAATACAGACCTATAGATTGTAGAATCTATCCAGGCTTATCTACTGCGCCAGAACTCGAATTGATGGAATGTCCATGTGAACCCACAGCATATAGATATTTTAATGATACCAACATAACTGAGATAGGGAGCAGTTCAGATGTCGTAGAATACATCAAATCGAACTTCAAGAATTCGGCAATATGGGAATTATTTATGCAATATAATCGCGAGATCATATCGCGAAGACCTGCATATTTCTGGCAACTCTTGAGCATTATAGCATCTGACTTGTCTATTCATGAGCTCTCTCAACGTCTCGAAGGACTATTCCAAAAATGATTCTGAGATATTGATTATGTCTCAGATTTTTTTTTCGTTTTAATACAACCTATATGCAGCAAGGGGTATGAAAAGCACAGCCAAGTACATCGACATAGAGGACATGGTGCCGGGCACGCCCGTCAGGAGCGCGGCCACGCCCGAGCAGCCGATGCCCTCGATAAGCACCTCGATACCGGATACGAAGGTATTGTTGCTAAAGCGCGCCATCGCGGGCGGCTCGCTCGCAATGAGCGCGGTATTCACGCTCATGTTATTCACCATCGCCGGGATGACCGGCGATAATGCTACGTGTTCTATCGCGTGGTGCCTCACCTTGCTCGACGCCGGGATTGCCCTGGCTATTGCCTTGTCGCGCCTCGCGGCATTCACGGTCGCCAGGATCGGTGCTATCCCCCTCGAAAACGCCAGTACTCCCACTTGTGAAAAGAAATGGTCGTGGAAGGCCGTCCCCATCGACATGCGGCTCAACCACCGGTTCATCATCCGGGCATTGAAACAACATCCGGCGGTCCGGTACAGGTACGCGCTCGAGCTCCGCGCCGTGAAGTTCCAACCCTTTACCAAGCGGTCCAACTTGCAAGCGCGGGTGCTCTATGCCCTCGGGTTCAAGACCGAGGCCGAGAGAGCCGCGTGGTACGCGTCGCGCGATGGCGGATGGAAGGTCGGGTTCCGGGCCGGCATCTCGGCAGAAGATACGGCGACAGCGGACACGTCAGCAGACGTTATGGCCGCGACGCTCGGCGGGCACTTCACCGGGTTCGAATTCGAGCGTGCTGGCCGGTCGCGCTGCCTCGCGTACTTCATGGGCGACGAGCTCGCGGTCGATGCGACCATCCCAAAGGAAATTGCCCCCGATGTCCCGGTCGGCACCGCGGTCGAGACGCACGCCCCAGTAGTCATGAAGAGCGACGTGATCATCGGGAAGGTCGTCGAGCCAGAGTCCCTCGCAGCCATCGCCGACGCGGGCATCCGCTTCGAGCACTTCCGAGGCGGGTGCTGCATTGCCGGCGGCAAGACGGCCGAGCGGGTCGCCGTGCTCAAGATCTTGCTGGGCAAGCCAAATCCCTTTGTCACGATCGTCATCGACGACCACGGCGATTATCACGTGCCGGGCGCGAGGATGCTGTCCCTCGGTTCCGATATCAAGCTCATTCCCATGATCCCCGCCGCGAGCAACATCGGCGGCTCCATGCATTATGCAAACCTGTTCGTGGCTGCATTGGCGGCGATCCACGGCTTTTCGAGCGACCAAGAAACATTCCTGGCATCGCGGTTAGAAGAAGCCCTCAAGGCATCGGTCACGGCGAATATATTACCGAAGATAGGGGATCTCGTCGACCAGCTCGCCTTCGACGCCAAGTCGATGCCGGAGCATTCGGTCGCCGCGGCGCTGGCACGCGATTTCAAGGGCTGGGCCGAGCCATGGTACAGCATCAGCGACACCCCGGCCCTGGACAGCACGTTCTTGGCAAACCGGGTGACCGTGATCGACTTGTCAGCCGCGTCAGGTGCCGAGAAGCGTGCATTCAAGGCAATACTCATGCTCAAACTGCAGTCCCTCGTGGAAAATTCAACGATATCCAAGCCCGTCTTGCTGGTCGTGCCAGAGATCGACAAAGTGTTCTACGACGAGCACGTGCAGAAACCGTCCCCGCGGGTAGCGCAAGGCGTGGGAAAGGTCATCAGCACGATCGCCCGCGGGTCGAGTTACTTCATCATCTCGGCGCAAGACCCCGCCAAACTGCCAGACACGGTGCTGGGCCACGTTCCGACCGTGGTGGCGTTCCGGCTCGCCCAAGGGCAAGCCCGGGAAGTCATGGCATCCACGCTCGGACTGGAGGACGAGCAGCTCTACGAGCACTCGCGGCACGCGTCGTACCAGCGCCGGTACATGTCCGAGATGCCGGACGGGACGTGCTACCTCAAGCGACCCGACGTCGCGACGGCGTTCCTGGTCGCCGTGGATGCGAGCCTCGCCGCGGCCGTGCCCCGTGCCAAGCCCGTCGCATCGCCCACGATCAAGGTGAACGTGGATCTCGATCATTCCTTGCTGGAGTCGGCCCTTTCCAGTCTTGGCCCCGTGAAGCACGAGGTGATCGCCGTCCTCGCTGCCATGAAGCAGTCGGGGAACCAGGGCGTGAAGAAGGACTGGATGAAGGACTTGATCGCGGAAAAGTGCAAGGAGGCCATCGCCAAGCGGGAACCGAGGCTGGCGCAGAAGGACCTGGTCGCCCGGTCGAAGGCCATGGCACAGCGCGCCGTCGACGTGCTCAACCAGCGCCGCATGCTCGCCGAGGACGGGTACAACCCCAGCGGCTTGAAAAAAGGCGTGACGACGCGCTTGACCCAGTTCGGCGAAGCCGCCGTGGAACGTGCC
>JAUQYW010000108.1 GCA_030587525.1 Candidatus Sigynarchaeota archaeon | reverse complement strand
AAGACGGGAAGGAACGGGATGCGATCCTTGTCGTGATTAAGTGCTGCATACACGGGAATGATGGTGGAATAGCCTTGCTCGATGGGGCCGAGATGCGGGTGACCCTCCGGCCACAACGCGAAGAACTTGTTTTTTTGCAAGAGCAGCCGGATCATGTACTCGATCGCGTGCTGGCGATCGAAGCGGCGGAGCGATGACAAGCCGTAGTACATTTCAATTAGGTCCGCGAACCATCCATTTCCCCACGACACGAAGCCCCCGAAAATCAGATCCGGGATGGAGGCAGCCATGATGATGGGGTCGTAGCTGCCGGGGTGATTCACATAAAAAATGCCTCCGCTGTCTTTCGGGATGTTTTCCACGCCAAATATTTTCAAGTTGTTGAAGGCCTTGAAATAGTGGCGGAAAATTCGCACGACGAACTTGTAAAACACGTATTTACCGACACCCTTGAAGAAACCACCCTTGACCCCCACCCGGCTCATCACAGCGTCAAGAGCGATCACCAGCGTCGGCTGATTTTTCCATCGTTTCTGGCGGTCTTCGAGGGTTTCCCGGGCTACATCGCACCGCTCGTGCATGTACGAGGTGAATTCGGGAAAAGGAATCTTGTTGGTCATCGGGAAGGTCGATCTCCGAAGAATTCGCGATGATTCGTCACGGCTATGGCGCGGCTTCGATATAATGAAATGAGGACCGCGGTTCTTTAAAACACGTTCCAAGGAAGAAAAAATATTATGGATTTTTATTATGGATATTCGGCACGCATATCCTTCCAGTAATCCGGCACCCAGATCGATCTACCGGTGCGAGAGGATTCGATGCATGCCATGGTTACTGCAAATGATTTGAATGCCTCCTTGAAATTCGTGTCAGGTTGCATTTTTCCCCCGGAATCGATGCCGCGGCTCATTTGTTCGAGGATGACGCTTTGTCCATCATAATACATACCCTCGGCATTTTTACCAAGATCCCGCACATTAGCGTCGTTCGGGTAGAAGTCCTCGTCCCACTTGGTGCCGTCCTCGTCCGTGTAGAGCCACAAGTGTAAACCACCATATTTGTTATCGATCACGAAGCGCCCCTTGTCGCCGGAGAATTCCCAGAAATAGTCTGCTTCACCACGGCGCTGCCAATCGCTGTAATATTCACACCATACCCATCTCCGGCGGTGGTTGAAATCTTCTGGCTTTGCCAAGGCAAGATGCGCGAGCGTCGTGCTGCTGCCTTGCCAATCGCTGAAATTTGGAATGAACACGTCGGCTTTGACGTGCACGATGTCCATGCCCGAGACATAGCGGATCAGGTCGAAGAAGTGGATGGCTTGATCTTCTAGGTTGAGATCTTGAAGCCAGCGCCGCCAACCTTGTCGCAAACCCGGCCAGTTGAATGATTCATGTGCCCGGATGAAACAAAGGTTGCCGATTTGATTGTCATTGCTGTGCAAATACTTGTGGGCGGTCCAGTTGCTTTTAAAATATCTATATTGCGTCCCAATTGCTGTGCAAAGCTCGGGATGGTCCAGTGCCATTTGTAGCATCTGGCGACCTTGATTAATGTTGGTTGCCATGTTTTTCTCGCAGATCACGTTAATGCCATTGTCAAGACAATCCTTCACAAGCACGTGATGCGTGTAGATGGGCGTGGCGACGATGGCAAGGTCTGGCTTGTTGCCGCTTTGGATGGCATCCTCGATCGCGAGGTATCCGATATCCGAACTAAGCCCAAATTTATTGAGATTATCCAGAAGTTCAGAGTCGGTATCAACGATGCCAGTGATCTTGAAATCGGGGTGATTTTTAACAGCATTAAACCACGAGTTTCGTGCATGGCCACCGAAGCCGATGATGATGCATGTCTTGACCATGAAAACGACCTTTTTTTGAATGAATGACATCCGTACTGCCCGCAACCATAAAAAGCAATATTTGCGGATTCCACGATCGGTCTTGATGGATTTTTAGGACATCACTGGTATGGATTCCGTGCAGGAGGACAGAAGAAAGGATGATGTCGAAAGAACAAAACAAGAATTTCTACAGGGTTATTGGTAGCATGTGCATCCTTATCATCGGTTTGATGCTCTTGTTTGCGGGACTCGTGTCCTATATGAATGGACCTGACGAGAGCATCTTTATGTTTATTGTGGGAGTCGTCATCTTTGTTTGTGGTATAGCGATCTGCATGCTAGGGGTAAAAAAATCGAGCAAACCGTGGGCCAACGTGGAAATGGACCAGGAAGGACAAGAGTTCATAAAGAAACGTACGATCCTTCAATATACCTTGCTCGCGGTCACACTGGTCAGCACGGTTGCGTGTATTTGGAGTTTCTCCATAATAATGAATTCTGACCGGAACGGCGTTCCGTTG
>JAUQYW010000095.1 GCA_030587525.1 Candidatus Sigynarchaeota archaeon | reverse complement strand
CAAAATCGATTATTTGAAGTTCTTCTTTATATTGATGTATCATCTTTGTACTATTTGCAAAAAATGAGATAAATTCCGTTTTGTAGAATTCCGTGAAATGGATTTTTCCTTTATCTCCATAAATATCGATAAATATTAATTGGGATTTATCCTGGTTCCATATCATTAAATATTTTTCATCTGGCGTAATTCCAAAAGAGGGGAAACTCGCTTTATATTTTGCCTTTCCTCCTGCTATCAAACCTCCATCCTCCAGGCTTCTAAATTCATAAGATATCTGATAGGAATCGTTATATGCCACGAGGAACCTTTTGCCATCTTTTAAAATGGTGAGATATGACAAATCAATATGCGATTCTCCCTTTATTGAGTACTTTTTTTCTGAAGGACTAAATCGCCATTTAGTGAACACAACTCTCTTGTTATAACCATACTTTTGGGTCGCGAAAAGGATCCATAGTCCATCGGGTGAAATTTCATACTTTACAACACTCTCTTCGTCATTTCGAATTGTTTTAACCATTTCCTTTCGCGGGATATTGTATATCTGGAACTTTTTGTGATCATATTGCAATAGCAGAAATTCTCCAGAAGGATGAAATTTAAGGTCATAACATCTATCACCTTTGATAGACGTCGTCGTTTGATCATTCAGATTCAGCAAGGAGCATTTATAGAAAGGGCTACCATTCCCAGACCATGATACAGATAAAGAAGATGGAGATTCTTCTGTAATAAAGGCAATTTGAGTGCCATCCGGAGAAATGATGAAATGATCAACATCATTGCTTGCATTCGGAATTGCTATTTCCTGCTTTGTCATTTGCCTTTTTTCAATATCATACACTTGAATAATAGGATGAAAAGAAAAGTTTTTGGGGTTAATGTAAACATGTTTCTCATCGGGATGGAGAAAAAATCGATTACACTTTATATCAACAATAATCCGATTAGATGAGAAGACCACGAGAAAGTACCTCTTTATTCATTCCTTTGGAACAGTTTGATTATTATAGGTTGGGATGGTAAATAAAATCTTATCAGCATCAAGGAGAATATTGACAACGTACTCGATTGTACAACGCCTCGATGGCAACGTACAACGCCTCGATGGCACCCTTCACGTCGCCGGTGGCCTTGAGCGCAACGCCGAGGTTGCACCACGCGTCGGCATCATCGGGCGTGATGGCGATGGCCTTCCGGTACCCCTCGATGGCACCCTTCACGTCGCCGGTGGCCTTCAGCGCAAGGCCGAGGTTGTACCACGTGGCGGCTTCATCGGGCTTGATGGCCACAGAAGCTCGATAGAACGGGATAGCATCGTGATACGAACCGATCTTGGCCATTAATCGTGCCAGCCGGAACCAGAGCTCATAATTTCCGAGCCGCTTCAGCTCCGCAGTCGTCATGCGCGCGAGCATGGCCGATGCCCGCTTCATGGCATCGATGTCTCCCTTCGTGAGCATATCGGTCGTCAATGATTCGAAAGGCTCATATTCACTGCCTGGGGCGATCTGCGCGATGTCATCGAGCACGCCGTGTTCCAGCGTGAATTCGCTTGCTGCCATGATATCACTCCATCTCTGCGGGATCATCTATGGCCATCCAGGTATAAAAAGGCCTCGCGCCGGCTCGATAAAATAAGATTTCCTCCAAATAACTAGCTCGGATTGTTTCAAGAGGGCCGTGACTTGCGATCTTGATTTTTTTACATCACGAGAAAACCCGAACACTTCTTCTTCTTAATGTAAGAAAGATGTCTTGACCTCCGTGAGTTTATCGAGGGTGCTCTGGAGAATCGGTTTTTTCTTTGAATATCGCTCTAACGCGCTCTTAAAGCCATTAATACAATTCTCCACGATGTTGAGGATGTTCGCTTGATGTTCGTCGTTATATTCTGATGCCGGGAGAAGATCATCTTTTAATTGCTCCTCGTGGAATTGTTTTTCGATGCCGATGGATACAGCAATCTCGATCTTGAGCTGCGTGAGCGCGTCATCGAACCGCCCGTGCAGGAGATACAAATCGATCTTGCGGCGGGCGACGTTTGCCCTCAACATGGACTCCACCTGCGCTTTCGATTGCACGAAAGCAGGAAAATCGTGTTCTTTCGCGAACTCCTGGTCCTTTTTTTGCCGTTCCGCGATCGACGTGCGCTCCTCCTCTTCTATCACGGCATCGTATTCGGTAGGATGATCCGAGCGAACGTGACTCGTGTGGCTTCCCTTGCTCTTGAATGCCTTGCCGCAGAACTTGCACGTGTAACCGCCTTCATCTCGTTGCTTCACGTCGCTCTTGCTTCCCTCAATCCGTTCTTTGGTTTTATCGATCGTGAAGTTGTAATTGAGCTGTAAACTTTTGACACCACTTTCTGTTAACTTGATTGTCGGTAACGTCTTGATTTTTTCTCGGATCTCGTTAAGCTCCAAGCGATTCATCGCCAGCATGTGATCTCGAACGAGCGAGCCGCCCGGGAAGGATCCGGGGTCCATTCCACCTACCATCTCGATAAGTGACGTGGTATATGCTTCCTTTTCCCGCGTGTAAAAGGCCATTGCAGCAAGTGCCTGTGCTGCCGGATCTATTCTTCCCGGTTCGGGTTCGGGATCCTTTTCCCGCGGCACCGTGTTCAAGAATTCGATACGGCGCTGCATGGCCTTGATTTCCATGGCGAGTTGCGCATTGTATTCCGCTGGATGGTTCACCCGGACGTGGTTCGTTAACCCCCCTTTCCCCTTGAAATCCTTTTTGCAGAACGTGCAGAGCATACCGATCGCATCGATTCGACAAGCACCACTGGGTCTCTATAGGCGATTATATTTTTAAAACTAGGTTTCTTAACAGCGTGAATATGTTGAAATCCATCACGGCTTGTCGGAGAAACTCGCCGTGTAAACAGTTCGCGGGATCCGGATTTTCACGCCTTTCATACCTGGTGCTAGGACCCCGCCCTCGCACGTCACATCTCGTTTTGCGAGTCGATTGATTTGTCCATCATTCAATGCAACCATTATCGTGTCCTCCTCTATCTGAAGCACGTCGACCAGGATCCCGACAAAGCGCTTACCATCGTGATATATAGCGGATTGTTTCTTGAACAAACCAAATTTAATTGGCTTTTGTTTTACTGGCTCCGGGGGAGGAACACACTCCTCTTTCTCTACGACTGGTGATGTTGTATTAACAATTCTGGTTTCTCGTCGTGAGAACCACGATATTCTTCCCGGGGTCGGCCGGATGGGCGCCCTTTCTTTATCCGCCATCATTTCTCTCTCTCGCTCCTCTAAATTACATTGCTTGCATTCTTCTGGTCGTTCGCTAGGAGCCGGGCAAGGTGTGTTGAAGGGCTTGTTAGGGCACATTGCCCTGCTGAGCAAATTGACCGGTATGAGACTCAAGAGATTAAAGGCGAGCCAATTTGCGAGGCCTATGAAGGCGAGGGGATAAACCCGGATAAAAAACGCCGAGCGTTTTTCCGGCTTGATGCCGAGCGTGATCTTGGAGCCATCCGAATATATGAGGAAAAAAACCGATCCATCAATTGCGACGCATTTCCGAGTGATCGTCTCGGGCACGGGTGATTTACCACATAACCGGTCGTACATTTGGTCAACGACGGGTCGAATATTGAAGAAAAATTTCACCGTCCGCATCAAGTCCACGGTCACGCGGTAGGTTCGCTTCTCGTCGTATGGCTTGGCGATGAACACGCCTCGTTTCTTCTTCATGTCCGCGAGAAATGAAGCATCGCTGTCGCCGATGATGTACGTGATCTTGTGCCGATACCAATATTCCCTGGATATCGGGTGAATATCGTTCAATGGCGGTAGATTGATCACGGGTCGAGCGCGTCGCGGGCGAGCGACCGCTGTGCTTTCCGCGGGGGGCTTTATTATTACGACTGGTTGTGATGCCGGTTCTATTGGTGTTTCTGGTTGCGGGGGCGGTTCGATTGCCAGTTCTGGCTTTGGTTCTGGCTCCGGCTCTGGTTTCTCGATCACGTCACGAATATGCTGCAACAACTCGTCCTTGTTGCTAATTTTCCTGTACGGGTTCTCGATCTCTCGCGTTTCGGCAAACAACGGCGCGACGAAATGAAACGCATCCGGTTCATCAGGTCGGTCACGGAGGAACCTGATATAAAATACAGGAATAGTACCATCCGAGGAAAGCATCCGCTCGA
>JAUQYW010000054.1 GCA_030587525.1 Candidatus Sigynarchaeota archaeon | reverse complement strand
CACCCAGCCTGCGATCGCTTCTGCTGACCACGCCGCGTTGATGAATTTCACAAATCGCCCGTATTTCAAACACGCCTTGTTTGTAAGTAAGGGCGCGTACATGCTCGTGGCTTTGGATTATGATATCGGCAACTGGACCATTGCAGATTGGTACAACTCAACGGCCGTCGAATATGCGATCATGGCACATTTCCAGGTCGATGTCTGGTTCTTCTGGGCCATCTTCGGCACGTTCTTGAGCTTGCTAGGTCTAGTTTCGGATTGGCTTGCCTCCTCGGCGGCATTGGCATCAAGCACTCCCGCGGCATCGGGCAAGATCGCCACGTCAGAATCTACACCCATAACCGACTTGAAGCTATTCGCGTCGGGCTGGGCTCAGATGATTCCAGCGGACATTCCAGGGTATGAACCGGCGATAATGATCGTAGTCACGGCCATATCCGTGGGCTTGATCGCCTTCAAGGTCAAGAAAGCAAGGCGCCATTAAGTACTACGGTTATTTCCCCAATTTTTTTCATTTTTTATCACGTAATCCCACCAAGACCACGGCCTTCAGGCCGTGGATACAACGGGAAGATACGTCGTGCCAAGGTGATTTCCAGAAATTCAGCACACCCCCGTCATCTATAAATCCATGCACTAGGGAACCGAGCAATGGAGATCGATCGTGCGTTTAAAATCCGCCTCTACCCGACCGCGGATCAGGCTGCATTGCTTGCCAAGACGTTTGGTTGCAAGCGGTTCATCTGGAACGCGATGCTTGCCGAACGAATGGCATGGTACCGGGATCACGGCAAGGGCATCGGGAACCAGCGAAAAACCGAGAAGGAATGGAAAATCTCGTTCCCGTTCTTGAAGGCCGTGGATGCCATCGCGCTGCAACAAGCACGCATCGACCTCGATCGTGCTTACGATAACTTCTTCACCGGCCGCTCCCGGTTTCCATTGTTCAAGTCCCGGAAAGGCAAGCAATCATACCGGACGATCAACGTGAACGACAACGTCAAGATCGATTTTCACCGGTGCCACCTGACTTTGCCAAAAGTCGGCCCTGTTGCCTATCGGGACGACCGGGCATTCATGGAACGGGTGCGGAGCGTGACCGTGTCGAGAACCAAGACCGGTCGATTTTTTGCATCCATTCTCGTGAAGCAAGAATGTAACGTCGAACCGCTGGCTGCATTGCAAGAAAGCAAGATAGCCGCGTTCGACATGAGCGCGAGAGACTTCCTCGTCGGCGAGCATGGCCGCTGCGAGAATCCACGGTTGTACCGTTCAGCTGAACCGCGGCTCGTGCGGTTGCACCGCCGGGTGTCGCGCAAGGTGAAAGGATCGTCGAACCGGGACAAGGCACGGGTTCGATTGGCGCGGCTTTATGAAAGAGTCGGGCACCGGCGCACCGATTGGCTCCAAAAAATCTCGACGATACTCGCGAACGAGCATGACGCGATCATCATCGAGGCCTTGAACGTTGCGGGCATGAAACGGTGGAACGGCGGCATCGCCAAGTCTGTCACGCTGGACTTCTCGTGGGGCGCGTTCGTGCGCATGCTCGGATACAAGATGGCGTGGCGTGGAAAGCAGCTCGTCACGATAGACCGTTTTTACCCGTCGAGCAAGATGTGCTCGGCGTGCGGTGCCGTGAACAGCACGTTGACGCTTGCCGACCGGCATT
>JAUQYW010000027.1 GCA_030587525.1 Candidatus Sigynarchaeota archaeon | reverse complement strand
AGGTTGAGCATGCGCGATGATGGGACCCGCGATTAAAGAAGAGAATTATTAAGTTGTTAATTATTTGCCACTATTTTCATCATGAAACCTAGGATCTGGAAATTCCCTCTTTTATGCGAAGGGCATAAATAAAATCAGGAGAATCGTGATGCCAATGTGCATCAGCGCAGCGGAACCGCCAACCTTCGCGAGCGATTTGTACGTGAAATCGTGCACGTCATTCTTCTTGGCCTGGTTAAGAGTCATGAGGTCCCCCGCCGTTCCTTGCGGCAAGAGATTTCCACCCATGTTCACGGCCGCGATCAGCGCGAAAATGAGAACGGACGATTTGGCCAACAGATCGGGGAAAACTCCAAACAAGTTATTGAGAATCGGGATTATCATGAGCACCACCGGCGTGTTGTCGAGGAATGCGGAGAACAAGCTGGCGATGAACACAACAAACAGGGCCACGGCGATGGTGTTATCCTCAAGAAATCCCCCGAGCGTGGTCCCGATCAAGTCGAACGCGCCCGCGAGTTTCAAGGTCCCGATCATGATGAACATAGCGCACAAGAAGAAGATGATCTTCCAATCAACCTTCTCGAAGCTCTTTTCCATCGATTTCTTATTCGCTAGCGAGAGCGCGATGGCAGCCGCGATGCTGACAAGTTCCATCTGCGGGATCACGAAGAAGAAACCGACCGCGATGAAAAATATGGCGAAGTTGATGGAAAACGATCGTTTTTCTTGCGGGCTTTCTCGTAGCATATCGGTCTTGAGGAGATCCATTACCATCTGGCGCCACGAGTCGTCCGGGGTGGGTTGCTTGCGCAAGTAAAACAAGTCCAGGAAGAACGTGGTGAGGAAAACGTTCACCAAGTACATGATTATCGTGTTCTGGAAAAACCACAACGGGCTTTTATTGAACGCGACGGCAATGATGAAATTAGTAGGGTTGAGGGGCAATAAACACGCCCCGATGTTCATGCAGATCGTAACGGCATACATGTACGGTTTCGGGTCGATCTTGAGCACCTTCGAGACTCGGATCACGAGCGGGATGAACACGAGAGCCACCATGACATCGGGCACGATCGCGGCGATCAACGACGAGATGAAGGAGATCATGTAGAGAAATTGACGCGGCTTTGCCTTCGTCGCGTGGACCGCCTTGATGGCGATGTATTGGAACAAGCCCTTCTCGTCCGCGAGCATGACCATGAGCTGCGAGAAGATGATGAAGACCAAGGGGGATAGTTCCACGTACCCTGGGTATGAGGCCATGGGTATCCCGAAATACGCGACCGAGAAACCGAACGCAACCAAGGCAAACAAGAGCCCATAGGCCGCGTAATCCTTGTCCTTTGCGAAGATGACGATGATGATGACGAAGATTGCCATGTTGATGGAAATCGCAAGGAGATCGACCATGCTTATCAAGCTATGAATGGGGCTTATTCCCCATAAGGCTTTCACGTTCCCTTCCTTGTGGTCATATCTCCGAAGCGGTGGGTTTTGATAGGTTGATGTAAATGGGCGTGGATTTTCCAGACCAATTGATGCAAGACCTTTTCATTGGCGATGTGTTTCACTTCCCCCGCGGAAAATAAGGATTTTCTTGCTTCAACCATCAGAAATCATTCTCCAAAATCGGTATCTCAAAACATAAAAGATCCAGGCGAGCATCGGGGTTTGATGCCAAGGCTCCTTGGGGCATACCTTGCTTGTACTTGATCGGGATGATACGCATATGAAGGACAACCACACTTCGCCTCGGGACATGGCCTGCATTGGCTTGCTGTTTTGTGTCATGAGCGTCATGATGTTCTCGCTGCCGCTGGACGTGGGGCTGGTGTTTTTTGCAGGACTGCTCGGAACGGGCATTCTCGCCATCTGGGCCGCTTGCCACGAAGCTAAACAAGGTTAAAAAAAGATCCATAATATAGATGGAAAAACCGCGATGCCACTCTATATTATTTATTTACGAGCTAAGCAGCAGTCCCTTCAACGTGTGGGAGTTGTAGATCTTGGACGAGGCGATGAGCTCGCGTGCCGCGTCGATCCGGCCCGGAATATTCCAGAGCAACACGCCACGCAAATGACCATTGGTCAAGTAATAGATCACACCAATCTTGAACTCCTCCTTCCAATCCACGACGTAATCGAGACGAGAGTTCACGTCGCCAACGACATCATAATGAATATCGTTAAAAAGATCCGAGGAGTAGGAAGGCAATCGATAATAGGCTTCTTGCTTCCCGGCCATATTGAGCCCGGCTATCCTTCCCATGGCGTTCGCTGCATCTTCATGCTCGAATCGCATGGGGGATCCCAGAAAGGGATAGGTGAAGCAGGCGACGTCCCCGGCAGCATAAATGTCGGGATTCGATGTTCGCAAGAACTTGTCGACAACGATGCCGTTGCTCACGCGAAGGCCGGCAGATTTTGCAAGGCTGGTTTCGGGAACGATCCCGATCCCTGCAACGACGCCGTCGAAGGCTAGCATCGTACCACGGTTGGTATCTAACATGATTTCCCTGCCAATTTTATCCGCCTTAGTGACTGCTTCCTCCTTGAATATCTCAACATTTTTTCCCTTGTAATACTCGTTGAGATACCTCGTGACTGTCTCCGGCATGATCGAAGCCAAGATCCCCTTCTCTGGGAAGATCATGGTCACGTGCTTTCCTTTCATGGCAAGGGCGCTCGCAATCTCGGATGCTATGAAACTTCCGCCGATCACCCCGAAATTCTCGTATTGCTCCACGAGTGCTTTCAAACGAAAATAATCGTCGACCGTGCGAAAATAAATAACGTCCTTGACGTCAATTTCAAGATGACGAGGGGTCCCGCCAGTTGCAATGAGCAATTTCTCGTATTTGTATTGCTGGCCTTCATGGTCGTACACGATCTTTTGATCGGGCTTGAGCGCCGTGGCGGTCCTCGACAGATGCAAATTAGCCCCGAGATTTCCAGTATTGCGCCAAATATCGTCGATATTTCCTCCTTTCCATAAACCTTTGGACAAGGGAGACCGATCGTAAGGTTGGTGCTCGTCGCTGGAGATGACGCCTATGGTTCCATACGGATCGACTTTTCGGATGGATTGAATGGCCGAATCACAAGTTGGGCCTCCTCCGACGAGTAAGTATTTATAGATCACGCGACACCGCCAATTTCCCGTGTCTTTGCACGATAATAAGCTCTTCTCATATATTTACCAAAGAATAGTATTTTCTATGA
>JAUQYW010000026.1 GCA_030587525.1 Candidatus Sigynarchaeota archaeon | reverse complement strand
TTCCACGAATCGTCACCACCCCGATGGTGCGTTCCTAGCAATGGTATGCCGATTTTTTGCAGCGCTCCATCCATGCCCAGCTCCTTCTTCAAGCCCATCAGTTCCGCGAACCGTTTCTTGATGTTCAAGTGCGTGTTGGTGAACGGATACTTGACGTTCGTGGCCTCGCACTGCTTGATGAGCATTTTCCTGTCATAGTCGCCGAAACTGCCCCACGGCCTGCTATCCGAATGGAAATCCTTTTCGAGGGTCTTGCACGCCTCCCAGAACAAGATGCCTTCCTCGACTTGGGATTGCGTGAGCGTCGTGAGCTTCGTGCAAAAGTCACTGACACGGGAGCGCACGGGGCGCACGAGAATCGAACGCTTCGAGTCGGGGTGTGCTAATTGTTTCTTCACATCGACAATGCACACGCCGATCTCGATGATCTCGCTCGTTTGCCCCGCCGGAGCCGTGCCATTTGTCCAGCACGTCGATTCGACGTCGACTACTACAATAAATTCCGGCATGCTGTCCATATCGATCGTACCTTATCGATCTCTCGCGCAAACCATAAAATCCTTGCCCATCTCACCTTACGTGGACGTGAGTTTTGATGTGCGAAAAGGAATTGCTGGGCAAAGTCGCCTTGATCACGGGCTCGAGCAAGGGCATTGGCCGTGCCATTGCTTTATTATTCGCCGATGAGGGGGGCGCTGATATCGTGGTGAATTATGCCACTTCCGAGGATGAAGCCATGCAAGTAAAGGATCGAATCGAGAGCTTCGGGCGGAAGGCGATTGTCGTGAAGGCGGATGTCACCAAGAAGGAAGACGTCGATGCCATGGTGCAGCAGGCCATCGATGCATTTGGCCACCTCGATATCCTCGTGAACAACGCTGGCTTGAACAAGACGATGCCCATCCTTGATCTGACCGAGGACGTGTGGGATCAAGTCGTGAACACGAGCATGAAAGGTACATATCTCGTGACGCAAGCCGTGGCAAAACACATGCTCGCGCGCCAAAGCGGCGTCATTATAAATATGTCGAGCGTTGCCGGAATGGTTGGTGGGACGTCAAAAGCCCCCTCGCTGCATTACAACGCGGCGAAGCAAGGCATCGTGGCCATGACACGCACGATGGCAAATGCGTTCGGCCCTCATATTCGCGTGAATGCCATCGCGCCAGGGGTGATCGCGACGGAGTTTCACGTGAAGGCCGGTGGTTCGGAAGAGATGATGCAAAAGCGTGGGCAAGATACTGTCCTGAAACGCGTCGGCAAGCCGGAAGAGGTTGCGCATGTTGCGCTATTTCTCGCATCCGATGATTCGAGTTATATCACTGGAGCCGTGATCCCCGTAGATGGCGGGCTTGGAATGCCTTGAAACCGGCGCTTGAACATTTTGAGACGCCACGGTTCGGATTTACCCGCAAAACGACATGTAAATTACAATTCAAGATAACCAAACTAATTTTGATTTCAAACTTTCCCTGGAACAAGATATTCGTTAATATGGCCGAGGATGCACGTTATATTAATTTTAAATACGTGCAAAACAATCATTCAAACGCGCTATCATGCTCGTGTACTATTGAGCCCTCTTGATAGGCAAGAGCAAAAAGTACGGAGAAGATTAACGAATTTCTTAACGATATAGCATGAAATCATGGCAAGTTGATGCTATTGGATTAAGCATGTTCACGGATAAAAAATCAAAGCCAAGCAATAAGAATTAAGAAGAATTGAGGACGAGATATGATGAAACAAGCAAAAAAGCAGAAGGCTCCTTTACAAGGTCGTTCCATATTCATGATTGTTCTGCTAATAATTTCAGTTATCTTGCAGCTCATCGGCTTATCTTTCGTCGTGTATTCACCATCATCGCTACACGATATCGAATTCCAATACTCGTATGGATGGCACGTGCAAGGCATTTCCGACGATTACTATAGTTATACGGAGGATTTCACTGCCAACGGCAATTACATCATCGATTTTTCGGGTAGCAATGCAACCGTCACGGCGACGGTATCCTGGGAGTTGAAAGACTATTCCGCTGGTTTCTTGGTCACGCAACAAAGCAACGTGGATCATTATTCCTTCGTGTATTCCACGGTTGATGGCCATTACATCACCGGAACCGACCAGGAATACGATCCCTCGGGTATGAACGTGTGGTTCCACGTGCCCGGCGGGTTTTCCAAGTCGCTAACCACCGGTCGGTATATGGTGAACAGGACCGGCAACGAAACGCTCGATCTCCTCGACACGCCGGATTACGTCGTTCGTGGCGAATCGTCCATCTGGGAAGGATTCCTTATGCCCGTGAAAAGCATCATGGTGGAAGCGAAGGGTACGTATACCCGGCCATATGGGGATCCGTATGGCAATTACAAGGCCGACTACACGAGCCAATATCATTTCACGCCCGAGGGATTCTTGATAGGCGAGATCTATTCCGAGACAGACACTTACACTTATTCTAATCGTCAAGTATTCACGTTGAACTCCTGGCTTTTCGTCACGAAGGCGAGCTATGGACGGCAGGTTGACGTGTTGATGTTGTTCATCGCGTATTGGCTGCCTTACCTGTTGCTGCTCGTGCTCGTGTTCCCGCTTTATGACACCCTGCGATGGCGGCCAAGAACCGTGAACGTGAACGGACGGCTGCTCAAGATCCATTACAGCGTTCCGCCGGAGATGCAATTCAAGATCGACAGTGCTTATGCCCCTGTCTTGCAATCCTACTTGTTACGGGCCAGGGCGGCGGATGGATTCGTGGTCACGGCGAGTGACGTTTCCGGGATCATATATGGCCTTGGCATCGTCGATCCAGAAGACGATTTCGGGACGTTCTACTGCCCGCGGGATGCCCTGGAGCCAATGATGAATTATGCTGGGGTCAGCTATGCCTTTACCGAGGAATATCCTATGGCGAAATTCAAGAAGATCGAGGAGTATGACGTGTTCCGCATCGAAAATTTGCAGGGCAAGGGCATCGCGTTCGATGCTGGTCTGGTAAAACCCTTGTCGGGTGTCTATGTAAAACCCGCGATGACCATGATCTCCTACGAGGACTACGGCAAAGCAAATCCGAAGCTGTCCCGATGGGTCGAGCACGCGATCAAGACCGACGTGGCGTTCGTTGCAGTGGCGCCGCTGCAAGCCGAATGGGTTCGCAATATCATGGGGAATATCCTCCAAGAGAAGATGCGACCGCAAGTCATCGGCGGCGAGGTGCTCATGGGCATCGGGTTTGCGACGCCGTCGGGAAATTGCGCATGGTTGTATGGCTTATACGTGCATCCGGCATTCCGGAACACGGGGATCGGAAAAACACTCGTGATGGCCAGGCTCTCGACCTTGAAGCAAATGGGCGTTGAAACGGCACTGACGGAAATAGCTGACTGGAACGGTCCGGCTCGGAAGATCTACACGCGTTTCGAGCCAGACCCGGCGGGGAAAATCTACTTCATCGGTAAAAAAATGCCGAAGGTGAAGGTGCGACGACATTGAACTCGATACGGAGGCGAATGTGACGATGCTATGCCAAAGAGCTTTGGAAATCTTGAATTCCATGAAAAACAAGCAAGACGTTCCCATGAATGCCGAGGAATTGGATATCATGCGCGGATTGAATGCCATCACCTTGTTTGAATCCGACCGGACGGTCGATACTATTGGCAACGACATGGCCGACGTGAAAATAAAATACGACACGACGGCGGAACTCGTTCGCAGGATCAACAAGGATTTGCTTGGAGTCGAGCGTCAAATTGCCACGTCCGCTGGTGCACGGCTCGCGGCATCCTTGAAACTCGGTTCCGCGCACAAGCGTGCTACCCAGCTGAAACGCGAGATGGGCACCCAAGAAACGCTACTGAACGATATCAAGAAAAAAATGCTCGATCTCAACCTGGAGAAAGAAACTGTGGAGCGAGCCGTGAGAATCAACGGCCACCGGGCATTTCTCACGCCAGTCGGCGAGCAACTCTCGGAAGAAATCAATGCGCGCCAGCGGTTTATGCCCCGGGACCTCGCGACCTTCAATCAAGTCTTGCAGCGCCTGGACAACACGTTTTCGGCATCAATCGCGAAAATCGACAGCATGCTGAAGTCTGGCACG
>JAUQYW010000004.1 GCA_030587525.1 Candidatus Sigynarchaeota archaeon | reverse complement strand
CTTGGCGAGAATTAGCACGCTCCACCTGGTTTTTTCGATGTTGATGCTGGAAAAACAACCACGATTCAACAAGTCGAAATATTGTTCCTTTTTTTCAAAGATCATGTGTCCCAGGATGAAGAACCACAAGAATCGCTTGAACCGGCTCTCGGGCGGGGCAAATTCGACCATGATGACGCAGCCCCCTGGCTTCAAAACACGAAAGATTTCCTGAATCCCGCGATCCCGGGCGGCTTCTGGAATATGATGCATCACCAGGCTGCAAAACACGGCATCGAACGAATTATCCTCGAATCGCAGCTGTTGAATGGCACCCTCCTCGAATTGCACGTTCAATTTCTGGTCAGTTGCCCGATCCCGTGCATGCGCCAACATTTCCGTAGACGGGTCAATGCCGATGACGGTACCTTGTTCCCCGACCTTTTTCTTTGCTGTTAGGGCAAGTAGGCCGGTTCCACATCCAATATCGAGCACCTTTTCCCCAGCTTTCAAGTCGGCACCCGAGACCGTGTACTCTCTTAATTCCTCTTCCTTCCCGCGAAGGAGCATATGCATCAGGCTGTCATATTTCGACGGATCATGAATAATAATTCCCACGTTGCTTTTTTCTAGTTTCATGGTATCATTCCCGTTGCATTTTCTTGCATGGCTCGAATGAATGCCAGCAATCCTTTTTCCAAGGCATCCAATTCATCTTGATTCATGCTCTTGAGCATTTTTTCCAATAAAAGCCCTGCTTCATGGTGGATAACTTGTATCGCGATTTCACCTGCGTCCGTGATTTCAAGGTGAACGATCCGGCGGTCGGTTGCATCGGACTTCCGGATGACGAATCCTTTCTTAACGAGATCGGTAATCATTCGCGAAGCTGCAGGGATTGAGATGAGATTCTCATCGGCTACCTCCCGCACGATACATCCACCTTTGTCGTGTATCGTGCTCAACACGCCCAGCAGCATGTTTGTCATTCCGAGTCGATTTCCAGTTGGAGTACGATGAACGCCAAGCTTCACGACAAGTTGCTGGATCAAGGGGAGGAATTTGAGGAAATGATGGGTCATATCGTATCTTATCTCAATATAGAATGGTTACTAGTGATAATAGTTATCACTGCTAATATAACTTACCAAATTTCCTTCATAAGGAAATTTTTCTTTACCAAGTTCCCCTTCCCCGACGTTCATCAGAGCCTTTAGGGCACGAATCAAGGGGGTGCTCCACCCCCCTGTTCGGAGGAACCGGACACGCGGCTTTTACCGCATCCGGCTCGAGCCCCAGGTACCCTACATCATGTCACCATGTCTCCATTAGAATCATCTTCTCGACGTTCTCCGGGTTGCTTCGTGTCGCCAGTCCACACCCTATAGGAGATCAAATCGTTACTCTCAGACCAGTTCCTTGCCCAAGACGTGCCACGTTTCATCCTTGACTGCCAATACACGGAAAGTGCTGGATCATAAGGACTAGCCATGATTCTCACCTTCGGCCACTTCCACCACTGCGTCGTTAACGTATATGGAGACACCAAACACACGCCGTTATGCGTGAACACCCACTTACTATTGCCCGAGGTTTTCCAATAACGCGCCCGCAACCATTTCCAATTCCGCGTAGAATGCCGGCGCCGTGTCCAAAACCCCATCATCTCCCAGAGCCGATGCGACAAATATGCAAAAGCATCATGCGCATCACTCCATTTGAAGTAATTGCAAAACCCCCGGATGCGACGATTCATGGCAATTATCGTCTCCTTTATATCACTACTCCGCTGGTGTTGCAAGTACTCCTTCAGCTTCACGAGGAATCTATCCATTCTTTCTCGGCTTGGGTAATACGAAAATTCTTTAATGGATCCGTCACGGCGAAAGAATCGTTGGAACCTAAACCCTAGAAACTCGAAACCCTCAGAGACATTCACTATTCTTGTCTTTGCTTCCTTAAGAGTCAATCCAACAGTTGCAAGGAATCCTCTTACTTTTGGTATGACATAGCTCGTCAATACATATCTACTTGGTCCAAGGATGATAAAATCATCGGCATATCTAAACACGGCCACATCCTTGTCCATTCCCTTGCGCCTAGAAGGACACTGATACTTGTTCGTCTTGCTGAGTGCTCCAAAGAGCCGTTCCATACCGTCTAAAGCAATATTTGCCAGTAACGGACTTATCACCCCGCCTTGTGGCGTTCCTCGCTCGCTCTTCTCGAACCCAGAAACACTTACAGCGCCAGCCTTCAACCAGGCCTTGATTATGCCGGAGAAAGGGTTTGCTCCTATTTTCTTCATCAATGCTTCGTGATCAATACAGTCGAAGCACTTGGAGATATCCGCATCAAATACCCATCCAGGATGTGGTGTTCGGTTCTTAGCGTGCATGAGGGTATTCCAAATGTGCGCAGCAGCGTCAATTGCACTTCTTCCTGGCCGAAACCCAAAACTGTGCGGCTCGAATCTGGCTTCCCATTCTGAGTCCATGCCTAGCAGGACCAATGCTTGCATGGCTCGGTCTCGCATCGTTGGAATCCCGAGCCGCCGCAACTCACCATTCGGCTTTGGTATATACACAACACGTACAGGGTCAGGCTTGTAGTTTGCTAACTTGAGACTTTCCGCGAGGGCTATTTTCTCTTTAGGAGTTGAGTAACACTTTCCGTCAATTCCAGGCGTCGCTCTCCCGCTGTTTATTTCCGTCACAAGTTTCACAGCCCACAATCTCGCAGGTAACGATTTGGCTAGTAACTTCTGTATCCGACTGACCTTAAAGAAGTCACCAGCACGAGTAGCACAGAAAATTTGTCTTTGTATTCTCCCGACGTGGTGCTTGATTTGGTCCCACTTGATGGTGGTCCAATCAAGAGACACACGTTGGTTGGCACGCACGGGCTGTTCGCCCGTCTCACGTCTTCCTTCCATTTGAGATCAACTCTGATTCATTTCCTGCTGGGGTCACGGGTAGTCTGTGTCCTTCCTTTAGAAGGAAACTTTCACCCGATCTCTATCTCCGTTCACTTCAATACACGGAGATTTCTCGGAGTTCCAAGAGATGGACAATTTCAGGACTTTTAGGGGCCGGCTCCACCCCGGGCGCACTCTGATCAGATAGGCATGCAAGCGTCCACTGCATACCCCTGGCGCCCTTGACTTCTTTGTGCTCGCTGCGTAACAACCTCCTTTCGCAGCGTGGGAATCACGGGGCTTTAACCACCGGTTCACACGTGTTTCCCTTGAGTCCTTCTTGACTAGCCCTAGCTGCTCGGGAGGTTCGCAGCATCGGTACATTGCCACGCATGCTTCAGAGCCCACATCTTTTGGATGTGAGTCCGCATGGTTGCCACGAGTGGTCTGATACCACTGCCCATATTGTTGGGATTCCATTTCTTGACTTTTCTCCGCCGCACAGACGCTATTCCCCGGCCGTGCACTGGATGACGTGGCGGTGAAAACGAACCACCGCCACCAGACGGCTTGCCATTTTGGCCCCGGCGTATTCCATGTCAAACGCATTAGGATGCACCCACCTTTCGCCGGCTGTTTTTAACGAGGTTTATCACGTCTTTGCCCCGTGGCTTCCCTTGGGCACCACTGGCTGGCTCCTTAGCAAACCTGTGGTTGGTTGCAAGGCTACGTTGTCCCCGATGCTCACTGCCCCGCCATTGCTGGCGGCGCACGTACGGGTAGCCATTAATAGTCATCGTATTAACCTTGTGCTTTCTCGCCCACTTCCCGGATTCGGAGGAGGAACTTTACTTGTCGCGATCGTTTGTAAAACTAGCCAAAAAACAATTAAGGGTGAAAAATGATGGTCACTTAGTGAAAATGGTAAAGTGTGATATTGGGTAGTATTTTCGACGACAGTTACAAATATGAGTGAATATCATGGAATGCTTTGAATACCGGAGAGATAACATCGTGGTTATCTCGATAGTTATATGTATGGTTTTCTGGTTTTTTTCATTGGTACTCTATTCCATCTCAAATCTGTTTGCCTTGATGTGTGGTGTTGGAGGAACGATCCTATCAACCTGCATTTTTCACGAGGGGATTAAGAAAATTAAGACGTGTATCCAACCCCGTGTAGTTGAAATCTATAAGGCAAGGAAGTTGCGCAATGTACTACCTGCATCCGATGTACAATCAGTCACATACGAAATCTCCGAAATAACAAGCGATTCGGGAGCCACTACCTTGCGTGAACTCAAGTTTTATAAAAAGGATGGTGAATTGGCCAAGCTTAATGTTAATAGCGGTATTAAAAGACATTTCGTCGTCCTGGACAAGGTAGCAAAAGTAGTAGAAGGATGGTGCGAAACTAACGCGATACCGTTCACCTTGAAGGTTTCTATTCCTAAGATGTTCGTGCGTTCAAGCATCAGCACGAAATTAACGGAGATCGATAAAATCCTCTCCTACTTGAGCATTCCACAAATCGATCTAACTCGAGGGAGAAAGACTATAGTGGTTCTCACCGTTTTATCGATTAGCACCTTTGTAATCGGGATCCTATGCTTCCTACCTTCGATCAGCGGTGTATCCTTGTCGATCCCAAACGAGGCTTTCGCTATGATTGGTCTGCTTGTTTTATCCTTCAGTTGTTATTGCTTCTTATATGTATTTAAAGAGACATTGAACCACAAGCTTGTGAAGCGGTCAGAAATAAAGACGGGGAATGAAAAACGAGATCTTTCGAGATGGAATGACAAGGGACAACAAGGAGAAATGACGGGGATGACCTGGGTGAGGACATCGTTGGCAAGATCAAGTATCGCCTCGGGGAATGTCGAGAATCTGGACAAGGAGGGAGGAAGCATCGGGAACCTTGGTTAGCATTAATCCATCTCGAGAGCCTATTGCTTAGCGTGCTAAGCAATCGTGGAGGAACTCCGAGAACCACTCGTAATCCTCCCCCGCCGCTGCCCGCCTTGATGTCCTTGTCGATCCGTGCCACGAGGCGCTTGATCTTGGCTGCTGGAATGGGCTTCCCGGTCGGCGAGTAACTGTTGCTCCATTCATCATCCGAGATGCCGAGGGCCGCCCGGATGTCGTCGTTCGTCGCCAGCGCTTCGCTGAGGTAGGACATCGCGACCTCCTTCCCCGTGTTGTCGTAGGTGTATGTTTTCGCGACCATGTACGCTCGATCCAAATCACGCGATTTTTCCCTAAAAACAACGAGCTTATTTTGTCTTGTCTGATATTCGTTATATAATCTCAGCAAATCCCGTTCCGCATCCCTTGTAAGCGTCGAGGTAGGGGGGCGCGAGTCACGGGTTGCGCCGGGGACATTTCAGCCGTGGCGTTCACATCGTGGACTTTGTTGAATGACGTATTAATATCATCGACATTGGTATATGAAAAGCGGTGACTTTCACTGATATCATGTTACACCAGAATATTATGGAATGATTGATGGTGTTTTTCCGCTGATCCTTGGATCCAACCGTCAGCACGAAAAACCGATGCAGAAGACGGAAAAACGTGCTCGTGTTGCACCTTAACCAGGGCCGGGAATCCCAAAAATGACCGAAAACTTGAGAATCAAGTCGCACCAGTTTCATTTTGAGCTCTTTAACTGCATTTGAGGTGTTGATGACGAATCGTTATCAAAAAGATTTTTAGCATTGGCTTGGATCAATAACTTTATAGAAGAAATTGGCTGGTGTGTCGAATTAAAAGATTTTGCTTCCCGTTAATACTTTGCCTCGAAACTTGTCGAGATCGAGATCATCTTGATGAACCACGCCGACAATGGTATTTTGTCGAAGAGCCTGGGACTTTCTTCAGCCCTTCCAAAAAATTTATAAGCCACTTGCACGATTTATTAATCAACAGCATCACGCGGAGAAAAAAAGTGCTGTTATACCTCGAATCAAATTTTCAAACAGAAAAACAGTGAATCAAAATGGCAAAGAGAATCTTGGCTTGGTCCCCGATTCGTGAACTTATGAAGAAGGGCGGCGCCGAAATGGTTAGCAAGGACGCCGTTGATGCGTTGATCTCGATCTTGGAAGAAAAGGCGATTGCACTCACCACGAGGGCCCTGGAATTCTGTCGTCACGCGGATCGCAAGAAACTAACAAAAGATGATATGGATCTCGCAATTAGCATGTAAAATCCAGTGCATCGTCGAAAATCTTAACCGGATTTAAATCATCTTCTTTTTTTTTCAATAACGGTTGAAACCTCTCCAGTTTTTGAAGGGATAAAATTCTTGTGGTGATTGAGTCGTCTCTGCATCGCGTGGATCACCGCGCTAGCAATTGGGAAAGCGGGAAAAACGATGCGAAGGATATCGGGGCCAATAATCATCGCGGGGCTGGCTGCTGGTCAGCCCCCGCAGGGGGCCGAAAAAAGGAGATTAATCCACCTTTGGTGTAAGTCGTCTTCTAATTTTCCCGCGCTTTGTAATAATCGCGAGGATGGCCACGATCGCAATTCCCCCCGCAGAAATGCCAGCGACGAGAGCGGTATAATCGCGGCGCGTGGTGACCGAGCGCGAATAGGTGTATGTGGTGGAGGAATTCTCGGAACCGAAGAGCGGGTAATTAGTGCGATAATTACGGTGAAGCTTAGTTACTTGGCCTGATAGATCCATTTGTATCTCCAATTCAGAAGTCAAATTGTTATTATGGGTATAATTCAGATTTGCGACGATCATGTCATCGGTTCGCTCGGAAATGCGTGGCATCCAGTCGGGAATCGAGCCATTGTAGAGATATGTCGATATAGGGGCGCCAAGCTGCAAGGATGAGTCTATGTAGTCGCTGAAACGAGTCGAGATGGTGAAAAAAGCTCCTTTCTCGACATTATCATTCAGGTAATTTTCGCCGAAATATAATCCCTCGAACTTGTTTATAAACCGTGTTTCGGCATTATCGAACGTGAGATTTCCCGCGATGACTGTAAAGTGCCGGCTAAGATTTCCAGGGGATGTTTCGCTGTACGTGTGACGGAACGTGAGTGGCACGTGCTCCGCGAGCAAGCTCATGCCCGCCTTTCCTTGTATCGATTCGAGATGCTCTTCCGCCTCATCCGGGTAGAAGTCGATGTACCATACATATGGAGGGGAATCGAGCTGTGTCGTATCATTATATACACTGAAGGGCGTATCGTTGTACGCTGTCCCGTTATTGAAGCGAAAGTCCCAGCGCACCGCGTATTCGCAGATGGTGCCATCGGAAGGAAACCACTGCACCTCGAACATGGCGGCAGCCGGCGCGGCCCACGACGCGATTGCGAGGGCGAGCAGCGCGGCGCAAGTACATATTTGCTTGAATCGTGCCCATCGACAGCGAGCGATGCGGTATGCCATGAGGTCTTCATCCCGATTTCAAAGGCTGTATCATCATCCGAGGCTCGCCATTTAAGGCTTCTGCCTCGCGGCGCCATTGCCACATTCCCTATGCCTAGACGATACCATATAATGTTGTATATGGGATATGGGGAAAGGTTTGTCCTTCATATACCCCAAGGCGATAGAATGACATCACGCGTGCACAAATCTCGTTCCGCTGGTAAATGTCTATCGAACGTTTCTTATGGACATCGGCAACGCGTGGTTCCCACGTGGATGGCGTACCATGACCCGGATCAAGCGATACAAGCGGCTAGAGCCCCGCGAGAAGGTACTCCGGCGCTTGGGCTGGCACCGGGACCGCGGCAGCGGCAGCGATGGCGACGAGTGGCAAGAATGGGTAACGTGGTACGGGGGGAAGATCCCCGTCGCTTGATATCCCGAGAAGAAGATTGGTATGAACTCTCCGAAAAAGATTGTCCGCGTCGGGAATGTGCTCGATTTCCCAGGTCACGTGAATTCCACCAGCCAATAGACGAGCATTTGATTCATTTTCCGCAGATCAAAGGTACCCTTCGCGGAATTCTTCCCGTAGTCATCTGCTGCGAATGTTGCAGGTTCGCTTGGACTCTCGGGAATGTTAATGAGGAGGTCGAAGGTTGGGACCTTCCAATGAATGTCGATGCTTCCATCGGGGCCGGGTAAAAACCTCGGAATGGTGATGATCTTTTGATTTTTTTTCCAGACGTGATACGCCAGTAGTTTTATAAATTCTGCTGCTCGCTCCCATGTTGCTTTCTCGTATGCTTTCGCGCCCTCGCCATCCCAATTATCCGGCAATCCAAGGATTTTTTCCCCAGCCTGGTGCGACGGATGTCATCTTATCGATGCAAGGTGGCAAATATCGATTTAAGGTGAGTACGCGGTATTGAACACTCGGTATAGATTCAGAAATTATCTGCACATGCTTGAATGAAATATGCCTTTATTGTTCCATAGATAAGAACACTTTATACTTCAACTTCCAATTTAGTGTTGGACCAAGAATGACGGAATTTAAGACGATAATTTGCCTAACTGATTCCAGTAAGCACTCTAATCATTGCATTGCAGGAAAGGAGGTATTCGAAGATGGAATTGGTGGATCGATTAGGCCCGTGAGTAATTTGGAGACTGGTGAATTAACCCCGCGTCATTTTCAATTAAAGGATGGGAATCCTCTCAATTTATTGGATATCGTAAAGGTCCCGATACTCAAGAAAGATGATAGAGCGACGATGCCCTATCAAACCGAGAATTTTATGATAGACGAGCAAACGCGTTGGGAAAAAACAGGTCACTTCCCGAAAGCGGACATTCAACGCTTAATAGATAACGTTGATAGTCTCTGGAATAATGGAGATCGCCCTGGGATGAATGATAGAATGCCAGTGGAGCTCGTGATGAAAAAAATCAAAACCTCCTTGATTTTGATTAAACCTGAAAAAATAGAATTGAAAGTAAGTGAAGAATATAAGCGGATACGAGTCACGGCATTTTTTTCGTTTAAAGGGTTTGATTACCAACTTCGAGTAACCGATTTAAGTGTTTTACGTGAATTCTCCCGAAAGAAATTGAGTGATCATCAAATTCAAACAGGAACTCTATTCTGCATCAGTTTAGGTGAACCATTTAAAGGTTTTTGTTATAAACTCGTCGCAAGTGTGTTCTATCTATGATTAAATAAACTGTGTCATTTTATAAAAATAAGGGATTGATATGGTCGAGGATAAAGAAATCAAATGTAAAACGGTTGGACATTCAATCTTTTCGGTTACCGAATTCATCATTATTATCCAGAAACATGGAATAAACGCTATAATCGATGTTAGAAGCATGCCATACAGTCGGTATTGCCCGCAATTTAATCGTGAACCATTGAAACAAGAATTAGCGAAATGTCAAGTCGCATATCATTTCCTTGGGGATTACCTGGGTGCAAGGTATACTGATCCGAAAGTACTGTTTCCCGATGGAAAAGTCGATTTTAAGAAGGTGCGCCTTCTTCCAAAATTTCAAGAAGGCATAGCGAAAGTAATTGAAATCATCAAACAAGGTTCTAACGTCGCGTTGATGTGCACTGAAAAGGATCCTTTTGATTGCCATCGATTTGTCTTGATTTCGCCAGCCCTCGTTAAGAAGGGCGTTATTGTAGAACATATAATTGATGCATCAAGATCAATCTCCCAAATAGAGCTCGAAAAGCGGCTGTTAAAAAATTATGAAGGATCTTCCGATTCAAGTTCAAACCTTGAAAAATGGATACCTCAGGTAAAAAAAACCGGGGGAAATCGTTTGGAAGAATTATATGAATTGAGAAACAAGGATATCGCATTTAATGGGATAAAATGATTCTCCATTTAACAAGTGAGCTTCAAATGATGATCTACACTATCGGATTCGCTGGAAAAAGCGCTGAAAAATTCTTCGGATTACTTCAAGAGAATAACGTGAAAAAAATCATTGATATTAGATTGAAAAACAGTTCCCAACTATCGGGATTCGCGAAATCAAAGGATTTGCAATATTTTCTAAAAAAAATCTGCAATATTGAATATGAATATGAACCTGAATTGACGCCAACTGCGGAAATTCTTGATGAATACAAGAAAAAAAAAGGCGAATGGAGCATATACGAGAAAAAGTTCATTGATTTGATGATTAAACGAAAAGTTGAAGCGCTTTCACAGGCCCGATTTAACAATGCTTGCCTTCTCTGCAGCGAGGATAAACCCATGCATTGTCACAGGCGCCTTGTTGCTGAATACCTTTCCTCAAAATGGAACGCTATTATAATCAAGCATCTTGTCTAAGATGTGCTTCCTAGAAATTCTATCTGAATATCGTTATCGATATTTTTTCACGGTAACGGTACCTTGTAACTACATTCGAGCCTCGAAAGCCTAATTTTCTCAGCTGCATGGCCACCATCATAAAGATGACCCCTCCATTCATGCGGCCTCCCGTGGGCGAAAGGCATCGTTCCGACGCCATTGGGCGACATCGAAGCATCCTGGACAAAAAACGGCTCCCAGTTTCGCCTCGACATCGTCATTCCCGCCACGATGCGTGCCGCGGTCGTGTTCCCCCTTGGGCGTTCCGAGCACAGCACGATTCACGAGGGGGAATCGCTGGTGTGGTCCGGAGGGAAACTGCAGGGCGCGTGGCGGGGCAGCGAGCTCTCATCGCAATGGATTACCTTGATAAACTTGGCAAGACCCATGAATAAGCGTGCAAAGAGCAAGCTTATTACTTGATACGAACATGCATCGTGAAAATAACTATTGCCCACGTCGTGGTCATGTGCCTGCATTGCGGGAGTATACAGCGGCATCACTATCGGCGACGACTGGAAAATCAGTCGCGAAGGGAATGAGATGATCTGGCTCGTCCTCGCGGAATCGGCGCTGGAAATCGTTCCAGAGTCGATTCGAAATCACCCGAGCGTGCTCGCGGATGCTCACCACAAGAACAAGACGCCGGACAAGCTCTTGCTTGACACGAATTACCATCACTCGGCCATGGCATCGTTGCCGTTTGCTGAAAAACGTGGTCGCCCGGATCTCGTCCATTATTGTATACTCAATGCAATGAAAACCCCACTCAATAATCTCTTCAAGAGTTTGCGCGTTTGTATCCACATGCAGTTTCCCGGCGAGAAAATGATAATGATTGATCCCGAAACAAGAATCCCCCGGTCTCTCAACCGGTTTGAGGGGATCATGGTAAATACCCTCGCGCCAGGAAAAAACACTCCCGAGTTATTTATGGCCGAGGAAACTTCTCTCGCCTCGTTCCTCGACCGGTTCGAACCATGTTTCGTTCATGTTTTTTCAACGAGGGGAACACTACGGTCTTTCGACCGGTTCTTGCCGGGCATCGCGGAGCTCGCCATAAAAGGAGAACGGGATGTGTTGTTGGTCGTTGGCGGGTTCCAAGCAGGCCATTTTTCCGGTACATGGCAGAACCACGTGCTCCCCGATAATGTGCACTCGATCGCGCCAATGGCACTCGATGCGTGGACCGTCGTCGCCAGGGTCGTGTTTATGATCGAGGAAGCCATCGTGGAAGCCACTCGAAATCCTAATTGCAAGGATCCAGCGAGCAGTAAGTAGCTTCAAGATCAGTGGCCATCAGTGGGAAAATAAAAAATATTACCGCTTTTATCACGCGTTGGTGGGCACGTAACCGAAATACTCGTGTACCAGGCGATCCGCGCTGTCAAACATGCTCCTGTCTCCCTTGAATTGCTGCAACGCCGTGGTGTATTGCTTGTCAAACGCGTTGGTGAACCCGATGAAGCTGCGGCCGAGAATTTGAGAACTCCGCGATGCAAGGAGCCCGACTGTGAACATCTTCATCTTCCGGAAGGTCAAGACGCCTGATTCAAGGATGACCTGGGAGATCTGCCCTTTCTGCAGCACCTCGACGGAAAGGGATTGCAAGCCCTGAATGAGCCCGCTGAACAGGATACCATCGACCTTCTGCGTCGAAAACTGGTAATCAAAAATCGGCAAGCCCGAATTGTTGTAGATGATGAGCAAGCGATCAACTCGGAATGGGAGGATGCAAAGCAGTTGTGGATTCCGGATGGCCAAGGCGATGATGAGCATATAAACCGAGGTGATCATCAAGTAGTTGAGACCGTACAAGAACAAGTTCACCGCCCCGTTCGGGGAAAACCGTGTAATCAAAGAAATCAAAACACTTGCAAAAACCGACAGCAACGAGTAGAGCAACAAGATCAAGGCCGTTTTTTTCAGCGATTCCGGGGCTTTCATATACGATTTTGTAAAATAAGCGATTATCACGAGCTCAAGCAATACGTTTGCAAGTATCATCTCGAAGAGCAACAAGAATCCTGCTTTACCAATGCTGGTCGCGATGAGAGTTTCGTTCTCGAAAAAATAATAGGGCACGAGACCTTCAGTAAAAAATATTGATGCTATCTCCAGCGTCGCGAGAATGATTGGTGGTATCAGCAACCACAGCCGCATTCGTTCAAACCAGACGTAATTCACGAAAACAAAAATGAAGATGTATCCAAACACGGAGAGCACGGTTGCCATCTGTTTCAACAGCATTGCCACGCCGTAACTTTCCAGCAAGATCATGTAAGAGAAGGCTTGGAAGAAAATGGACGTGCCAAATGCTATTGATGCGATTGCAAACAAACGCAAGGCACTGTTCTTTTTCCGCTGTCCTTGCACGATGCACACACATGCTGCCACGAGGAAGGTGAAACCCGCTAGTACATCTGCAAAGATTTCAAAATTAAATTGCATCAGTATCCCATCTATCAATTATTTCTTGTACAACTATTCATCACTTGAACTTGGAGATATCGGGTGGATATTTCAATAGAGTCCGTTCTTTCGTGACCTCGCGCTTGGCGCTGATATCACCTGATTGGCCTGCGACATTGTATTTTACCACGAGCTCGTGTTCGCCGATCATCTTTGTGCCTGGTGGATAATCTTTTTCCGGGTAATCATAGAGAACGACGACTATTCCGCCGACTGGCAAGGTCACGCCGGCCGCATCGGCTAAGTTACCCATCTTCACGCTCTTGCCCTCGTAGAGCAACTCCAGCTTCTTGAAGTCGAACTTGAGATCGATGCCATCCAGCGTCACGGTGATGAGCGAGTTCAGATCGCTCACGCCAGCTAGCTTCGCGAGTTCTTTCGGGTCCTTCGGAATGTCCGCTGGAATCGATATGGGGCTGATCACGTTCACGATATAAAAACCGATTGATTCCGCTTTTCCATCACCATTCTTGTCAACGGTGAAGAACGCATTCGCTGGTATCATGCGTTTCAAAATATACTTTGGAATGTACGACATGTTAGCGTCACCACTCGAAATAAGTGCAATCTCCGGTTGGTGCTTAGAATTTAAATAGATTACCACGCTTCACGATCGTCCCCTTATCATTTCCCACGCGTGGAGTAATAGAACCAAAGATTGATCTTGGACACTTTTACTTGTAGAAATACCCGTTGCTCGTGCCATGACCTATCTTGATGTGGACTTCCTTCAGCGCATTCGTCATTGCCGCTTCCAGGGACATCGCCTTCTTCCACCCGACACCACTTGGGGGTTTATATGGATCTGGCGAGTTATTTTGGATAGTGAGGGTGAACGGTTCGTCTTGTTTAATTCCTTTCATGAATTCGATGAGTTCTTCCACGTTTTCGATTATGGTCATCAATGATCACCTTTTTCTTCCACATGATTCGTCTTCGAATATCAATCTTAGGAAATAATCGGGAGAGAAGGGCAGAACTCCAGCTCCAGGCATAAAAAAGAAGCCGGGAAATAGAGGGAGGGAACTAGCTATTTCGTACTCGGCATCGTTCGTCTCTAGCCCCGAAACACATACGAGGCGTGTTACTGGATTACTTTTAAATTATTTATAGCTTGCATAATTCATCAACATCCAAAATCCATCAACGAAAGGAATGCTCGGCGATTGTTTTTATGGCGTGTTACCAGGCACAGATCATTCCCGACTTCCCAGTCGATGCTATCTCTTGACACGCAAACAATGAAAAGTCTGCATTGAAGCTAGTCCGTAAATTTGTTGATCAAGCATGAGCTCGCATTTGATTCATGCGGAACGCGAGCCAAACCTTGATATGAAAGGTGTTCCAATCCTTCAATCGAGAGCCATGATCGAGAAACTGTATTGCCCCGATTTTTCCGCGGTGTTCGATGCCACGTTTGCCAACCCGTTCGTGTTCGCGCCAGTGGACTCGTTGCAATGGCCATTGCTCGTTGATTTGCCCATGGATGCAGAGACCAAGGAATTGCTAGCAGTCAAGGACGAGCGCCACCACGAGCTGTTCTATCACCGCAAGATCACGTCTGCCCAGTGGGAAATCGAGCGCACGTGTGTGTGTACCGGCCACGTGCTCTTCCAGGCATTTTATTTGGACGAGGTATGCAAGATCACGAACAAGCAAGTCATCGCGACTTGCAACGCCGTGAATGGCTTGGCGTCGGCCATCATCTGCCCGGAGTTGAAGGGCAAGGACATCTCGTTTATGACCACGAGCGCGAGCCTCATTGCTGGCATCGTGATGTACCCGTTATTCCAACAACTCGACATTGAGGGGCAAGCCTTCCAAGTCATCATGGCGCACTGCGACAAGAACCGGATACCGGTTAAATGGGATTTTTACGAGTACTCCGTGGCCAAGGCCCCCTCGTTCCACGAATGGTTGCCGAAAATTCTCGGTCTGCTTGCCAAGTACAAGGATGTCATCTTCATCTTCTCCGGCCTCGAAATGTCGGGCATCGAGGCCATCGCCGAGAAGATGAAATACTACCCGCGGGTGTGGCTGGAGATCGATCCCCGGGTCGCCGGGGGCGTGACCCCGGCAGGGTTGTTTTCGAGGATATTCGCGCTACCCGGCTTCGTCCAGAATTGCTGGGATCGCGTAGTCATCGGCAGCGCGACGCCGACGCTCGAAGCGTCGCAAGTCGTCCGGGGCTTGTGGGATGCAACCGAACCGCTTTCTTTCCAGTTGAAATGCCTGATCCGTACCTGGTTCACCCGCAACGCGCTGCGCGTGTTTAGATTACCGCTGGATAAACTCGTGAAATCAGACGCCTTCAGCAAGATCAACCGCGCTGTTTTAGAAACGAAGAACCGCACGATCGTTGAGCTCAAGGACCACAAGCAAGCCATCATCGACGTGGAGGCAACGCTCCAGAGCTTCTCGATCACGCAGCTGCTCTGGATCCAGCCCGTGATAGAGGCCGCGTGGACAAGCTTGAAAAAGGAGTTCACGTCGATCGAGACCGGCGAGTTGCTTGTCCGCACGTACCACACGACCACGTCGCTCATCATGAATGAGCACGAACGTGGCAATTATTTGCAGATGCATTATGATTTCGCCCAAAAGACACGCGATGACCCAAGTGACAAGCTGCACACGGTCGCTGCCGAGGAAAACAGGGCCGATTTCAATTATCCCGATCATATCCTCGCATCATCGGTCGGGGGTCGCAGCCTTACAATCCCGATCGTTGGCACCAAGCTCGACATCGGCGGAAGGGAAAATGCCTATGTTCTCGTCACGTTCGGCCCCCGGGGCATCAAACTCAAGCTCCGGTTCACGTTCTATTTCAAATAAGCACGAATTTTTTACCTCACGTTGTTTTTCTAGACGCATGGGACGTGATCTAAACCGCGATCGAATGAAGCGCCGGCCACCATTTCTCGGCAAGATCTTGACCCGGTGGTGCGTTGCGTGCGACGTTCCCGTTTTACGCGGCACGACATGTCCCGCTTGCAAGAAAGCGCTGGAAACCATCGAGCTCGCGCCGCCAGGCGATGTCCGGCCTGCGTTCGAACACGATATGGCTTTGCTGCGTGAGACATGTGATAAAATATTCGTTCAAGGTATAGGCAATTACCTTTTCCCCGACGGGACGGTGGTCTTGCTCAACAAGGTAGGCGCGCTCGATCTCGACTACCAGGTCATCGTGCACGGTGCCTGGGCGGGAAACCTCCGGTACGATATCTTCGCCAAAGGACACGCGTTTATGCCGACGCTCGATGGGGGGGAATGGATCTACAAGTATTATGCCGATCACGGCCTCTTGACAGCAGATGCTGCCCCGCCGAAGAGCGTTGAGTACATGCTCGACGCGGAAAAATACGTGGTGGATGGCGCCAGCGTGCTCGTTCCCGGGATCAAGAAGGTCGATATGAACGTGCGTGACGGCGACCCGTGCATCGTATATACGGATAATGGCGTCGCCGGAGCCGGCCATTACATGGCGAGTGGCGACGCGATCGGCAAGATGATGGCTGAAGGGCGGGGACGGGTGGCGAAGCTAAAGCACCATGGCCCTCCAATCAAGGTCGCGGATATCAAGGATCCAGCCTCGTATCCCCGGAAGTCCTGGGATGACGTCATCGTGGTCAACGCGGGCTTGATCGAGAAGAATGTCAAGATCGCCATTGATTTTATCCATGCCGTGGTGAAAAACTACGATTTACCCGTTTCGGTGGCTTATTCTGGCGGGAAGGATAGCTTGGCCACATTGCTCCTCGTGAAGAAGGCTTTGGATGCTGGCGATAAAAAGAAGCCCTTTTCTATGTTTTTCGCCGACACGGGGCTCGAGTTTCCCGAGGTGCTGCAAAACATCAAGGACGTGGTGGCATGGGCGGGCCTTGGTGACGTGTATTACTCGCGCTCGGCCGGGGACAAGTTCTGGTCCCTCGCTGCCAACTTCGGTCCACCCGCGCGGGACTTCAGGTTCTGCTGCCACACGTTGAAGGCTAGCCAGATCAACGACATGATCGAGGAAATGGTGAGGCGGTTTGGAAATGCCAATGACCCGCGGCTGCTGGTGTTTCTCGGGCAGCGCCAATACGAGAGCTTCAACAGGGCCGAGGACAAGCGGGTATACACGAATTCCTACGTGCCTATGCAAGTCATCGGGACGCCAATCAAGCGCTGGACGGCCCTCGACGAGTGGCTATTCCTGCTTGCGGAAAAGAAGGCGGATCCCGCCCTCCCGATCAACCCGCTGTATTTCAAGGGCCATGACCGCTTGGGCTGTTACTTATGCCCCGCGCAGAGCATGGCCAACCTCGAGCGCATGCGGCAGACGCACCCGGCGCTGCACGCGCGGTGGCAAGCCTTTCTCGAGCAATATTGCAAGGATCAAGGCAACCCGGCCGAGTGGCTCGACTGGGGCCTCTGGCGGTTCAAGCATCCGAAAGGGCAGTGGAAACAACTTGCTGAGCAACTCCCCAAGGCGGTCGCCCCGTCGAAGAAAGGCGAAGCCATCGCTCCCGAAGCCATCAAACTGTACATGACCAAGGGGATCTCGCCCTGCACCGCGGGCGGTTTTTCCGTGAAGGCCCGCTTCTCGGTACCGCTCGTCTTGCCCGAGCTGCTCCCGTGGGTGCAGACCATCGACAAGCGCATCCAGCACGACGAGGGTTCCGGGTTGCTCTTCAACTACGAGCCGGATTTTCGGATGATGCTGTACGCCGACGGGTCGTTGTTCGTGCAATCGCCGAAGAAAGATTTTGATTTTGACAAAATCGTGACCCACTTGCTCGGTGTGGTCGCGAGGAGCATTGCGTGCGAGCGCTGCGGGGTGTGCATAAATGTTTGCCCGACCGCCGCGATTTCAAAGGACGCGGACGGGGACATCACGATCGATACCAGCAAATGCGCAGGCATCGGCTGCCAAAAATGCACGCACCATTGTCCCGTGTTTCACGTCGTGAAGGGGAACATCATCCAGGCCACCGGCCAAGAATGAAGTGCGAGGGGTCAAGCCGTGAACGTGATGGACTGCGCGAGGAAGATCTGGAATTATCACCATGTGAACTGCAAGTTGGAGAAAGCTGACTGCATGCTCGTGCTCGGGAGCAACGACGTGCGGGTTGCCGAGCACGCCGCAGCGCTGTTCCTGGAAGGCTGGGCGCCCGTGCTGGTCATGTCGGGCGGCCTTGGCAATTTCACCAGGGACACGTGGAAAAAAAGCGAGGCGGAAACATTCAAGGAGATCGCGGTTACCGCGGGTGTGCCCGCGAGCAAGATCCTCGTTGAAACCAAGTCGTCCAACACCGGCGAGAACGTGGCATTCACGAGGGCGCTGCTCGAACGGCGGCACCTGGCTCCCCGGTCATTCATCCTCGTGCAAAAACCCTTTATGGAACGTCGCACGTACGCAACGTTCAAGAAAGTATGGCCGGGGCCGCGAATCACGGTCACCTCGCCGCGCATCCCGTTTGAGGCATACCCGAACGACGTGATATCCGTCGACGATCTCATCGCCACGATGGTCGGCGACTTGCAGCGCATTATGCTCTATCCAGCGAAGGGATACCAGATATACCAGGACGTGCCCACCGACGTCCACGAGGCGTATGCGTTCCTCGTCAATGCCGGTTACACGAAGCATTTGGTTGCCGGGGAACCCCGGATCCCCCCGAGATCGTGATATTTTTCCCCGGCCTTGTTACGTGGAAGGTGATTCGTGTTTTGTCAGTGCGACACTCCCGCCCGAAAGGCATATTACTCTTAGTATAGGGATGGACAAAGATGGATACTTTACCCGGGCGGGTCGTAAGAGGAAACCCGCAGGTTCCGTTCTCAAAGTGAGATCGAGACCCTATTGTGGGAATTCCAGGAATATATTTAAAACCCGATAATTCTCTAAATGGTGAACAAGCCTAGTATTGAATAAACGGTATTATGGTGTCACCTCGACGTATTTCATGGTGATATCCATTGCGTCTTCAATACACATGATTAGTTATAACTGCCACCTCGTTAGATCTAGTGATCCACGCAGCATGGTTGCCATGGGCAAGAAGAAAATCCGGCAAGATTTCCTCAAGGAAGGCATCGACGAGATCCTGGACATAGGGGCGAACCTCAAGGCCATCGAACCGCCCGAGTTGAACCTGCCCGCGCGCGTGGTTGGCAGCATGGAGGGCTGGTGGCTCGCCGTGCGGTCGTCCGCAATTGCCCGGTGCATCGTGCCATACTTGATCATCATGCGGAAGCAAGCCGGCATCACGTTGGATTTCATGGACCTCCAGGCAGGCCCCGGCACGATCTCGGTGGTGAAGGACAAGGGGGACGTGCGATACACCTTTCCCGGGCCGGCATTGCTCGCCGCGTGGCAAGGAAGCTTCGGGACCGACTTCCGCTTCGATAACGTCTTCGTTTCCGACAAGGAGCCTTCCTTCCGGACCGCGCTGAAGCAGCGGCTTGATTTGCTCGCTGTCCAGCTGTCGAAGAATGCCATCAAGGGGACGAGCCACCACGTTCCCAGCATCGCTGTTGGCCACGACGAGGAGCTCGATGCCGACGCGGCCGCCGATCAGGTCATCCAGGCCGTCACCGAGAAGCACGGGAAATTCTACCACTACCTCTGGTTCGTCGACCTTTCCGGCTTGGACATCAAGTATTCCACTATCAAGAAATTGCACGACAAGCTGCCGTACGGCGACATCATCATCGATTACAACGCGGTTGCCATTGAAAGCGCCTTCACCATGCCCCGCGGGTATAAAGTGCTCGATGAGCTGTTTGGCACGCTCGTGCCCCGTGGAGACGTGTCGCTGGGCTTGAAAGAGCTGTACATGCACCAGCTCAAGGCGGCTGGCTTCCGCAGCGTCGAGAGCATCACGGCCGCACCTGCCGACGCGCCGTTCAAGCACGAGCTGTTCTTCTGCAGCCGGGCTGAGAAACCGTCGTGGACGGGCACGATTGCAGGATACAACGCGCGACTCGCGAGCGCCTCGACCGCGAGCGTCGCTACGTTCTGGGACACCATCGGCCGGAAATCGCCGACGCTACTCGATATGCTGGAAAACGTGAAAAATACTGCGACGGCCATAATGCCCGCTTCGAAGGAATTCAAGGGCGAATTCGAGATCTTGATCGAGCAGAAGGATGGCGGGTTTGCCCCCCCGCTGCTCGCCGGCACGGATGATTTCATCTGGAAGGACATCTTGTCGAAAAACGCGTTCGACGCGCTCAAGATCAATGGCGACACGGTCATCTTCAAGAAGCGGATCTCCATTACCGACCTCGCCATGAAGAGCGCGTGCATCCAGGGAAAGATCCGGGAGAAGCTCGGCATCTCGGCGCTGGAAACCCGGGATATCTACTTGCTCGATCGCAGGTCCCGGGAGTTCGGGAAGGCGTCGTTCCCCGCCGACGGCCGCCTGGATGGCACCGGGTTCTGGCTCCAGCTGTACAAGAACACGGTCCAGGATGGGAATTTCGTGTTTCTCGCGAAGGTCGCGGACGCGAAAAAAATCGTCATCATCATCGATTATTACCAGCAATTGTACCCGATCATTTCATTCTTGAAGGATTATTACCAGTTCTGCAAGGACGTCAAAGAAAGCAACGTGGCATTGACCTTGCCCGAGGACGCGTGAGTTGCCATGCAAGGGACAAGAACGACAAATGCCACCATGCCGTGGCCCCCGCCGGCCTTCCACGTCATGATCAAGCCATGCGATGCTCGCTGCAACCTCAGCTGCAAGTATTGCTTTTACCTGGACAAGGAACGGCTATACCCCGGTAGCGATCATCTTATGAGCGACGCCGTACTGGACAAATTCACGCGGCAGTACATCGCCGGGCAGCAGGTGCCGGAAGTCACGTTCGGTTGGCAAGGCGGGGAACCGACGTTGGCGGGGATCGACTTCTTCAAGCGGGCCATCGCGCTCCAGAAAAAGCACGCGAAGCCGGGGCGGCGGGTGCTCAACACGATCCAGACGAACGGCACGCTGATCAACGACGAGTGGGCATCGTTTTTCAAGGACAACAATTTTCTCGTCGGCATCAGCATCGACGGCCCGCCGGCCATCCACGACACGTATCGCGTCGACAAGGGCGGGAATGGCTCGCTCGAACGCGTCGCGAGAGGGCTTGACGTTTTGAAAAAGCACGGCGTAGAGTTCAACGTGCTTGCTTGCGTTCATGCGGAGAGTGCACGGCACCCACTTGACGTGTATCGATATTTCCGTGACACGCTGGGCGTGAAGTTCATCCAATTCATCCCCGTTGTCGAGAAAGAGGCTGGGGGGAGCGAGCACCAGGGGTTGCATGCTAGCCCGCGTTCGGTCACGGGAAAGGAGCTCGGGGAATTCCTCGTTACCATCTTCGACGAGTGGGTCACGCGCGACGTGGGCGATGTGTTCGTGCAATTGTTCGACGTGGCGCTCGCGGCGTGGCTCGACCGCCCCGGTGCCGTGTGCGTGCATGCGCCGATATGCGGCAACGCGCTCGCAATCGAATTTAATGGCGATATCTATGCTTGCGATCATTTCGTGCAGCCTGACCAGCGGCGGGGCAACATCATGGACGCGCCGCTAGCGTCGCTGGTGACCGGGGCCGCGCAGAAGGCGTTCGGGCTCGCGAAAAGGGATGCCCTTCCCGGCTGCTGCAAGTCGTGCAGCGTTCTTTTCGCGTGCCACGGCGGGTGTCCCAAGGATAGGATCGACCGGTCGCCGGCGGGGGAACCGGGATTGAATCACCTGTGCGAGGGATACAAGGCATTCTTCACGCACGTGGATCCACACATGCGGTTCATGGCGACGCAAGTCGCAAACGGGCGGCCCGCCACCTTGATCATGGATCAGTTTAAACACAAGGAGCACTAGAGATCACTGCGATTTAAAAGGAGATGTGGGAGATTCCTTTATTAATTTAGTATTCAAAACCTTCCAGTGGAAATAAGGTACGTGTTCAAGAGCAAGACAAAAAAAAGTGGAAACCATGTCAGAGGAATCAGATGATGCGAAATACGGGTTCACGCCCACTCCCAATCACGAGAAATCGACCCTCGTGCTGAAAAATGGCGTCAAGTATAATCGCAAGAACGGCCGCTTGTGGCCTGTCGCGTGCGTGGGGTGTGGTGAGACTAACCCGAGCAAACTGACATCAGCCGCGTACAAGTGGACTCCCACGACTATGACGGGCATGACCAGCGGCACCAAGGTGGAGGGAAACAAGACCTATAATACCTACACGTATTCTTACAAGAGTGGCGGAACTTTTGACCTGGATTTCTGGCTCTGCCCCACGTGCAAGGACGCGGCCAAGAGAAGTCTTGGCGCGGGCATTGTCGTGTTCATCGTGATCATCGGCGGGTTCATCGCCATCCTGGCCACCCTGGGCGGCTCGGGTGGTGGGCTCTTCGGCGGGCTGGCCGGGATCATGGTCACGTTCGTGTTTATGCTGATCTTCGTCGCTAATCGTGCGCGCGAGCCCTCAAGGGCGTTTCAATCCGTGAGGAACGTCGACATGTATCCCTCGTACCGTTTCAAGAACAAGAAATATGCCCAGCTCTTTCGTGAAGGGGCTGGTCATTGAAATTCCTTTCTAACTTATATCTCATCCTTTATGTGACAAACTATGGGCGAACCGATTTCCCGCAAGGTCAAGAAGGCTTCCCGCGAGGCCAAGAAAGCTGCAAAAGCGCGAGAGGATCTCGAGAAGGCGGAGTTAGAACCGGCAGTGGCCGATTATCTCGAGATCGTGGAGGATTCCCCCCGGTCGCTAACGATGCGCGTGCATGGAAGGAAATATCAAACGAAGGTGACTATACGAGACCTGAACCTGTTTCTCTATATAGTCATGGGGGCCATTGGCCTAATAGCATTCTTTACGATCTCCAATCCAGCGATCAGTAGCCAAATTCTAACTGGAAACCCTATGCTTGGCTTCGTAATATATGCAACTATCTCCATTCTCATAATCATCCTTGACGTCGTTATGTTATACGATCGGTTCACGGTCATCGTCGATATGGAGCGAGGGATTATGAAGATCACTCGATATCCATTTCCGAGTCGCAAAGAAATGGCGCTCGATCGCGTCGCTGAATTTAGGAAAAAAGGAATTCACCGTTTTTACACGCACACATCAAGTTATTCCTGGTCTACCTCTATCGATTCTGTGACCATCGTGCTGGTTGATGGCGCACGTCCAGCAGCAAAAAAAGAGCTGCGTATCTTGAAAGGTTATTCCAAACAAGCTCTTGTAGATGTTCTTGTCGCGCGGTTGAATAACGCCCTCAGGCAATACCGAAAGATACCGAAGGAGACCAAATTCGTTCCGCCGCGAGAATCCGGTTAAAGAGAAATTCCTACCTCGATGACGAGAGGATGCTGGCTAAGAAAAACATGTTGAGGAAAAAAGTAAGGATATTGAGGATCATACCTTTATCGTTATCCAATCGGCGACTTGCGGGATCAATGAAGGCAAATTTTTCTCAAATTCAGTCACCAAGCTACGGAACATCGATGCAGCTGCCGGGTGGAACATCATGGCCAAGTCCATGCCAGCGACTGCCAAGCAAATCGCCGTGTAGCACTCCCACAAGGGGCCACGAAGCTCGCGCAAGCCCCACTCCGGGTGCTTCGACTCGCTCATCCATGCCTCGCGTGCGCCCCACGCGTTCGTCGTGCCCGCGCTGGTGGGGAATGACAAATCCGAGTCGCCGCGCAATCCCGAAAGATGATATCGCTGGTAAATGCTGTACGAGTACTCCAGGCCATAACCCATCGTGGCGCAGGTCGGATCCATAACAATTCTATCGCGGGGCATTTTTAAATCAAGAGCACCGCGAGTTAGCTTCTTGGCCGCGTTAGGATCTAGTTGACTCCAGAGCAGTACGTTGTGGCCATATTTCATCGCGATCGGGACGACCTTTTCATAAGTTTCCACCTTCGCGGCGGAAAGCATGAGCCGTTCGCCCTGCGTGGCCGCGCCGACCGCCTCGAACAGCTGGAGGTCCTTCTCGTCGTTGCCGGAGCAGCCGATCGACACCGGCACCTTCACTGCCTGGAGCACTTGCTCCATGAGCTTGGCCGATTCCTTCGGCGGCGTGTTTTTCATGGCCGGGTCGGTCGAGACGAAGTGCAGCGACAGCATCTGCGCGCCGAACTTCTTCACGGCGAGTTTCGCCCACTCGACCGGGTTGTGCAGGATATCCTCGCCGTAGTGATCCTTGATGGGGCCAGGCACGTGCTGGACGAGGTCGAACACGTCGTAGATCACGACGGGCGGATTCGGGTTCCTATTTTTCTCCCAACCATAGAAATGTGGCACGGTTTCGCCCCCGATCTTCACCTTGGTGCCATTTGAACGAGAAAACTCGATCTGTTCAATCTTTTGGGTGTATTGTTGAAAAGGAATCTCGAATTTCGTTGCTTCCCATTCGAAGTCCTTTAACGTTTTTCCTGCTGCCAGCTGGGGCGCGACCATCTGTTGAGCAACAGTCGAGACGAGTTGGGGAAGAAAATGTAACTCCAAAGATTCCGCGACGAGATCGACGTCTTCAAGCTCGATCTCGCCGACATCTTTGAGCATTTTCGCTAAAGCCTCGGAAAGATTCTTGATGTCCACGGTTATGCACTCGTTTTTTCGACAATATTGAATAATTCTAGTTGGTTTTCCTACTAAAAAAACTCGCATTTCGCGTACCGGAATTTGTTTTTAAGAAACGCGGCAATGGCGAAAAGGCGAAGGAACCACGGCGTTCGATCCCGTGGTCGCGGTCCCGGGCACCATCCCGTCCATCCAGAGCATATGCACGAGCACCGTGATGTCATCGGGATTGTGGAGGTGTTCACTTTTTTTTTGCGACCTTGATAAGGTTCACGGCCACGATCGCCGCAACCACGACAGCGGCGATTGGCAAGAAGTAAAAGACGAAGAAACCCTCCACGTCAAGGTGGACTTGGATGCTGATCCGATCCAATAGTTTCGAGGTGTTAACGAGCACCATCTGGAAATCCGTGTCCACCGTGAGGTCTTGGATGGTGGTGACCGTGTCGTCCCCGCTTCCTCGCCTCGCGAGGTCGGTATAGTCCCACGTGAAGTTCGGGAGGATGATGCGCTTTAACGACGACACGTCAGACCCGAGCGTGATGTCGAACGCCGTTCCCTTCGATTGCTCGTCCCAGTATCCAACGGCGATCTGCCCGTCGTTCATGCGCGCCGCGTAGAGGTTGAACGCGTTCGCCTTCCAACCCATATCGGTCCCCGGGTTGAACTGGTCGAAGGGGGTGCTATTCTTCCATATGGGGAAGATCGTGGCGATGGCATCCATCGCGGGCTTGCCGTCGATGACCCACGTCTCGTCCCACGTCCACTGGTAGATGAGGTGGCGACCCAGGTTCTCGAAGAACCCGATGGTCCCGGCCTTCACGGTTTTCTGCATCTGGCGATTGAGGTCAGCGGGGTATGTCTTGTTGCCACCGAAACCGATCTCCGTGCACCAGATCCTCGAGAACCTGTCCTGGAGCCTCGCAGCTCCCGGCTTCGGGCGCCAATCAAACCCGTATTTCTCGCACACCGCTTTTTGCCGCCGGATCAGCTCGCGGTATTGGACCGGGTTGTTCAAGTACGCGTGCACGTTGTAGATGTCGAACACGAGCTTCCCGGCGAATTCTGGATTGGTCCGGTTCCATTCAAACAGCCTCTCGTAGAAGACCTCGTTCGGGCCTAGCTTGGCGTTGACGCTCGACGCGGTGCCGGTGCACAAGATCAAGGCATCTGGGTCCTCTTGCCGGATCACCTCGCTCGACCGGGCCAGCAGCCGCGCGTAGTCCTCGGCGCTGCCTTTCCAGAAACCATCGCCGTTCGCCTCGTTCCAGACCTCGTAGGCGATGATGCTCTGGTTGCCCCGGTACCGCCGGACCACTTGCCGGACGAACTCGCACCAGTAATCCAGCTGCGCTGCCTCCACCAGCTTCGGCTGCCCGTCCAAGAATGCCGGGTTACCGTAGCAGAGCAAGACGATCTGGTAAATGTTGTTCATCTCGGCCTGCTGGACGTCGTTATCATAGGCACCCCACGACCACGTCAAGTTCGTCGGTTGCACGGTCGTCCACAAGCAATCCAAGCGACGCCATGCGAGGCCCCGGTCATGTGTCCTCGCAGGATCTGGGGGGAGGTAACACACCCCGAAGATACTATCATTCGTGGAGAGAGGATACTGGCGGATCTCGTCGCTCAATTCCAATTGCACATCTCCGACCCAGTCCCGGCTTTCCCTTGCAAGCGCGAGCGGGAGAACCATTACCACGAGAAGGGCAGCGATCGCGACGGATCGACCTGATCCCGCCGTCATTCCTTTAGCGATGCGTGTTCGCAAGGCCGGATCCCTCCCCATTCGGTTTTCCATCTTTTGATCTTGATCGAATTGAACGCGAGAAGTTGTAACCGACTATTAAGGTTGCTGCAAAAGCCACGCACGGTATTATGTAGATTATAATCACCGAATCGATCGTTTCATTCACGATGATGGTGATCGCATCAACGTCAGTAACCGGATCGATGACGAGCATGTGGAAGTCCTCTTCCACGACGATGTCGCGTATTCTTGTAGTGGTTCCCATCAGACCGCCAATCGAGTCCAAATCAGTGTACGACCACGAGAAGTTGGGCAAGGATAACCGGCTCGCACCTAGAACCGAGCATCCCATCTCGATGCTGAACGTCGCGCCTGGACGCTGCTCGTTCCAGTACGCGATGGCGACACGTCCATCCTCCGTGCGAGCAGCGTAAAGGGTGAACGTGCCAGAAGATAAAGGACAATTGTCGGATGGGTTGCAATGTTGGAAGGGCGTGCAATTTCTCCACAAGGGGATGACGGCACGGAGCGCGTCGCATTCCGGTGGCAATTTAAACTCGCCGCCGCCGAATATCAAATGCCGTCCGATGCCCTCGAAGCAAGCGATCGTCGAGGACTTGATCCCGTGCTGGATGTTATTCCAGCCCGCCTCGGTGCACCAAATGCGCGAGAACTGGTCCTGGAACCGTGCAGAGTCGGGGTGAGGCTCCCACTCGAATCCGTGCCGTTCGCATACTTGTTTTTGAGTGCGGATGGCTTCCCGGTACTCGCTGGCCGTGTTGAAGTAAGCATGCATGTTGTAAATGTCGAAGACAATTTTTCCACGCAGTTCTGGATGGGATTCATTCATCTGGAAGAGTTGCTCGTAGAAGACCTCCGTGGGTCCACGCTCCGATTCCGGGCTCGATGCCGTGCCGCCCGCGAGGACAAGGGCGTCAGGATCTACCCGTCGAATCACCTCCGCCGAGGTCGCAAGCAGACGCGCGTAGTCCTCGGTCGTGCCCGTCCAGAAGCCCTCGAGGTTCGGCTCGTTCCAAACCTCGTACGCTATCGTCGACTTGTTTCCCTTGAACCTGGAAACTACCTCTTCCACAAATCCTGCCCATTCGTCAAGCTGGGAGCGAGGAACAAAATTTGATTCCCCGCCTTCTATATTCTCGTTGCCATAAACGAGCAAGATGATATGGTATATACCCGCGGTTTCCACGCCATCCACGCCGTAGGACGACCAATCAAACGTGCCGTTGGAGGGTTCAATGTCCTGCCACGTGAAATCCTTGCGGCGCCAACTCATCCCGAGCTGCAAGTTGAACTCGTGCATCAAAGAGAGGCCCGTTGCCCCGAAAACGCTGTCGTTTACCGACAACAGGTGCTGGCGTGGTGAGCTGTCCAGATGCAGCATCACCGGATTCTCCAGGGCACTGGCCGTTGGGACGGGGAGCACGACGAATAGCGTCGCGAGCAGCAAGATCAGATCCCGATAGATACCTGGCCTCACGGCGTTCCTCCTGCGAGAATCTTGTAGGGAAAGGTTCGTGCCATGGCCCTTGCAGTGAATTGAGATAACACAAGCATCGCGGTGGACAGACCAGCGACGATCACGGCAGCGAATGCGAGGAATGACATGATCGTATCACGTTTCTCCCCCGTCACGCCAAGCTCGCCTAGGATCGGGTAAAGTGCTGCGACGACGCCGGAAATAATGAAGGACACGAGCAAGATCAATCCTACGTGTAAGGATAACCGTTTTCCCGTTCCGATAAAAAGTCCGTGGACGAAGCAGAATAGCAAGACACCCGAGCTAAACCCTGCCAGGATGAAATTGAGCACGATCCGGCTATATCCAGGGACGAGCCAGAGCAAGAGTGCGTTTCCTAACGCGATGCACGCCCCGGCATACACGCGTGGATAAAACAGTGCCTCTTTCTTGCGGTTAACTGAATAAAGAATCGATCCAAACGCCGTAATGACCATTCCAAGCGAAAACATCGAAGCGTTGAGGGTCCACTCCTCCAGCGTGCTCGTGAAGAATGAAAAGAACTGCGCCGGGGTATTCGCCAGCCACGCGGACAAGGTCGGGAGTAGGAACCGAAGGTTCAAGGGAAAAGGATTCCCTACGGGCACCCGCTGGTTCTCCTTCTCCTCGCCACGAGGCTCTTTCTCCTTCAATAATTTCGCTGAAAATCCAGCACTGCCCAGCACGGCTGCGACAAGCAAGGAAGCTGCTGGGATGACGAAAGCGTATCCCCACCACGAGCTTGCAAGGAAGAAAGTGACCGCGGCGATGAGCCCGCCAATGAGCGCAGACAACAATAATCTATTCGCCGGGAAACGCTTTACAAGCGCAGATCCATATTGCGATATGCCTATCATCGCCGGCGGAATGAAGAACATTATCCCGTGGAATATACTCACCTGGTACATCGTAAACGGGTAGAACTCCTTGTAGATCGACACGCTATACATGAGGAGAAGAATCGCGAGGGCCAGCCACGTGATCGAGTGAACGATGAGGTGCATGGGGCGTTTCACGAGCAAGAAAAAAATGCCGAACCCGATACTGGAACCTATGAAGGTTAATAAGCTGAACAGATAAGCATAAAGATTGGCCTGCGTCGGGTCTTCGATGAATTCCATCGCCCAATAGATGGCCGGAAATAAATATTGGGCAAAGATGATAATCATGGAGAAAAGGGCGCCGCCGATAGAGGCGAGTAGCAGACTCGCCTTCCACGTCTCGTTCATGATCATATGGAGGGGATCGAGTCTCGGGGTTTAAAGGATTCTGGCATAGGAAAAGCCTTCAACAAATGAACGTCAAGGGAAATTTCCGGGGGGCTTAGTCACGGGCACCATCCCGTGCAACCAGAGCACATACATTCAAATCAACCGAATTGAGAATAGTGCTTGTATCTATTCGATTCGATAACGTGGATCATGATCGCATAGCACGCATGAAACGTGATGAACATGAGCACTGAGGAAAGACCCGTGGAAGGCAGTCGGAACATGGTTATGAGAAACGTCGCGATTGCCCTCGTCATTGCTGGAGTCGCCGCTGCGACGATCTGGCTCGTGCTTGTCCTGCTGGGAGGCATAACTCCAACAGGTACCGGCGGTGGCGGTTGACACGGCTAAACCGGTCCAACCGCGTTAGGACCCGGTAAACGATGAGTGCAAGTTGAAAAAAACGGAGAACTTGCACGAGTTGACCCTCGCAGGGTGCATCCCGGGAACCCGCGCGGCATCTTATTTTATACCCATTTCTTTCAAGTGCGCCTGGTAAAAATTTGGGTAATAATTCAGCACGACAAGCCGTTTCGGGAACATGGCATCGAGTTGCGGCAAGATGCTCGCTGGATTGCACCGCGCGGCCCCGGATTTCACTAGATCCGAGGGCGTCTTTATGCCCAGCACCATCCACGCGAAGGCGTTTCGTATGATGGACAGCTGGTTCTTCACGGCCACCGTCCCATCGATCTTTGCAGCTTTGCACGTCTCCTTGCCACACTGCACCAACACGCGCTGGCCGTCCACGTCGATCGCGATATCCTCCGCCCGCGTTCCCTTGCGTTGTTTCACGAGCGCCGATAGGCCGGCACCGATTTCGCTGCCCAACGCGTTGATCACGCCGTCGACCGAGTTGACGCGGACCATGTCCTTGTTGCCGCCGGGATCCCTCGACTTGACACCACGGGCGAGCAGCACGGCTTCGATTTCCTTGCTGACAGGAAAGTTGATCGACACGGCCTGGAATTCGTCGTCGAAGGAGAGCAAATGGCGGAGAATGGCCACGAGGATCCCGTCCGAGACCTGGTCGAGCACGATCTCCCGGATCGTGACCTTCAACGGTTCCCCCTCCTTCACGTCGGCATCGCGACTGCCCCCCACGTAACCGGCGATCTTCCCGTTGAGTCTTATCTCGTGAAAGAAGTTCACGATGCTGCCGTTGTTGACGAACTCGTAGATTCGCTGGAAATACTCGACGTTACCCGCCGCGAACAAGGTGAATTGCCTCGCGAAGCGTTCCCGGAGCCCGGCATAGACTTGCACGTGGTCCTTGTTTCCGTCGGCGATCTCCATGCCCGGGGGGAGATCCTTGCTTTCACCGAGGCTCGCTTTGCTGATCACGAGTTCCTTGCGGTCGCCGATGATTTCCCAGCCCTTGAGCCCGTAGAACCGCGGTACCGGGGTCTCCAGCACGGAGACGAGCTGGCCTTCCCGCTCCGAGATCTCGATGACCCTGTCCAGCACAGCGTGGCCGATGCCCTTTTTTTGCTGGGCAGGGTCGGTCGCGACCATATGCAGCACGTTTCCCGGAATCTTTTTACCCGCGACGTAGAACATCATGGGCCGGAGCGTCGTGTGGCCGACAATTGCCCCGTCAAGCTCTGCCACGACGATGAACCGGCTCGGCGGGAAGGGATACGCGTTGGCATTCGGGCTCTTGAACGCCTTCCTCATGACCTCGTTGACGCCTTGCTCGTCGCCGGGATCGAACGTGCGCACGATGAGATTGTCCATGCTGAACTCGCCATGGTACCAAAATGCACGAAAAGTCTTAAAAAATATGAATTTGTCAACTCCTTGGAGTCCACGAAACCTAAGCTGCAACGAGGTGGTGAACCGTGGATTTAATCATCGAGACAAACGATCTGGTCAAGATCTACAAAAACAAGAATAAGGACAGAACAAAGAATATGACCATCGCTTTAAACAAGGTCAACTTTAAGATCAAGAGCGGCACGATCTTCAGCTTTCTCGGGCCGAACGGCGCGGGCAAGACGACGACCGTACGCATCCTCTCTTGCTTGCTCAAGCCTACTGAAGGCGACGCACGCGTGTTCGGCAAAAGCGTGCTCGAAGACCCTGTCGGGATCCGGTCGCGCATCGGCGTCCTGACTGAAAACCACGGCCTCTACGAGCGCATGACCGTGGCGGAAAACCTCCGATTTTTCGGAAGTTTCTACTCGATCGAGCGCCAGCAAGTCGAGTCGCGGATGAACGAGCTGCTCGGGTATTTCAACCTCGCCGACCGGAAGGATGACAAGGTCGGGACGCTGAGCAAGGGCTTGAAGCAGCGAGCGGCGCTCATCAAGACCCTCATCCACGATCCCGAACTGGTCTTTCTCGACGAGCCGACGGCGGGCCTCGACCCGAAAGCGTCCGCGGAGTTCCGCGACTACATCAAGGCCCTGGGGAAGACTTACCACAAGACGATCTTCATGTGCACGCACAACCTTTTCGAGGCGCAGAAGCTCAGCGACATGGTCGCCATCATCGACAAGGGGGTCATCAAAAAGATCGGGCCGCCTGAAGATCTGGAAAAACAGCTGTTCGAGGCCACGTTGTTCAAGGTCATTGCCGCGAAAGCGTTCCCGAAAGGCATCGCTGACCAGCTCGCTGTCGACGACGGGCTCAAGATCATCCCCGTGTCGGACACGGAGCTCGCCGTTTACCTTTCGAAACCGGAAGAAACGGTCATGCCAAGCCTCGTCAAGAAGCTCGTGCAGCTCGACATCCCGGTCGTGCAGGTGGCGAAAGTCCAGCACTCGCTGGAGGACGTGTACCTCAAGCTCATGGGAGGTGAAGCCTAGGATGGAAAAATCATACTCTCCGAAGGAAACTAGCAAGCTGGGACGTCTCCGCTTGTTGTTGAAGATTTCCAAGAAAGATTGGAAAGAGATTAGAACGAACAAGCAAATCCTCGTACCGATGATTATACTGCCAATAATGTTTACCGTGTTTTTCCCCATCGTCGGCATCATCTTACCGCTCATGTCTATGACGCCTGCTGATCTTGCAGAGTTTGCGCTCTTGTTTCCAGAATACGCCGCCCAGCCCGTTCTCGGGTATTTGCATTTCTACGTCAGTACAATGCTCCGTCCATTCTTTGTAATGATTCCGTTAATGTTGACTTCAGTAATTGCGGCAGATTCATGGGCAGGCGAGAAAGAGCGAAAAACAGCGGAATCCTTACTGTTGTTGCCGCTGAGCGACACTGAATTGCTCGTAGCAAAGGTCTTGGCAAGCTTGATCCCGGGCCTCGTCATCACATGGGTGTGCGGCGCGGTCGTATCAGTGATCCTAGATATCGCAGCATTTCCATACCTGGGCTACCTCTTCCTTCCGGATGCGAGCTGGATCTACTTGATCTTCGTGTTTGCCCCGGTCATGGCATTTTTCGCGATATTCACTGGGGTTTATGTCTCTTACCGGGCAAAGGACACGAAATCAGCCCAACAAATCAGCGGGTCGGTTGTAATAATATTCCTGGGGGTGCTGGTCAGCGGCTTTCTCGGCGTGGCCGATATCGTGTTATACATGCTCACAATCGGATTTGGCGCCATAGACCTGATCTTGGTTTACTTTTCGCCGAAAATCTTTTCCCGGGAGAATATGATTGCAAAGTTTTAAAAAAATGGACCTTGGCTAATCGAATACTTCCCTTTTTTATTCTTTCTTGGATTGCACGACCAGCACGACGACTTGCGCCCGCCAGTTCGCGAGCCACGTCCCGATTTGCCTTCCACGCTCGTCAAGGAAAATGCGCTGGTTTATTTCAATGCCATGGTCCTCGCAATACTGCTTGAAATCGGTGAACGTGAGGATCGACGCGTATGTGTTTTTCCACGAGTAAGGAAAATTTCTCGGGAAGGTTCCCTTGAATAACAAGTTGAACCGGTACTTGTAGAACGCCAGGTTGAAGAACGAGACGATAACGTGGCGCCCCACCTTGAGCGAATCAAAGATTATCTCGTCGGGTCGCTGGAGCTCGTGCAGCGTCTGGCTCAAGATCACGTAATCGAACGTGACCTGGGAAATGTTGCTCAAGGCTTCCGAGATGTCGCCGTGTACGACGCTCACGCCCTTCTCGACGCAAGCACTGACCCCGGCAATCGAGAGCTCGACGCCTTGTGCGTTCACGTGCTTCTCGTGGATCAAGAAATCGAGCAAATCGCCATCCCCGCAACCGAGATCCAGCACGGTCGAACCGGCAGGGATGATGTTCGCGATGCGCAAGAAATCGGGCCGGACCGGTGAGGTATCATCCCTGACATGCTCGTGGTGCATGTTCTTCACTTGCGCGGCAATCATGGCAGTGCACCCCGGAAGCGCTCGTGCTGGTTTTTCAAGAATCCAGCCACGGCAGTCTCTTGCGTCTCGTTCGGGAGTAAGAACGCGTCGTGCCCGTACGTGGATTCGATGTTCACGTAGGTCACGCTCACGCCATTCGCTTGCAGCGCGGCTACGAGCTGCTTCGATAGCTCCGGAGGATACAACCAGTCCGACGTGAAGGATAGCACGAGAAAGGTGGCCTTGACCCCCTTGAACGCCTTCTGCAAGGATCCGAACCGGCGGCTTAGGTCGAAGTAGTTGATGGCCTTGGTGATGTAGAGGTAACTGTTCGCGTCGAAGCGCTTGGTGAACTTGCTGCCCTGGTAGCGGAGATAGGATTCGACCTGAAATTCGGCATCGCCGAAGGTGTAATCGAACTCTATCTTGTCATGCAACCGGCGCCCGAACTTTTCCTTCATGGAATCCTTTGACAAATAGGTGATGTGGCCGATCATGCGGGCGATGGACAAGCCTTTTTCCGGGATGGCTTTCCCGTAATAGTTGCCCTTGTATTTCTGCCAGACGTCGTCCTTGATGATGGCTTGCCGCCCCACCTCGTCGAAGGCGATGCCTTGCGGTGGCAGCTCGCACGCGGTCGCGACGGCGATGACCGATTGCACGCGATCAGGATAGGAGATGGCCCATTCCAGGGCTTGCATCCCGCCCATGCTCCCGCCGATGACGGCGAGCAGCTTCGTGATGCCGAGATGGTCGAGGAGGCGTGCTTGCGCGTTCACCATGTCCCGGATCGTGATGACCGGGAAGTCCATGGCATAGGGCTGGCCGGTTGCCGGGTTGATGGATGATGGTCCCGTGCTGCCGGAGCAACCGCCGAGCACGTTCGCGCAGATCACGAAATATTTTTTTAAATCGATGGCTTTGTCGTCTCCCACGAGTGCGTCCCACCAGCCACCATCGCCGGCGACGTGCGAATCCCCCGACAGCGCGTGGCACACGAGGATGGCGTTGTCCTTCCCGGGATCGAGAGTGCCGAACATCTCATAGGCGAGGGTGATCGGGCCAAGTTTTTGCCCCGTCTCCAGGACCAGCTCTTTCGGCGGCTCTGCGAACGTGAAGGTTGTATATCGATTCGTGGTACCCCTTTTTGCCAGTGCCTCGTCATACGCTTCGGCGTGTAGCATCGTTTTCAAGCCTCCGGGGTATTAAATGGATTTCATACCTTCGACAATGCGATGTCGAGATCTTCGATGAGGTCATCGACGTTCTCGATGCCGATGGAAAGGCGAATGAATTCCGGCGTCACGCCCGCTGCAACCTGATCCTTAGGCTCCAGTTGCTGGTGCGTCGTGCTTGCGGGATGGATGATCAGCGACTTTGCATCGCCAATGTTAGCGAGGTGGGAGAAGATCCGGACGTGGTTTATCAATTTTTTACCGGCATCGTAACCGCCTTTCAAGCCAAGGCCGAGTATCCCGCTATAACCGCGGGGCAGGTATTTTTTCAACAGGACGGTGTCCTTTCCCGAACGGAGCCCAGGGTAATTGACCCATGCCACCTTCGGATGCGTCTTGAGGAACTCCGCAATTTTTTGTGCATTAGCACATATCCGTTCCATTCGGAGGGGGAGCGTTTCCAAGCCTATCAAGGCCAACCAGGAGTTGAACGGACTAGCTGCTGGCCCGATATCACGCAAGAGTTGCACGCGTGCCTTCAAGATGAAGGATATATTGCCAAACGTTCGCCAGAAGTTTAATCCGTGGTATGATGGATCCGGGGAATCGAATTCCTTGAAATGCGGCGCCGTGCCCCAGGGAAACTTGCCACTATCAACGATCACGCCCCCGAGGGAATATCCATGGCCTGAGATGTACTTCGTCGTCGAATGCACGACGATGTCAGCACCGAACTTGATCGGGTTCAGGAGCGCAGGTGAGGGCACCGTGTTGTCCACGATCAACGGGATCTGGTGTTTGTGGGCGATGGTAGCAATGGCTTCGATGTCTGGGACAACGAGGCTGGGATTGGGCAAGCTCTCGATGAAGATCGCCTTGGTTTTTGCATGTACGGTTTTTTCAAGCTCTATCAGGTCGTTCGGGTTGAAGAAATTGGCCTTGATCCCGAAGCGTGAAAGCGTGTGCTCGAATAACGTTCGAGTGCCACCATAGAGTTCCTGGCTCGCTGAAAATTCATCTCCCGCGCGCAGCAGCTGCATGATGGTCAAGAACTCGGCGCTTTGGCCCGATGCGACCGCTAGGGCTGCCACACCCCCTTCTAACAGCGATATCCGCTTTTCCAAGATGTCGGTGGTCGGGTTCATAAGCCGGGTATAGATGTTACCAAATTCCTTGAGCCCGAACAAATTGGCAGCGTGTTGGTCATCCTTGAACGTGTAGGAGGTGGTTTGATATATTGGAACAGCCCGGGAGCGAGTCGTCGGCTCCACATCCTCGTAACCGCCGTGAACGGCCACTGTCTCGAACTTGAAATTTCGTTTCTCGGTCATGTTATGCACCATATTACTGAGAGTAATCATTCCTCGATAAAAACATTACCACAGATAATTTATTTATTACTCTTGAGTATGGTTTTTGGTATTTAATGGTTATGGTAAAGTTTTAAAGGGGTAGTCCTTTTATATGATTATTACTCTGGTGCATAAGGCGAGTAAGACTATGGAGCAGGGCGGTTTCAAGAAGCGGTTTCTCCTCCCGACCGCGGATGACCTTAAACAGCTGCGGATTCAAAAAGGGTTCTCCCAGGCGCAACTAGCATCCCTTGCAGGACCTGGATTCAGCCAACCACTCATTGCTCGCATCGAAAAGGGCACGATAAATCCCCCGCTGTCAAAGGTCAAGCGCCTTCTCGACGTGTTGCATGGGGAGCACCTGGAAGGGCAAGTGACGGCAAAGGACATTGCGGTGCGCCCCGTCATCTCGGTCGAGAAAGAAATGCTCGTAGCAAAAGCGATAGAAACTATGGGAACGAATGGCGTGTCGCAGGTCCCCGTGTGTGATGCTTTCGGCAAGGTTATCGGGAGTTTGACGGAGAAAAAAATGACCGAAATGATCATCGAAAAGGGGAGGGACGCCCTCAAGTTGCCGGTGTCCAGCATCATGGAAGCAAAGTTCCCTGAAATCGGCATTGATAGTTCGATCGCGGAAATTCAAGAGAAGATGATGCAAAGTGCTGCGATTCTCGTCATGGATGGTGGGGCAATCTTTGGTATTCTCACGAAAACGGATTTACTTCGGTACTTTAGCGCGTTGAAGTAATGAATGATAAAAAAAGATCTTTGTTTATTCCTTCTTTTCCAGGCTTGATGGCTGGAACACGCGCTGGGTTTCCCCTTGCCCGACGTCAAAAGCGTTAGGTGGTTCTGACAGTAAGATTTCACCGCGCAAGTTTGTTTCCATCCTCGCCTTGATTATTGCAGGATCTTTCTCGTGGCCGAGGACATACATCATTTTCACGACTGCGACCTCGGGCAGCATGCTCTTGCCGTCGATGATACCAAGGGCGAGCTCCTCACGGCCAGTCTCGTACACATTCATACCAGTGAATCCCCACAAAGTTTGCACCACCATGGTCACGGCAACGCCTTGATCGATGATCTTCTTGATGGCAGGGAAGGTGGCATGCGGCACGTGGCCAAGACCGGTGCCCGCGATCACGAGACCCTTGTATCCCTCGTTGCCGTAGAATTCAAACACCTTTGGATCGATGCCCGGGTACGTGTAGATGAGACCGACCTTTTCCTCGAGCTTGGTATCGGCCTGCGTGGTCTTGTCCTCGCCACGCTTCTTGTACTCCTTTTGCATGATGTCGATCTTGCTGCCCTCGACCTTGCCGAATGGCGTCATCTTAATCGTGCGGAACGTGTGGCGGACCGAGCTGTGCATCTTGCGCACGAGCACACCCTTATGCAAATAAGCAAACGTGTGGTTTTGCGACCCCATCATGCAGATCACGACGTCGGCGAAATCACCTTTCGCCGCCGCGGTCGTCGCGTGGATCAAGTTCATGGCCGCGTCGCTGGACGGCCGGTCCGACGAGCGCTGGCTTCCCACGATCACGACGGGGATCGATAGTTTGGGAAGCATAAAGGATAGGGCGGCTGCGGAATAGCTCATAGTGTCCGTGCCGTGCCCGATGACCACGCCATCCTTGCCCTTCTTCGCTGCTTCTTCGACTGCTTTGGCAAGCTCTTTCCAGTGTGTGGGGGTTGCATCTTCCGAAAATATACGGTACTTGACGACGGTTTCGATGTTTGAGATATCGGAAAGCTCTGGAACGGCGGTGAATAGTTCGCCCGGCGAGAATGCAGGAATGACACCGCCGGTAGCATAATCGAGGCGCGAAGCGAGGGTGCCGCCCGTGCCGACGAGCAAAATGCTCGGTTTCTTGGGATCTGGTGTTAGCGTTTTTTCTGGAAGCTGGTAACTTCCCTTTTGATGGTCGATGACTTTAAAATCTGTTTTTTCATCGATCCTGATGCCCACGTTGTACCCGTTCTTGAGTTTTAAATCGATGAGTCCCGGCATATCGAATTTGTTGCGGGGCAACAAGATGCCCTCGAAGGTCTTCTCGCCAGCTTTCACGATGACCTTGTCCCAGGTCTTGATACCTTTACCCTTGAGGATGTTGAACGTTTCGCCGGTGTAACCTTCCAGTTCGTTAGTTTCGTTGCTCATAATATGCACCTCATTTTTTCACCAGCTTGGCGACCTCCTTCTTGAGCTCCTCGGAGACGATCTTCCCATCGATCTTCCCGCGAACTTCCTTCATCACGTCTCCCATCAATCCTTGGACGGCACGATCGCCTTTCTCTTCGATCATTTTTTTGTTGGCCTGTGTAATTTTACCGATGATGGCACGGAGCTGATCCACGCTCATGGCCGAGATGTTGAGTTCCTTGGCGGCCTTCGCGATCGTGAGCGCTGGATTCTTGCAGATGGCACGTAAGATGCTATCGATGGCCTCCTTGCTGATCTCGTTCTTGGACAAGGCCTTGAATAAATCGATGAAATTCATGTCATTGATATTGTCCGTGTCGAGGCCATCCCTGTCAATGGCAGTTAACGTGTCAAGAAACGTGTTCAGCACGATGGATGGATTCACCTTCATTTTTTCGATGATCTCGTTGAACAGGACCAGGAATCCATCGAGGATGAGTTGCTCCACGCGCTTCGGGTCGAGCCCGTACTTCTTGCTCATTGCCTCGATCACGTCCCACGGTTTCGGTGGAACCTTGATCGCGTCCACGCGAGCCTTTTCCAGCAGGATAGATCGCGAATCCGTGTCTGGATAGAGCCTTGACCCGCCGTGAAGGCCTCGCAAGAAATCCGTGTTCCCGTTTTCGAGAGCACGTCGCGTTTCCTTGGGAACGCCTTCCAGCGCCAGCTCGATACGTTCCTTGACGACGGGGAACGCTCGCTTGAGCTTGCCTTCCGATCCAAGGATGAGAATGAAAGCGTCGCCGGTCCCGACGTCGAGTTTCTTCTTAATGATCGTGATTTCGTCGGCTGTAAAGCCATACTTGTCCAGCTTCTCGTCCGAATGGATGATGCCGCTCAGACCAACGAGGGTCTTGGCACGGTCGCTGATCTCGGTTCCGAACCGGCGATCCGGCTGCACTTCCAAGCCTAGCAAGCCACCCATCAATGGCACCTTGATGCCCGCGAGCTTGTCCCCCTTCTTGATCCCGCTGGCGATGAATTTCACCGCGGTGCTTGCCAGCTCCTTGGACAAGTCCGTGCCCTCCGTCTTGATCGAATCAACGACCGCTTTCGTTATCTTCTTCTTTGCCATGGCCTTCTTGAGCTCGACGAGTTTAGACTGGCGCAAGGCTTCTCGTTCGATCAAGAGGGGGATCCAATCGAGTTTTTGGACGCCCTTGATTTCGACGCGCGCGCCTTCCTTGATGCTCACGTTCAAGTCCTGGCGAGTGACACCGAGCCCGCGCCGGACCTTGCCGGTCGCCCGAAGCAAGAGCCCGAGCCTTGCCGCTGCTTCCTTTGCTTCTTCCGGATCCCTGATATCCGGTGCCGTGGCAATTTCAACCAGGGGAATGCCGAGCCGGTCTAGCCGGAACGTGATCGTGCCCGGGCCATCAGCGATGCGCCGTGCCGAGTCCTCCTCGAGGCAGAGAATCTCGATGCCGATTTTTTTTCCATTTGCCAGGTTGTAAAAGCCATCCTTCGCGGCGATCATGGTTCGCTGGAACCCGCCAGGCACCGAACCATCGAGATAGTTTTTCCTGCAGACCTTGAACTCATCAACGATGGTCATGTTGAGCAGCTTTGCTAGCTCAATGGCGATGTCGATGGACTCCGGGTCGCATTCAAAGGGCGGGGTGTCATCGAGCTCGTAAGTGCAGTTCATGTCGTTGTAAATCTCGTAGATGACCTTGGTCTTTTTCTCGAACTCGAGCAGCATTGCTTCATCAAACACGCCCATTTCACCGAGGACAGGCCTGAAATTGCGGTTGATCGTGAAATCCGGGTCCCTCGTGGTCATTTCGGCGGGACACCGGCAAAACAACTTCCGCTTCGTCTTCAATTGCTGGTGAATCTCGATGCCAGCCATCAAACCGAGAGAAGTGTAATCCAGTTTGTCGTTCGCGCTCATGTTTTCGTTCGCGCTCGTCATGAATCGGTTTCTTTAATACGCAACTCTAATAACACTAGGGATAGTTTGAACTACCACGCCCTAAAGGACGTGGATTCTTCTTTCATCGACCCGCGCCATCGAGGTGACTGGTCTTGCCGGGTTTCCAGAAGCGTTGATTCCCGCCGTTCCAGCGGTACTGTTGGTTGTTGGTTTGATGACATTTATTCCTTTCTCCGAAAGGATGCGCAAGCCCTCGCGCTTGATGTTGGTCGCCGCGTTCACGTCCCGGTCGTGCATCGCGCCGCAAGACGGACATGTCCAATGCCGGTCGGCAAGCGTCAACGTGCTGTTCACGGCACCGCACGCCGAGCACATCTTGCTCGACGGGTAAAAGCGGTCTATCGTGACGAGCTGCTTTCCACGCCACGCCATCTTGTATCCGAGCATGCGCACGAACGCGCCCCACGAGAAGTCCAGCGTGACAGACTTGGCGATTCCGCCGTTCCACCGTTTCATGCCCGCAACGTTCAAGGCTTCGATGATGATCGCGTCATGCTCGTTCGCGAGTGTCGTCGAGATTTTTTGGAGCCAATCGGTGCGCCGGTGCCCGATATTCTCGTAGGTCCGCGCCAATCGAACCCGTGCCTTGTCCCGGTTCGACGATCCTTTCACCTTGCGCGACACCCGGCGGTGCAACCGCACGAGCCGCGGTTCAACTGAACGGTACAACCGTGGATTCTCGCAGCGGCCATGCTCGCCGACGAGGAAGTCTCTCGCGCTCATGTCGAACGCGGCTATCTTGTTTTCTTGCAATGCAGCCAGCGGTTCGACCTTGCATTCTTGCTTCACGAGAATGGAGGCTCACATCTGGGCGAGACACTTTAGCGTCGACGCTGCGTGTGTGACGCCTTTCCGGGACTTGAACAAGGGAAACCGGGAGCGGCCGGTGAAGAAGTTGTCGTAAGCACGATCAAGGTCGATGCGTGCTTGTTGCAGCGCGATGGCATCCACGGCCTTCAAGAACGGGATACCCGCACCCCCGAACGACTTCTCGCTGCTAGATGTTGATATCGAGGAATACCTGGAGCCTCGACTATGACCCATTTCGCTGCAACCTCCTGGCCATCCACTTCTGGTGCAAGTGGCCGGCTTGGTTTCATCAAGCCAAGATGAGAGGTTCGGTTTCTTTAATGCGATAGTGTAATAGATATATCTAGCTTGCGCTATAGTTAGTGAGATTGATCCAATAGAATGATCAATTATAATGGCCTTTCACCCGAATGCAGAGGGATTAGCATGTTCACGCCCATTGATGAAACCGACGCGGATCAAGTACCAGCGAAAAAAATCATTTTCACGGGGTTGGATAACAGCGGAAAATCGAGCATAATCCTCGCGCTGCAGCGTACATTGGCCAGTCTCGCCACGCTCGCTCCGACCAAGATGGTCGAACGCACCACCTTTAATTACCTTGGCTACCAGATTAGTAGCCACGATTTGGGGGGCCAAAAGAAATACTTGATCACGTACTTGAAACAACCCGGGAAGTACTTTACCGATACCCAGGTCGTCATTTACGTCATCGACATTCAAGAGCCGAACCGGTACGACGAAAGTGTTTCTTATTTCAAGGACGTGCTTGCGGAATTCAAGAATCTCGATGTCCATCCCTTTATCTATGTTTTTTTCCACAAGGCAGAGAAAATCCTGGTAGAGGGTGACCCGGAAAGCGACAAGGAGATCCAGGGTTCCGGCATGCAGCGCGCGAAGGCGCTTGAAAAGAAGCTATTCGAGATCAATGCCAAGCAATTCCCGCTCGAGTTCAAACTCACGACGATCTTTGACTTGTGGTCCATCATGGCCGCCTTCTCCGAGATCATGCTCAAGCTCTTCCCCCAAAGTGTTTTGGTCGACAAGGCGCTGCTGGAATTCGCGGTCGCGAACAATCTCGATGCCCTGCTCCTGCTCGATTCCAATTCGTTGAACATCGGGGCATATTACCGGAACAAGGATTCCCAGGACATCGTCCGTTCATCGACGCCCTACTTTCTCACGTTGCTCGACTCGTGGAAACCGTTTAAAATCGGCGTCCAGCAAAAACAAATGAAGGTCACCTTGAATGATTATGCATTTTTCTTCCGCGAGATACGGCAATCCCTCCATAACTCGAAAAACAAGGACGCGTACCTCTCCTTGTATTTCCTGGCCATGACGATGAATCTCAAGTTCGACGTCGGAAAGCTGGAAGATTTCAGCAAGATGGTCCTCGGCATCATCAAGACGTGACGCGCTCGGATCCACCATGCCGATAAAAAGAAATGCCAGGACCGCGTTCAACTTTTTCAACGCCTTTATACCGGCACACACGGTCGATTTTTTGGCCTCGAACGAGGTCAAAGCTCGCCTTGATATCACGAGCCAGTTTCTGAAGGCCTACCCCGTGAAGGACGTGGGATTCGAGTTCGTCGTTTTTCCAAAGAAGCTAGAGCCTGCCGATATCGCGACCCAGGCAAGTAATTATGCATACGTGAAACAACAACTGGAAAGCAAGTTCGGGGTGAAAGTCCACGCGTCGATGCACTTTCCCACGAGGAATGACATGGATTTCTTCCTTGGATCCGATGAAACCAGCACGCGCCAGCGGGTGATGAGCATGTTTGACCGCTGCCTCGACCTTGCATTGCGGACTGGGATTCGTACTATCGTGGTGCATTCTGGAGGGAACATCACGATGCGAGAATGGGAACGGATGCGTGATGGGTACCCGAAAAAGCAACGCCAGCTGCACGCGATTGCCGAAAGGTTGCGAGATATGCTCCAGGCATGCGCCACGAGGGGATATATCGGGAAGCTCGCATGGGAAAATGTCCCGTGGCCGTTCGACGTGCCAGCATTCACGTTCACGAACGTGGTGAAGCATGATTTTGCCGTGGTGCTGTCGGACTTGCAATCGATGGCCATCAAGAACCGTGACCAGCTTGGCATCTGCATCGACCTCTGCCACTCGTGGATCATCTCGCAAGTCGCTAAAAAATATGCAAGCATGGCTATAGTTCCTCCCGGGATTTATCCGGAGGAGAGAGATGATTTCTTGGCATTGGTGGACATCAACAACTTCATAGAAGCCTTTGCCGGGCGATACACCCACGTGCACCTCGCCGACTCGGCGGGAGAGTTCGCGTCTCCCGACGGCACGACAGTGCTTTCCCAGCCGACCGAGGGTGACGAGCTCGGGACAGGTGATTTTTCCCGGTCACCCGCGTTCGCGCAGTCCTTGCAGGCAATCGGAAGCCACCTTCCCGCGGGCGAGAAGCTCCTGTGCACGCTCGAGGTCAAAGATGCCGATTTCTCGAACCCGGAGAAAGCGCTACGCAGCTTGCTGTTTCTCGGTGCAAAGTTTTTTTCAAAAAAAGGAACATCGGATCAGTAACCAAGCCTGAATCGCAACGTCGCCGCCATGCCCCCAAGCCCCTTGATTTTCTTGCCGGCGTCGTGGAGCGTGCTGATGACCGTGATCTTTCCCCGGTTCACCTCGATGTTCTTGAGCAAGTCGAATATGACCTGGTCCTTCTGCGCGTTGACCCTTCGCATGACCTCGTCGGTGATGAGCAGGTCCTGGATCGCGCTCATGTCAGCAGCTTTCTTGATTTCGTCGTAACCGTATGCGATGTCTTGCGTTTCCTTGCCAAGCCTCGTGAAAAACTCCTCGACAAGGTTCGATTCTTCGACGATGCGCGTGTCCTTTAGCAGCAGCTGGATAGTTTGCTTGTGCATGAGCTCGTGGATGCCACTCACGGTCGCGCTGCTCACGTTTTCGGTCATGAGGAGGGGCTTTAGCGTGGGATTCTTCTTGATGCAGTATTCCATGAAATGTTCTCTCGTGAACCCCGGGCCAGCGATCACGATCTTGGTGTACTTGGTCGCGTGAAGCATGGTCTCAATGACCTTGAACACCTCGGCAAAAAACGCGTTCCGAGCCTCGCTATCATCCTTCACGTCGCCGTAACGCTTGCCCGGGATGTGTTCGGACACGGTGATCGATGTCTTGGTGTAATAATCGCCGATCTCGCCGAACGTTGCATCACCAGCATCGATCGCGATGACGAGAACTTTTTGCACCATCTTCCGCTTCTCGGCATCATCCAACATCTTCCATTCTTGCGACGTCCACTCGTCCTTGATGAGGCTGAAGACCGAGCCCTCCTCGATGTTGAATGTGTGGTAGGAATTGAGTGTAATTATGTCATCGGGGCCTTCCACGATCTTCCCCTTGGCACGAAGGCGGTTGGCGAACTCGTGGAACTCGATCTGCTCCACGACGATCTTCAAGTGGATCACGCGCCGCTCTCCCTTGTCGTCCTCGTGGTCGGTGGCGATGATGCGCCGGGGGGTCTTGCCCTCGATTCGGTCCCCCACCTGGATGAGATTGTAGAGGATCCACAGGTCGTCGAGGGTTTCGACTTGCAGGATAACGGTTTCACGCCGGGTTTTTTTCGCGATGATCTTCACTTGCTGGGCACCTTCATGAGCTTGGCTGCGGGGGCAGGATTCACTTGTCGCGGTCGAGGTTGTACTTGACCAGCGCCTTGAGCGCGTCTTTTTGTTCCGTCTTCATAACGTTGCCGAGCTTGTCGTTGGCAACGTTGGCCATATCACTATGTTCGGCGATTTTTCTGGCGCAGTAGTCCTCAGCACCACTATCCTTGAAGATTTTCCGAACCTTGTCGACCTGATCGGCCGTTATCCCGGGCTGTCCTAGAGTTTTTTTCAAGAACGCCTTGTCAACGGCCTTGGCCTTTTCGATCGCTTTCAAGAGCAAGAGGGTCTTCTTGCCATCCTTGATATCGCCGTCCGTTGGCTTGCCGGTCTTCTGCGCGTCGCCGAACGTCCCAAGGATATCATCCTTGATCTGGAAGGCCTTCCCCAGGTTTATGGCGTAGGTCGACAGCAAGGCCTTGCTATCCTCGCTCGCCTCGCCGTAGGTCGCCCCGATGAGGAGTGACTTCTCGATGAGCGCACCGGTCTTGAGGGAAACCATCTTCATATACTGGGCCTCCGTGACGCTGGGAACCTGCACGAAATTCATCTCCATGAGCACGCCGTCGCAGATCTCGTGGTAAGCCTTGCAATACAGTGCGATGGCCTTCTCGTTGAGGGCTGCGGGGAAGCTGGCTTGCAAGGCTTCGAGGCCGAGGAAAAACGTCGAGTCCCCGCCGAGGATGCCCATGGTCGTGCCGTAATGCTCGGGCGTCGCGAACGCGAACTTGCTGTCGATGTAAAACTTCTTGAACAAGAAATGGAAGGCCGGGTTCCCGCGGCGCGTATCGTCGCGGTCGATGATGTCATCGTGGATGAGGGATGCGTTGTGCAAGAATTCGACACAAGTACTCGGCCGGTATATGTTCTCGCTCGGGTTCTTCGCGAAACCCTTGTAAGCTTGCACGAGCAAGAATGGCCGCATACGCTTCCCGCCGGCCATGATGTAGTCCTTGATCAACTGGTAATAATGGCTGACGAAGGCATCTTCCTTCGCGTACGTGCGCCCGTCGAGGAACGCGATGATGGCCGCGTCGATCTTGGCGACTTCCGAGCCCAAGAGCGCCTTGAAATCCATGCACTTGTTGAGTGAAAGGTGCAAAAAAACATTGCTGACTGGGCTGTAGTATCGACCGAAAAGTAGTAGTAACCAATTTACAGCACGAACAAGTAATATATGACTGATGTTGATTATTGCATTGAATGCATGAAGGCGTGTCACATAGGCACTCATTGGAATAATAAAGATACGACCTGGGAATGATAGAATGAAGTGAACCTCCACGGGCACAACTCCAAAACCAGAAAAAAACACGCCGAGGAAACGAGGAGCGCACCTGCTGGCAAGCACCCTTCGGCAGGCATTTGAACCGAGGCGGCTCGATCCGCGTGCTGGCTTGTCCGTTATCCTCCTTGGTACCGGGACCCCTCTGCCCAATCGGAACCGCGCGTGCGCATCGACCTTGGTAATCGCCGGGGACAAAACCTTCTTGATCGACACGGGCAGGGGGTTCCTCAACAATTTTGCCTGCGCCGGCTTGATAAACGTGAATGCGGTGCTTTTCACGCATTACCATTCCGACCATTTCGGGGAATTTGGTGAATTCATGGTCACCCGCACGATCTGGGGTGCAAGCGAGCCTATGCCCGTGATTGGACCAGTCGGTGCACGCCAGACCATCGGCAACATGCTCAAGGCCTATGAGCTTGACAATGAATATCGCACGGAGCATCACGGCGACAAGTGGCACGAGAATGGGATGAAAGCCGAGATCAAGGAAGCACAACCGGGCTTGGTCTACGATAAAGATGGCGTCAAAATTACCATGTTCGAGGTTGACCACCCTCCAGTAAAACCCGCAGTCGGTTACCGGTTCGATTGCAACAACCAATCAGCAGTGATCTCCGGGGACACGAGGAAAGCACTGGTTATAAGCGAATTTGCACGAGATGCAGACATTCTCGTCCACGAGGTTGCAAACAAGACTTTTACAGAAATAGCACAAAGAAATCTCGACACCCGGTTGGAGGCGATGTCAAAGGAGATGCTGGCTTACCACACGCTCACCCTTGAAGTCGCCGAGATCGCCCAAGCCGCACGCGTGAAAAAACTCGTGCTCACCCATTTCATTCCGTGGATACATGCCAACCCTGTAGTTAAAGCATTTTACATAAAGGGCATGCGGAAAATATTCCGCGGCACGATAATCGTGGGTAAGGATGGTATGGAAATTAAAGCCTGAATGAACTCACCGATCAGCTGATCTAGACTCTGATTACCTAGTATCAAAGGCAGACAAACGCGTCCTCTTTTGATGGCTGGGCTGTGATGTAGACCGAAAGACTCAAAATGGGGTGGATCAATTCACTTTTCAATAAAACAAGAACTGAAGGAGACGATCGTATGAAAAAAACATTGGGAATTCTATTGATGCTTGCCGGGACCATGATCGCCGGGCTCGCGTGCCCAGGATCGGCCCGCGCGCAAACATTTGCACAAAAAAATATAGCGCCGAGCGTCGTGAACCAGCCGATCGGCGCATGGATCATCATCGCAGGCGATCGGAGTGATCATGACCAGCAAGCGGGGATCATCAGCGGGTGCAACCGTGTCTACAACCATTTGCTGGCGATGGGGTTCCTCGCAAATCAAATCATGTATCTGGGTCCTGTATGGAGCGGGATCGTGAGCAATTTCTCTACCCGGGCAAATATTCACACGGCGATCAGCCATTGGGCTGCGACCAAGGTGAATGCTGCCGTCGGGCTCGGCATTTATATGGAAGATCACGGCGGGAACAGGTTTATGTGCATTCCTGGCGGCGTGTATAACGGCACGCATTTCAAGAACGACCTGGCCGAGCTTGAATCGACCAGTGGGTGCCGTCGGGCCATCATCATCTACGATGCGTGCGATGCCGGGTCGATCATCACCGACATCAGCGCGCCCGAGCGGATCATCCTCACGTCGACCGATGCCACGCACAACGCCTACGGGAATCCACGGCTTGGAATGACCACGTTTTCGTGCATGGTTTGGTCGTCTCTCCGGGCAAATAACACTGTAGGACAAGCTTTCATCGATGCAAACTACGCACTCCGTGGTGGCAGTCTCTGGGACGGGACGGGGCCAGCAATCCAATATCCATGGATCGACGACAACCACGACCGCGTGGGGCACGAAGCCTATTGTAGTCGGCTACCGGTAGGTGGGGATGGAGTCGATGCACTGAACATCAAGATCCAGCGGTCAACGTTGCCCATCATAGTGCCGGTCATCATCGTGGTGCCGCTCTGTTTTTACATCAACATCAGCGTCATCACGTTTCCCATCTGGGGCGTGATCCAGAATGCATCCGAGCTTAGTAAGGTCTACGCGACGATCAATCCAAGAATATGGACGCCGGTGCCCGCGAACAACGATTCGGAAGGATATATTCGTCCCACCTTACCCGAGATGGAAACCATCAACTTGACCGACCAGGATGGCGACGGGAATTACACGGGGGACTTCTCCGCGGCTTCCTTATACGAGGGAGATTTCCGGATCGAGCTGTTCGCGGAAGGTGTTGATGGCGGCTTTGCGCAGATCGCGAGAACATATTGCACGGTGAACCAGAACGGGACCGCGCCGGCCGACACGACACCGCCGTTGGTTGGACTGCTCAACCCGCGCGATGGCGACGTCGTGAACGGGGTGGTCAATATCAGCGCGGCCGGCGACGATAACCGGGCACTCCAGGCCATCCAACTATACATCGACGACACGCTCGTGGAGACCAAGAATATGCCAGCCAATTATCCTTATCCAGAGGCCACGTTTGCGTGGGACACGACCCAGTACAGCGAGGGAAGCCACAACGTCACCGCGGTGGCGTATGACCTGGAGGGACAGCAGAATTCGACGACTGCCATCGTGACCGTGCAGAATACAGTTCCGATCCCTGCGGATATGGGGTCGGCCTTGCTCGCGGTTGCGGGATGCGCAGTCGCGGCGATCACGTTTGATGTTATCAAGAAAATTAAGAAAAAAGATTAATTCTGAAGTTGTAAGAGTAAAAAATCATTTCCTTATTCTTTTTTAATGATTTCATATTGAATTAAGAGTTCTTTCCTATGCTGATAACCCCCGGTTAAAAGGTAATCTTTTAAACGTTCAAGGAAAGAAATAAAGCAATCAATGAGATCGATGGGGGATTCGACATGGAAGGAACGGATATAGATGCAAATGAAGCAAAATCCAAGGTGAAAACCGGAACAAAAGTGATATTTCAGAAAATGTGGCCGAGTTTCATGAGCACGACGTCGCACACGTTGATATACGCATGGTCGGGCATCAATATCATCTTGCTCTCGAACCTGCTCTGGCCAGGTGAACCGTACCACGCGAGCGAGATGGGATTCAGCTATGGCGTGGGAATCTATACCGTGGCCTTGAGCAGCATCGTGTTCGGATTGCTTGCGGACCGGTACTCCCGGATCAAGCTGTTTACCATCATCGATATCGTCTATGGCGCGGGGATTATAGTGCTCGGTTTTCTCCCGGCGGGGCTTGGAACGCCCTCGTATGTGTATTTCTTGTCTTGTATGCTCATCACGTATGCATTCGATACCGGCCAGACCATCCGGGTGTCCTATGCCGATGACCGTGCCGACGAGAGCGAGCGATCGCAATTCTTCGGGCTGAGCGGATTGTTTTGGCAACTTGCTTGGATGATAGGCGGCTTCATCTCCGCTTTGGTTTTCAAGGACTATTGGCGTCAGTACTTTTGGATATCCGGTGCCGTGACGGTGGCGTCGGGACTCATTATTAGCGTCAAGGGCGTGGAACCGAAGCGGGGCGCCGAAAAAAAAGAGTTAAAGAGCGTTCTCAAGCTTGATGGCGTGGAATACAAGTATCACGTGAACGTGGAAACGTTCAAGAAGACCATCCTCGCGCCAACGAACATCATCGCGTTCATCGAGGGCTTTTTTACCCAGATCGTCTATGCCATTCCTGTCTTGATCACGTTCGCGTACTTCCAGTCGGCACCGTACAATATTTCCCCGTTCGTCATGAGCATCGTCACCTTCCTGTTTGGGATACCTGGCGCCGTCGTTAGCGCCAGCGTGCTTGCAAAACTGTCGGACAAGTGGGGAAAAAAGGCTATCAAGAACCGCGTGTACGTCATCATATTTTCCTTGATGGCAACGTATGGTGCCTTGTTGGGGGTGTTCTTGATCCCAGCAGTTCCAATGAGCCCAGAGGAAGGCGGTAATTTGGCCTTTTTTTTCAGCCATCCAACCCATTGGTTGATAGCAATCATGATATTCGCTTGGCAGATGACGGGCGGCATGTATAGCAGCAACCAAGCACCGGTGTTGCAGAAGATCAACCTCCCCGAGGCGCAAGGAGCGATGAGCTCCGCGAATCAATTTTTGGAATCGCTCGGTCACGGCACCGGGGCTATTGTGTCAGGCATTCTCCTGTCATTCTTGAATAATAACTATCAATTCACGGTCCTCATCATGGTACTGATTGGCTTCGTGGGATCGAGCAGCTGGTTCTTGACTCTCAAGTGGATCAACGCGGATGTTGGCCGCGTCTCTGGCATTTTACAACAAAGAGCGAAAGAAATGGAAACCAAGAGATGAGAAAACCTGCTTTTTAGTTGGGTGTTCTTTTTTCAAAAATCCAGTCCATATAGGGATTTTCTGTTAATTCCTTTTCGAGGGTTGTCTCGGGGCCATGACCCGGATACGCGGTCGTCTCGGCCGGGAGAGTAAAAATCTTTTCTCTTAATGTTTGCCGAAGGACTTCCCAGTTGCTCCCATGGATATCCGTCCGGCCGATTGAGCCTTGAAATAGCGCGTCACCGCAAATCAAGATCTTCTCCTCTTTGGAATACAAGCTGATCCCGCCAGGACTGTGCCCCGGGGTATCGATAACTTGCCATTGTTGCATTCCCACTTGAATAACATCTCCTTCTCGAATTGGCTTCAAAAGAAAAGGTAACTTGCTCTGATCCAGTGGCGTCAGAAACGACTGTTCTGCAGGGCTGACCATCACCGGGACCTGGAGCTCTACTGCCAGCTCCGCTATTCCGCCTATATGATCCGAGTGACCATGGGTAGCGACGATACCTTTAACGGCGTATTTTTTGACCTTCCACAAGATTTGCTCATAATCCGATTGGGGATCAATGATTATTGCTTCACCATGATCCGAGATAACATAGGTGTTCGCTTCACCATATTTCCCGATTACCTTTTCGAGCATCGATTTTCCCTTAACCTTTATTTGACAAGAATAGTCTGGCCTAATAAGATTTTTAGAGAATCAAGGATACCGTTTCTTCAAACCCAGACAATCTTGGACATTCGCCCAGGATGCCCAGATTAGCAGCCCCGGAGACTTATCGGGGCTTCCGTGGGTCGAAACGGGGACCCGCCCTTTCAGCATGTAGCATCAGGGATGTCGCGACACGTCGTCATTCAGCGGGGTACCGCCAAGCGCGTTCACGCGTGAAAGGGCCGCGCGCGGCGGGTGCATGATGTCCATGCCTCGGTACCCGGCATGACGTGCCGCAGGTTCGATGCGTTCGTGGCGACGCGGGACTTTCCAGCCCGCGCCGGCGCTCACGGCTCACCTCCGTTCGTGGCGATAGACGTGCGCGTGCTGCGATCGAAGCACCAGGTAATCGCCCCGTCCATGTGGAGAACAACGACAAGAGATTATATAAACCACGAAGCACCACGGAATTTCTGAACG
>JAUQYW010000803.1 GCA_030587525.1 Candidatus Sigynarchaeota archaeon | reverse complement strand
TCACTGATCTGTCACGCTTGATAGCGGCGCCCCATGGATAGGCTTGTCCTACCAGAATTGCAAGGATGCTTTTGTTAGAAGTTTATACGAAAATTTAAATCAAAAATTGCATTAACTATCACATGGCAAAAATGACCAAAGCGCCAGGTGGCAGCGCGGTCGCTGCTTCCAAGAGAAGAGCCCGCAAGCAGATCGACAAGTGGAAGGCAAAAGTCTGGTACACGATCAACGCCTCACCTGAATTCGATAACATCTACATTGGCCAGACGCCTGCTGCCGAGGAAGAATTCTTGTTCACCCGTATCATCGAAAACTCGCTGTATGATTTCACCCAAGACTTCGAGGACGCGAGCATCAAGCTCCGCTTCAAGATTCACGAGGTTAATGGCAATCTCTGCACCACGATGTTCGTCGGGCACGAGATGACCCGAGATTTTATTCGCAGCCTCGTCCGCCGGGGTTCAAACCGGATTCAAAATATCCTCGACATCAAGACAAAGGACGGTTACCTGTTCCGTATCACGTGCACCGCGTTCACGCAATCCATGTCCAGGAGTTCCCAGCAAAAGACCATCCGCAAGATACTTACCGACATTCTCACTGAAAAAGGCAATAATTTAAACTTCAAGGAATTCGTGCAGGAAATGGTTTTTGGCAACATCGAAAGGGACATAAAGCGGATTGCCAACGAGATCACGCCCATTCGGGATTGCAAGTTGCTCAAGTCGGTGCTCCTCTCGCTTCCAAAAGCGGCCGCGTGAAAGTAGCGCGGTCCTTACATCTCCTTTTTAATTTCCTTGCTTTGTTCCAAGAATGCAATTACTTGCATCTAGCCTCAATTTAACAATATCCGATTTTTGCATTTTCGTGGCTCCAGAGGATGTGCATCCCCATCACCCTCCCGCATGCTTGTTTACGCGGAGGGATCATCTGATTGGAGTTCGGAATTTTAACGCCGGATGACCAGCGATTTAAACGGGCCCCAGCCATAGGCGTCGATTTCGATCTTCTCGGGAAGGTTCGATGCGACGCTGTTCATCACGAACACGGGCCTGAAGCCATCATCGTGCTTTTCAAATTCATTCTCGTGATTTTGAAGATAGTACGTGTCCGATTCCACGAGATCGATGACGATGGTGCTGCAGACCGCCCCTGATCAACTGCGATATTGCGATTCTGCGATGGCAACGACGCATAGCTTTCCGCGTTTCTTTTCCTCGTCTTGGATGTATGCCTTGGCTTCGTCAGTGATTGAAAATTTCATGTTCACACCTTAACAATATAATAGAGCGCGATATGGTGTGCTTTTCTTGCACACCATAATTCTATCAATAGTTAAGCCTCCTTGAAAGTTCGTCTTTTCAAAAAAAATCGCTAGTTAAGTTTCTCGTATCTTGAGTTTGGTGCATCTTAAAAAATACCACCTCGCACAACCATAAAATCCACATCTAAACCTTGAATAAGATTCGTCGCTACCTTCAATCATTCACCACGTTCGGAAGTGAACAATGTGGATCCTTGGGAAAAAAAACTCGCAATGACATGGGGAATCGTGCTCGCGGCCACGGGGGCCGTCATGATGTTTCTCTTGATCACGGGCGAGGCATCGCTGAATTTTACACTCGTGATCTTCTTGATGGTCGTGAAATTTCTCGCGGGATTCGGCACGGTCATTGGAATCTCGTCATTTGTCATTTTCATGCTCACCAAGTTTGCAGACAAGTTCAACGGGGAGGAGAATAAGAAAAAATTGAATTTGCTTCTCTTTTCCGCGGTCGCCATCATCTTGTTCTTGCTCGTGTATCAGGGGCCATACAAGATCATCCAGAGTTTCCTCGTCACTGGCGACACGGACAACATCATCGACAAGCTACTCTTCATCTACGGCATCGTCTCGCTCATGTTCTCGCTGTACATCAAACCATTGCTCAAGGATGAATTCATTGCCGTCACCACCGTGACCACGGGCGACATGATCAAGAAGGGGTTGTCCGGCACGGCGAGCAACATCAAGAAGAAGTTCTTTGCCTGGCGTAAAGATTATGGCAAGGTAGAACGGGCGGAGCAAGAGCAGTTGAAGGAGTATTTGAACGTGTTTCGCCAACGCCTCGCAGTCGTCATGATGTTATTCCTTGGCGCCGGGAATGTCGTTTTCACGATCATCTGCGCCATCTTTATCCTCGGTTGGCTCCGCATCTTTTACTTTACGAAACGTAAGCCCTTCAGATATGAAATTTACCTGATCGTCGGCGCGTGCATCGCCATCTGCGCCATCTCCACGCTTATGTCGCTGGTGCTCGACAAAACCCCGCTCTATGTCACGATCATGGGCGCCTTCTTCTTCACCTATATTTCCCAGTTTTTGGGCTTGCTCATCGCCGCGATCCTCTACTTGCGGCGGCTCCTTGGGCCGAGAATCCTCAAGCGGAAAGCCCAGCAGATCAAGAATTTGAAGGAGGAGAAAGCAGACCTGGAAAAGAAGAAAGAAGACTTGGAGAAAGAACGCAAAGCTTTGCTCAAGGAACAGAAAAAACTGAAGAAACAAGTCGGAAAATCGAAAGAATCGTGAAATCTCCTTTTCTTGATTAATTCTACCTGTTCCTCGGAATGTGTATTTTACCTCTGGAGAAACTATTTTTTTCCTAACCGAGATGGGAACTTATCGCCATGAGAAAAGCTTTCATCGCGTTTAAGCTGCTGGGAATAGCTTCTTTCCTCGGGAGCATCGCCTTCGTTGCAATCGCATCGTACATGATAGCCCACGCGAGGATCCTCATGGTGGACATGGATGTTGATCTGAACGCTTTCGGAGCCATCTGCGCCGGCATTTTTGGTATCGCGGGGATTGCAGCCATCATCGGCGTTTTATTCCTGAAAGCCGAAAAGGTGAAAAAAAAAGCCATTCCATTTGCAATCGTGTGCATTATTTTTTTCGTCATTGCGCCTATCGCCGGCATCACGATGATGGAGAGCCTTTACAATCAAGGAGAAAGCGATCTGGCAAAGATCGAGACCCTCTATAGCAATCAATCAGAATGGGAAGCACGGGCCTCGACGATCCGGCAAGGCATCTTGATTGGTAGCGAGCTCGTGCCATTACCAACCAGGACACCGTTGAATGCCACGATTCATAGTAAACGAGTGTATAGCAATTATTCTGTGGAAAATGTATTCTTCGAGAGCCTCCCTGGCTTTTTCGTGTCAGGCAACCTGTTTCGTTCCACCGATCCCGGCGGGCCAAAACCGGTCATTTTAATTCCCCACGGCCATTTTCCAGGGGGTCGTTTTGCCGAACACAACCAGCAACTCGGCGCAACATTGGCACGTATGGGCGCCATCGTCATAACGTATGATATGGTTGGATGGGGAGAAAGCACGCAAGTGGATCATGGTGAACACTACGTGCTTGCCTTCCAGCTATGGAACAGCATGCGGGTGCTCGATTTCTTGCTTTCTCTCCCCGATGCAGATCCTAGTCGTGTCGCCATCACGGGGGCATCAGGAGGAGGAACGCAAACGCTCCTGCTCGCGGCTGTTGATGCGCGGGTGAACATTTCCGCGCCCGTGGTGATGGTGTCCTCCTGGTTTTACGGTAGCTGCACGTGCGAGGTCGACATGCCGCTCCGCAAGGGTGCTGGATACGAGACCAACAACGCGGAGATTGCAGCCCTTCCCGCGCCGAACCCGTTGCTGCTCGTGTCAGATGGCAGAGATTGGACACGCGATACCCCCACGTTGGAATATCCATTCATCCAAAGGATCTACCAATTTTATGGAATGCAGGATCGAGTCGAAAATGCACATTTCCTAAGCGAGGGCCATGATTATGGCCCCTCAAAGCGCAATGCAACGTACCACTTTTTTGCGAAATGCTTGAACTTGTCTTTGGGAAATGTAACATACCCTAACGGGACCGTCAACGAGGCAGCAAACATCATCGAGGATGAATCGGCGATGCACGCTTTCACGAGCGAGCATCCACGGCCTACGTGGGCATTGCACGGCGAGGGGGAAGTCCTCCATGTCATGCGTGAGTTGCAAGGCAAAGCTGATGTCGATGAATCAATACCGGGATATCCAATCGAGTGGTTATGCGGAATGATAGCAGTCATATCAATCCCGCTCGTCGGAAAGCATTGCTTGGATTTGTACGAGCAAAACAGGCGAGTAAAAAAAGGAATTGATGAAAACCGTCGAGGAAATTTGAAATTTAAATGAAATCTAAGTCATCGCCGCCGCCCTCGATATCGCCTTGCTGGCCAGCGACGCCGTATTCCTTCACTTGTTCGACGAGTTTCTCGATCGCCTCTCCGACGATCTCCTTGGTCTTTCCACCAGTGCAGACGATTCTGCCCGTGCTGAAGATGAGAAACACGGTCTTCGGTTCTTGCATCCGGTAAATCAGGCCAGGAAAAACTTCAGGTTCATACATAGCATTTTCCATGATGATGGCAGCTTCGTTCAAATCGATTGACGTGTGTAAATCGCCGCTGGCAACGATGTTCTGGATCGTGATCTCGCGCTCGTTCTTGATGTTTACCTTGGCTTTTTTCATCTTGTTGATGACATTATCGACGGCAGTTGCTGCTTCTGACGCCTGGCGCAAGCCAGTCACGACCATCTTGCCTGTGCTGAAAATTAAAATCGTGGCTTTTGGATCCTCAACGCGCATGACCAAGCCCGGAAAACGCTCGGGGTTGTATTCACAATCCGTGTATTTTCGTGCGATTTGGTTCAAATCGATTTTCTCACCGGGCACCTCGAGCTCGATGGACACGGTTGCGACCACGTTTTCGATTTTCCAATCGGGTTTAATGTCAACGGACTGGCCTCCGGATTTGCCCGCGGGAGGCTTTGTAGGTCGTTTCTTTGCCATAATAGGTGTCTCCCTTAAAAGCTAGTATTTAAAGATCCTTGTGAATCTTGGTTTATAAATGATGTGGTGAAGTTTTAAAAATTCCGTTCAGATTGGACGATACCTACAATCTGAAAATAATTCAGCATCGAATAATTATCCTAAATCTGGAAGCACGTTAATTCTGGTATTTACAATTCTACATGATAGAACCGCACCTAATATTTCTTTAATAAATTCTTGCCACTGACGCCTTCGCAGCGTGTGGAAAAGTATAATATTCCAAGGCAAATTCTGAGGCTTACTCTACAATACCTTACTATACCTATTGCCAGATCGGAAGACCGTGATCCCCATGGATAAAGCGGAAATAGATAAACTCGTTAAACGGTTCGTGAAGGAAGAAACTTTGAACTTCTTGTGCGAGGAGCGGTTCGATTTCGAACCCACGCTCGAAGAAATCATCAAGGTTCTTCGATCAAAGAGAATCGATATTTTGGATGGACTTGCACATGTAGAATTCGAGAAACAATTTGCTGAATGGTTAGGCTGCAAGCATGCAATTTTCGTGAATTCCGGCACCGCGGCACTGTTCTGTGCTCTCAGGGCGAAGGATATTGGCCCAGGCGACGAGGTGATCGTCCCGCCGTTCACCTTCATAGCAACGGCAAGCAGCGTCTTGCATACCAATGCCATGCCCATCTTTGCGGATATCGAGCTCAAGACATATAACATGGATCCTCAAGATGCCATCAAAAAAATCACGCCGAAAACAAAGGCCATCATTCCCGTGCACCTCGGAGGTATGCCCGCTGACCTCGATCCGCTGGTCGAGGTTTGCAAGGAAAAGAAAATCTTCTTGCTCGAGGACGCGTGCCAAGCCCACGGGGCCAAGTACAAGGGAAAATACGTGGGCACGATCGGCGATGCAGGATGCTTCAGCTTTTTCCCGAGCAAGAACATGACCACGGGAGAAGGGGGCATGATCACGACGAACGACGATAAACTCGCGGAACAATGCCGCATCATCCGCCACCACGGCGAGTCGTCGTGGTACGTGTTCGCCCGCCTCGGCTGGCACCTGAGGCCAACAGAGTTGCAAGCTGCAGTCGGTATCGCGCAAATGAAGGCAGTAAAACTCAACATCAAGAAACGCCAGCAAGCCTGGTTCTACTTGAACGAGAACTTGAAAAGCGTGAAGGGAGTTAAGATCCCGGAAGTGCCGGATTATGCTGAACCGACATGCAACTGGTGGGGTGCACTGCTCGAATACGAGACACTTGGTTTCGAGTCCGCGATGGACATGATCAAGGTTCTTTGTAGAAAGAACGTGTTCACCAAGATTCTCTACCCGGAACCGCTCTACATGACCAAGGTATTTCAAGAAGGGGACTCATTCCTGCCGTTCAAGATGCCCAAGTACGAGAAAGGCTTGTGCCCGAATTGCGAGGAGCTCAATAAGCGGCTCATCGGTGTCGACACGCATCCATTCATGACGAAAGCCCATTGCGATTTCATTATCGAGCGGTTTAAAGCAGTTGCTGCGGGCGAGAAACTGGATTCCGGGAAGGATGAACAAAAACCAGCGGGACTCAAAGCAACGAGCGCGCCGAAACCGAGCAAGAAAAAGTAAAGCACGTTTGCCGTCTTTTTATTGATATTTTTTAAATTCATCCAAGTACTCGGCCGTGCCAGGCCACGATTCGAGAAAGAGCCACAATTTTTCGTGGATAACGATCGCCTCCACCTCGAAATCAATCAATTCATGAGCCCAGGTTATATGACCCTCTGATAATGCCAGGGACTTCACGACGGCATCGATGTAGCGAAAAATCAACGTGAGGGGCGATCGATACCATTGCATGATGTGCACGGCTTCATGGATGAAGAATACGAAACCCTCGATCGTCGTTAGATCAAAGATGTTCCCAACATGTCGCCCGGGCTTGTTTAAAACGCCACGAGCCCATACCGGGTGATTGGCAAGCATGAAGCACGGCGTGTCGCCGGTTTTCCGCTCGCTTGCCGGCATTGTCTTCAAATAGGATTCGCGCTTTCTCGCACGGTCGCGTTCTTGGACCAATATGGTTTTTAAGAAATCGATCATGCCACGCCGATCTTGAAAGAACCTGGCGAACTTGGCAGGAAAAAACCGGTAATAATCAACGCAAGGGTTCTTCCGCTTCGCGGGGTCACGCCGGCCGCTAGCGATCTTGTCACGGTCCAAGACGATAACCTTCGCATTCTTGATCGCGTTGAAAAACAGCACCAGTTCCTCTTGAGTCTTGAATAACCCGTGGAACGCTTCGGGATGCGCCTTGTAAAAGGCAAGCACTTTTTTCAAGATGAAAGGATGGTATTTCCGGTGCTTTCGCGAAAAAGTCTCGAATGAATCAAGGTTTTGCATCTTTCTTTTTCACATCTTTCGAAGATGGCTGCAACACGTTTATTTTTTTCGTGCATTCCAGGCAAAAGATCTTATAATTCGCGATGGTTTTTTCTGGGCCAACGCTTTCAAAGAGATTGTCGCCAGGCTGCATCAGCATGAAAAATTTCTGGCGCATACTACCGCATTCTGGGCACTTTTCGGGGGAAAATGTGGAAATTTCGTAAACTTTCGCGGCGAGTGTCGAGAAATCGTCGCCAACGAGCTTCCGCTTGATGATTTTCATATAATCGAGAATTTCATCGATCATTTCCCCGACATCCTTTTCTTTTTCGCCTTTTGGCTGTTTCTTCTCGACCATCGTGATCACTTTTCCAATGGACCGCGCACTCATATTCTTGCCAATTTTTATTAAGCTCTTAGTTTTTTTTTAATAATTAGGTGGGGACTCTCGGTACAATTAAATTTGGTGCGGATCAAGCAAGATTGACGATTCTTTCTTTGATAGCTGAAAAATAGGGTCTTTTGATCATCATGTTCTATCTTCCCGTGTCCGGAATGTACTTTGTATTCGGCATTTTAGGTTCGATCATTGCGATCCAGCATTACAAGATAAAAGATCTGCGGGATTGCTCGGTCAATGACTTCATCATGGCATTCATCGATTTTTTTTGCGCGTTCACGTATCCCGCCATGTATTTAATCACGGGATTAGAACAATATTGGCAAAATCTCTTTTTCTTGCTCTCCGACGTGATCTTGTATGGTTTCTACGCCGTCTTGGCCTTTTATGTAACAAGGGAAGTAGTCCGTTCTCGGCGCGATCCATCGCTCAAGATCACGAGGGGCTACAAGGAGTTCATCGAAAAATCAAAAAACTTCGAATATAGCAATAAAAGAGATAATTTGCGAAAGTTACTGCACGTGATTCCAGTTGCCGTGGTCCTTCTCTTTCATTACATGTCTCTTCTATTGCAATCTTTCTTTCCATCAGGTCTCACGGCCCGGGGTTTCGCATACTTCTTCATCGTGACTGTTGGTTATGCTTTTGTTGCCATGTTCATGCTCGCCGAGACGTTCCGGTTGATCAATGGAAATAGATGGTTCCATCTGACGCCTGAATGGGCACACAAGTGGTTTGGTAGCAGCCTCAAGCCATCCGAAGCCCAAGCATTCATCTCGTCCATTCCGGTTGTCTTGTGCTTGATGCCATTTTTGTTCGGGCCTTATCCGATCTTTGTCTCCGTGGCACTCGTCGAGAGCGTGAGCGATGCCATGGCCTCACTGGTCGGCAAGCGTTTCGGGACTCACAAGTTGAGGCTCAATCCGAAGAAATCGTGGGAAGGGTTGATAGCCGGGGGAGTCACCTCGTTTTTTATGGTCATTCTAGGGAATATCATCATTCCGGGCCTTCCGATCGATGTCGTGCTGCTTGTGATCCTGGCGCTGGGCACCTCGATCGTGTTCATGCTGATCGACACCTTCTCCAAGAGGATCATGGACAACATCCTCAACCCGCTCGTGTGCGGTGGGTTCATGATCGTGTTTCTCGCACTTTTCGGAGGACTTTATTAATCTGGCAAGCAAAACGCACGAACGGGATTAAAAAATAGAAATTGAAAAATAATACTACTACTTTCTCCTGCCAACCTTGTGGATGGCCATGCCATGCACGTCCTCGACGGTTTCCAGCACCATCTCGGAGATAGTCGGGTGACTGTGGACGACCTCGCCAAG
>JAUQYW010000772.1 GCA_030587525.1 Candidatus Sigynarchaeota archaeon | reverse complement strand
ACGAGCTTCATTTGCGAAATCAAAGCAGAAGCCCAAGCTGAGTATAGCGACGCGACCCTCACGGGCAGCGACATTCGGAGCGTGTATATATGTAATGGCGGGGCCGGTACAACATTGGGCTTCGTACCAATTAAAGGCGTTGATGCGTTCATCGAAAGTACTGAGCCCGTGTTGCACTATGATGTCTCGGTGCGGGCGCCATATGACGTAGCTTCTACATGCCAAGGTGCTTTAGGACCTGTCACGCTCACTCTTACCGACGTTTCGGGGTCTCAAGTCTTGTGGCAGCGGGTCATCAAGTTGCACGGTGTGGCAAGCTCGGACTATATCTTCTCGCTCGAGCCTTTCTGGGCCGAGAATCCCACGATCGCCAGTGCACGTTTGTCAGCACGATGCACGTCGTGGACAGGCGTGGTCAGCGGTATAGACACGATCGCGCTCGATGTGAATCGTGACGTGCAAATTACTGTCCCTACAACAGTCGTTCATTCATATGGCGATACCATCGATGGTACCGTCGTGGATGGCCTGGGCATTGGTCGCCGCGGGGCGCAAGTCGATGTAGCCATGAGCGGCTTGTATTATGGCAGCTGTGTTGCGGACATGAACGGTGATTTTTCCCTACCGGTCCAATCTCTTGACATGTATTCAGAGAGCTTGTTTTCGGTTAAGAAATTCTATTCAGGTAACACCTTGGAAGAAATCAAGTTCGAGAACGCTATAATTCCAGCGTTAGGCAGCACGAGCACGGCGAGGATCTCCGACATGGCCATAATTTCCCGTAGTTTCAAGGTCGGATCGAGCATAGCAGCTGGCGTCGATATGGTTAAAGGATTGAAAGATGTGGCTGGCAGCGATCCCGTCTTCAAATACGAGGGGTTCGCGATCGATCTCGTTATCCCGAGGGCGTGGAGTAACAGCTTCAAGACCACTTCCTTCGAGCAGATCACGATCAAGTTCATAACCAAAGATGGGAAGGAATTCCCGTGGATCCTTTCGAAGGACGCGCTGCTAGATTATTTCATGGCATCGCGTATGTATCCAGCAGCCGATTTCGATTTTTGCAACATGGCTACGGAATTGATCAGG
>JAUQYW010000759.1 GCA_030587525.1 Candidatus Sigynarchaeota archaeon | reverse complement strand
TAAAACTGCCTTCGCGCACCCGTCCGTCGAGGCGATCATCTACTGGGAGCTCTGGGAAGGCGCGACGTGGATGGAAGGGGCACCTCTAGTCAAGGCAAATTGGGAACCGAAGTTGGCATACACCGGCCTGTCAAATCTCATCAATCACGAGTGGCACGCGCAAGGCACGTCGACCACGGATGCCAATGGTGCCATCACGTTCACCGGGTTTTTCGGCAATTATTCATTTTCGGTCCCTTCTTTAGGTCGTTCATTCCACGAGTCAATGCCAAGATCTGGCATCCATCAAATCGTTATCACCCTTTGATGGAAGTAGTGTTTGAAATACCAAGGTATTATTGATGCCGTGGATGACCCATATTTATGTGGATCCAGCCGCTTTGCAGCATCGCATTTTTCACGAAATCGGCCGCGATTTCCACTAAAAGAAGAGTGAAGACGCAGCTTATATAGTGGTTCGGGAATCTTTATTTTGTCATCGGTTCGCGCCCGCGTCCAGGATGCACCCCTCCTCTCCGGCGCATTCAAGGGCATCTTCTTCAGGCACGATGGCTAGACCGCCATGATCACAAAATTCGTCCTTTCTTTCATAACGTCTGAACTTGATCGCCTTGATCTGCACGTTTCCACGCCTGCGGGTTCTGCCATTCTATTCCGAAATTACGGGGAAATCATCGCCAGTCTTGATGCACCATTCCTTGAGGAGCTGCCGATGGCGCCGCAATTCGCTCGTATACCTCGAGTCCAAGGCCAAGTTAATCATTTCGCCGGGATCCGCTTCCATGTCCACCAGGAATTCCCGGACCCGTCCCCTTGAGTAGGCCATATATTTGAACCGGGGCGTGCGGACCATGCGGCCATACGCACGATCCTCGTGGGTCCATTTATTCGTCGCGAACCCGCCAAACTCGCTCTCGGATACGACATGATGCTCCGGGGGAGCCGAATCAATTTCAAACACCGCATCCTTGATCGATTTTCCTGGGAACTTGTATTTTTGATTGTCGAGGGGAACGCTGGCAAGATCGGCAAGCGTCGGGATCACGTCGACCCCGCTATTGACCAGGAGGCCGCGGTTGCTTTTTCCCTTGATGCTCGACCCCGGGTGCGAGATGATGAACGGAACACGGGCAACCGCATCGTAGAACGCCTGCTTTTGATTCCACCCGTGCTCGGCCATGCCCTCGCCGTGATCGGCCGTGAACACGACAATGGTGTTCCGCGCATGTTGGCTGCTGTTCAGCGCGTTCAAGATGGTCCCGACGATTCTATCGACGTGTTCGACCAGCCGGTAGTATCCCCATAGATATTGCCGCCAAT
>JAUQYW010000701.1 GCA_030587525.1 Candidatus Sigynarchaeota archaeon | reverse complement strand
CGACCGTTTCACCGAGTTTGCGAAGAAGCTGGTCGGCCTGGCACTGGTCAAAGACGCCGAAGTGCACATTATCGATACGGTCTGTCACGACATAAGAGAGCGCCAGCAAGCAGCGCTTGCACTGGCCAGGCAGGTGGACCTCATGCTGGTCGTCGGAGGCAAGACCAGCGCCAACACCAGGCACCTGGCTGACCTGTGTGCTACCACTACGCGAACGGAATCGATCGAGACTGCCCGTGATATCCAGCCGTCCTTCAAGTTCCATCGCGATCTTGGCCTTTGCTATGCAATACACGAGATTGACGATGGCATCTCCCAGCTTGTGATACGCGGGCGAGTGCATAGCGTCCTGGATGGAATGAACCCCCTTTTTCAAGTAATCCATAGGATAAGACCATCGATGGTGTGATGGATAAACGAGGAAATGGTACCGGAAAAATGAGCTTATTTCGCCTTTTTCAAGGCGTCAACGACAATAGCATTCAATTCTTTCAAGTCCACGTGCATTTTATCGCTCGCGTCCACCAATGCATCGAGGGCCGTGATTTTTCCGTCCGTGTTGACGTATAAGGAAGGGTCGACGCCGAATTCTTTCTTGTAGGAAGCAAACAACACGTGCTCGTTTTTCAAGAGATACTTCTTCAATGCATTGCAGAAGCCATGCGACTCGTTCACGATGATGAAATTTGCTTCGGTTTCGGTGACTTTGCCGACGATTCGCAAGTAAATTTCTTTCCGTATTCGCGCTTTCTGCTCGGCTTCCAGCTCCAGTTCCTCCTTCGTTTTAGGCTTCGGGGCAGGCAGTTCCTTGAGGACGCCGGCGCTTTCAGGTGCCGGCGCGCCGCTATTTTCGTCAGACATGAGAATTATCCCATGATAAGTAGTGAGTAAAATAGTAACTTGGCCTTTTTGAACCTTGTATTAAATACGTGGGCGCGAGTCACGACCCGAGGATCTCCTTTATTTTCGCAATGGCTTCCTGGATGGCGATTTTCGATCCCCGTATTTCGATCTCCAACTTCTTGCTCGGGGTCATCTTGATGAGCATGGTGCACCTGACTTTCTTCTTGATCTGCTCTATTCTCGTGAGGATTTCTGGAGAAGTGGAAAAATCAAGGTATAGTTTTTTCCGGGAAAGCAATGCCATGGAACTCGCCGCGATGTCGTGAATTTTTAACGGCTCAATGGAGGTTATCGATGCGTTCGATCACGTGGCCATAATCCTTCGCAATCTTCCTCGGGTTCGGATACCCGCATAGCGGGCAATTGAGCTGGTTGCCCTCGCGCTGGAGAACGGTCCCGCAATTGGCGCATTCCGCGTAGATGACGCCGAGTTCGGGATACTTGGTGGTAAGCTCGTACTCGGTGAAATTTTTCGAGATCACCTTGGCACGAACAATGTCGGTCGGCTTGAACCCGTCGTCGACGTTGTTCATGTAGGATTGCGACATGTTCGAGACGTGAATCATGCCGGTGTACGTGTCAAACAGGAAATGGCTCTTGATCTTGAAGATGTGGCACATGGCCGATTGTTTTCGCGTGATCACGACCTCGCAAATCACGGTATCGCCGACCTGCGGGGTAATGATTTCTTTTTTCTTGATCGGATCAACCGATACTTCGAGTCGTTGGCGGTTAATACGCTTGTAACCCACGTACGACGAATAAATTTTCCCGTTGGACTCGTACGTGCCGGATCCGGGAATGAATTCCTCGACCACGCCGAGGAGATCGCCGATTGCAACCAAGTCTGGTTTCGGCGTTGATGAGTTCTGGCTCATGATGTTTGTACTCCTTGAATGAGTTGGCTATTCGCTGTTGTCGAGCCAGCATGGTCACGACGATTCGCGCCTCGTAAACACGAACACATGCTATCCTTGCTTGCTCTAGTCTGTTTAAATTAAGGTAAACGCATTTTTTAAATTGGCACCTTGAGAAAAATATCCTGGTCCCGGTCGACCTTGTATGAACAAGCGCCAGCTCATCTCCATCATCGAGAACATGAAGACGTTTGACCCGGCGAGGGCCAAGGTGCAGCTCGAACAGTACCCAACCGATGCCATCGCGGCCGTCGAGATGGTCTTTCTCGCGGGCTTCATTCACGACGACTTGTACAACACGCTTGTCGTGGATCTGGGCACGGGGACAGGGCGGCTCGCCATCAGCGCCTTGTGCATGGGCGCATCGCGAGCAGTGGGCATTGAAATCGATCTGGATGCCGTGCTCCTTGCAAAGGAAAACGCTCGTGCATTCGAGCTCGACAATCGCTTCGATATCGTGCTCGGGGACGTGCTCGTCCAGCCCTTGCATCTTGGAAGTGCCGGCGCGGGCGCGACGGTGCTCATGAATCCTCCTTTCGGCGTGCAGGAAAAGGGCGCCGACGTGCGGTTCCTGAACGCGGCGATGGGCCTGCGCGGGGTGAGGATCATTTACTCGTTCCACTTGAAGAGCGAGGCCAACCGGGCGTTCCTGAAGAAGGCCATTGCATCGAAAGGATGGAAACTCGATGAATTGCACGAGACCAGGATGATCTTACCCCGGCTCTACAAGTTTCACGAGAAAAAAAGAAAAGAAATCGAAGTGGACATCTATCGGATCATGCCTGCCACGATCACTGGTACTTCTTGCAAGACTTGAAGTCCGTCGGGTATTCCGCGGCGGCGCCGAGCTCCTCGGTGATGCGGAGGAGCTGGTTGTATTTCGCGTTGCGATCCGAGCGGCACGGCGCGCCGGTCTTGATGATGCCGGAGCAGAAACCGACGGCGATGTCGGCGATAGTGCTGTCCTCGGTCTCGCCGGACCGGTGCGATACCATAACGCCCCAGTTGTTCTTGAATGCCAGTTTCGCGGCATCGATGCTCTCGGTGATTGTTCCTATTTGGTTCACCTTCATGAGCAGCGTGTTGCCGGCTTTCTTGTTGATCGCTTCCTGGAGGATTTTCACGTTCGTGACCGTGAGATCATCGGTCACGATGTTCACCCCGGCCGGAACCTTGGCAGTTAGCTTGGTGAAGCTATCGAAATCGCCCTCCCTGAACGGGTCCTCGAATGACTTTATCGGGTAGTCCTTGAGAAGGCCCAGATAATAATCCACCATCTCGTCCGAATCCTTGGCTATACCGTCGACGTGATACTTCTTGTCCTCATCCTTGAAGAATTCACTCGCCGCGGAATCGAGACCGAGGAATAGCTTTCCCTCGTAGCCGGCTTTCTTGATCGCCTCAACCATAATGTCGAGAGCCTCCCGCGTGGTCTTAAGACCAGGGGCGAAGCCACCCTCGTCTCCCACGTTGATCGCGGATTTGCCGTACTTCGTCTCGAGGAGCCCTTTCAAGACCTGGTAGGTTTCAGCGACCATCTGCACGCACTCAGGGAAACTCTTGGCACCGAGGGGGAAGATCATAAATTC
>JAUQYW010000700.1 GCA_030587525.1 Candidatus Sigynarchaeota archaeon | reverse complement strand
GATGTAGAACGCGCCGCCGGGCTTCGGGCATGACAAGCCCATACCGTTCAAGCGCTTGAAACACGTATCACGCTTTTTCTGGTAAGCTTTTATAACTAGATCTAAATAATCCGGATTCTTGAGCACGTGCTCCAGCCCGGCCATGACGCCATATTGACAAGGATGATTGGCACCTGCTGCGGTGTACTGTATATAATTTTCCATGAGCGGGAGCATGGCTTCGGGCGCTGATAAGTACCCGATCCGGAAGCCCGTTAACGAGAGGGTTTTTGACGCAGCGTTCAGCGTGATTACACGGTCGGCCATGCCATTCAACGACGCGGGGCTCACGTGTTTGTTTCCATCATAGAGAATCTTCTCGTACACCTCATCACTAATCAAGTATAAATCCTTCTCGATGCAAAGCGCGGCAACGGCTTCTATCTCTTGCCGCGTGTACGTGTATCCCGTTGGATTGTTGGGGGAATTGATGAGAATGGCCTTGGTTTTCGGGGTCACGAGTTTCTTGAGCGTGTCGATGTTCGGGCCGAAATCCGGCCTCCTCGGCGCTTCGACGACCTTCGCGTCGAAGTACCGCGCTACGTAATAGTATGATAAGAAATTCGGCGAAAACAGCAAGAGCTCGTCCCCGGGATTGAACAACGCCGCGAAAGCAAGGGCGATGGAGCCGCTCCCGCCATTCGTTACCATGACATTCTTTTCAGGATCCGCTTCGATGTTATTCTCTTTTTTCAGCTTCTCCGCGATAATTTTTTTCAATCCCGGTACCCCCATGGTTGGGGCATAGATGGATCCTTTGCCCTCCTTGATCGCGGCGATCGTAGCATCGACCACCGGCTGCGGGGACTTGAAATCGGGTTGGCCAATGCCAAGGCTGATGATGTCCTTCCGTTGGCCGACTAAGTCGAATAACTTCCGAATCCCCGATTTTGGCACTCCCGATAGTTTCGTGGACAGCTGTTTCATACCGTATTAACGGCGGGAACATTATTTGAGGTTTTTCGTTGGTAAGTTACTGCGGTACCTAGTAGTTTTAAGTTAGACCGAAAATTTTTGCCAATATCTTTAACGAAATAAGCAATGTGCGTTGATACTCATGAAGCTAATCACGGAATTGAAGCCAAAAGACAAGCTTGGAAAGCTTCCAAAGGATGAATCGACCCTGGAATTCGGGAAACTCTTCACGGATCACATGTTCATCATGAAATATTCGGAATCCAAGGCAAAAGAGAAGGACAAGGGGTGGTACGAGCCGAAGATCCAGCCCTATGGGCCACTCACGCTCGACCCCGCCGCCATCGTCTTCCATTACAGCCAAGAGGTGTTCGAGGGCCTGAAAGCGTACCGGTGGAAAAACGGGGAGATTTACTTGTTCCGGCCAATGAAGAACTTGGAACGCATGACGACCTCGGGCGAGCGCTTGGTCATGCCACCGTTCGACAAGGAGTTCGTCTTGAATTCCTTGAAGGAGCTCGTGAAAATCGAGAAGGAATGGGTCCCTCATGCGCCCATGACATCTCTATATATCCGGCCCACGTACATCGGAACGCAAGCAAAGCTCGGGGTCCAACCCTCGTCGGATTACCTGTTGTACATCATCTTGTCCCCCGTCGGGGCGTATTACGCGTCCGGCTTTAGTCCGGTCAAGATTCTCGTGGAAGAACAGTACGTGCGTGCCGCGCCAGGTGGCGTTGGCTTCACCAAGGCAGGGGGTAATTATGCCGCATCGTTACTCGCTGGAAAGAAAGCTCATGATAAAGGATACACCCAAGTGCTTTGGCTGGACGCTGCTGAAAAGAAATACATCGAGGAAGTGGGGACGATGAATATGTTCTTCGTCATCGACGGGAAGATTGTCACCCCACCTCTCACGGGAAGCATTTTGCCAGGTGTCACCCGCGATTCGGTGCTTTCCATGGCAAGAGATTGGGGCATGAAAGTCGAGGAACGACTCATCAAGATCGACGAAGTCATCACGGCATCCGAAAATGGAACCTTGAACGAGGCGTTCGGCTCGGGCACTGCTGCCGTCGTGACACCAGTCGGCGAGCTTTGTTACAAGGACAGGTGTATGGTCATCAACGGCGGGAAAGTTGGCAAGGTCACGCAAAAGCTGTACGATGCACTCGTCGGGATTCAATATGGGCAAACCAAAGATCCTTATGGCTGGATGATCAAGGTCTGTTGATTTTAACGATTTTTACCAATTTTTCTTCCCAGCCATGTTTTTTTCACTTCTTATCAACCCAGAAACAACGCGGCAATCGTTTTTTGTGAGCAAAGCGAAGCATATTTGTATCATCGCGGGCAAGATCTAACGCAAGGAACAAGGGATAATCGCATGGAAGAGAAGCCACCCGCGCCCCCCGAGTTTGGTGAAAGCAACACGCCAACGACGGTTGATATGCACCTGGTCAACTATGGCGTGATTCTTGATCAAGACATAATTTTCACCAGCAATCCAGGATTCGAAGAAATGTTGCAAGTGGTGAATTATGCAAATAGCTTCGCCATGAATATTCAAGACGGGCGGCTTCACAAGATAAAACACGAATTTAGTGGCAAGAAGTACACGACGCTGGTGCAGACGCGGGTCATCAACGAAAAGAACTTGATGTACGTGGTCTCTGGTTCGGACGAGAAACTCATCCCGCAATTCCAGCAGGAGATCATCGATAATTTCACCAAGGAAATTGAGGAAAACTTCCCAATCAAGCGCATAGAGAAAATATACTTGGATAAACTCGACGACTTCACCCGTAAAATGCATCGAGCAACCGACAAGGTGGACCAAGGCATCAGCCTCATTCATGATATGCAAGAATCTGACGAGGATTTCCTGGTAAAGGAAGCCGATTACGCACTCACCCGCATCCATTACATCGGAATTTCTACCGCCGGGATTCCGGTTCGGAACAGGTTGTATGGCAAGGAACTCGTTTCGCTCTTCAAGGTACCTAGACAAGAAGGGGTATCACCTGACGAGATCGTGCGTTCGTTGATTTCCGCCCAGTTTTCCGCGATCATCAATTCATCGCTCATCAAGGCGAACACGCGCATCACGGAAATTACCATACTGTACACGCATATCGAATCGATGGAACCCACGCAGCTCAAGATCGCCTTTTTCCCGACCGGATTCCAGACTCAATACACGCTGGAGATCTGTTACCAGGGAAAACGTGACGATATCGATGGATTCTGCATCGCGTGTGAACCCTTGCTCGGAAAATACTTGCACATTCCGTTCCGGGGAAATCTCAAGGATTTCGAGTTGCTCGCAGATGTGTTGGGCGCCCTTCCTGAAAACTTTGATTTATTCGAGCAAATCCCAGATATCGATCAAATGTATGCTCCGGAAGGATCGCCGGAACAAAAACCGGATGAAACTGCAAAAGAACCGCAAAAACCATCTTCCAAGCCCGCGTTCGACATGGATACCATAACACTGAACTTCTCGGACACGCCGGACGACGACTCGGATGAAGATGAGGAATCGCCGGATGATGAGGAATCGCCGGATGATGATGATGACGAGGAATCGCCGGATGAATAGCACCCGGACGCGAAATCGAGCCTTTCGTGTGCCCAAAAACAACTTTTAATTGCTCAAAAACTCTTTTCTAGAGTATTCTTAACGCGTTAAATGAATACCGGCTTACAGCACGTTCTTGTAAGGATGGCCCCAATGCTCCGCTCCGCTTGAAGATGGGCTCAAGATTGGAACGTGTGAGCCTTGAATCCGAACAAACATCCGATCGTGCCATTCTATGCCTACCATGGGAATAATAGAACGAGCTGACAACATTCTCTGGTATTCGTCCATCGAGATCAGCCGGTACATGACGCTGGTGAAATACGCGATCAGCTTTGCCCAAAATATCAGGGACGGGCGATTGGACGAGATCGGGCATGTTCCATTCTTGCAGCACGAGCAAAAAACTGATGCCTTGGAAAATCACGTGATGCTCGTGAAAACGAAGTCCTTCTTGGCCAAGAAAGACGAGATTATCCTCCATTTCTGCTTGGATTATACCGAGAGTGAATTGCGCAAAGACCTTGCGATCCAGCTGCTCGAGTTATTCATCGAAAAATTTCTCGACAAGGTCAAGATCAAGGCTAAGTTCCTGGAAAAATTGGAGGATAAGAACGACGAGTTCACGAGCACGTGCGATGACACGTTCCAAGAAGTCATGACGACCAACCAGCTCATGGCCGAGGTCGAAACAGGACTGCAGCTCGACACGCAAGATACCAAGGAAAAGAAGATGAATTTGCTTTTTGCCGCGGTCTCGGTTCAAGGCGTACCCATCAGTGCCAAGTTTTACGAGGACATGGCTTCTCACTTCCGGTTGTCCGTCTCGGACAAGGAAGAGGCGAACTCCGTGCTGGAGAACTTGATCTCGGCTCAACTGTCAACCTTGTGTTATGAATCCGTGGTTCAAGGAACGAGCTGCACGCACATGTGCCTGAAATTCACCGATCTTCTCTCCTTCACGGAGCGCCAGCTAACCGTCAATTTTTTCCCGGTGAACGACACTGGCCGCAAGATCCTGCAACAAGATGACTTTTCCTTCATCATTATGAACGAGGGGGACCCAGATCTCGCACGAACATTTCAAATGTCCGTATCACCGTTGTTCTCGCAAACGGGCTTGTTTAAAGAACGGTTCTCGGGAAATGTGTCACGGTACAGTGCCGTGAAATTGCTTCTCGATGGATTTCCAAAAACATTGCGTAGTTGAGGCGAACTCGGGGGTTTCGAGAAAACCTTTTGCCAGGAACATCGCGGTTTTACATCTTGATTTGAGTCGGTAAAAAAACCTGGTTGACCTCCATTTTTGAATTCCCTATGGATTAATGCATCGCCAACGATTCTGTGGCATATCATCGAGATGATATGGCAAATTAAATTTTTGACAACAAACTATGGCTTTAAAGACTTGCATTGATTTTCTTACACACGAAATGCGAATAAAGTTTATAGGAATATGCAAGTTTATAAGAAAAAATTTGCATCACATACATGGACGACGATTCTCATATGATAGCTAAAAAAGTCATCGAAGAGCAGATCTATAGCACCATCATGGGCCTCTATGCCGACAAGGAAGGCGTCGACTACGAGAAGGTGGGAAAGCTCATCGTCGAGGTTTGTTCCGCGATCGAGGCCGAGGCTCAAGGGGAAAATGTCGATCCAAAAGACATCGTGAAGAATGCCTTGTTGTTGATTCTTGGCTTGCTGCACAAGAATGATCCAATTGACAATTTCGGCACGGACTTTAGGAACCTTCCAGCATCGAAGGTGCGCAAGATCACGCGCGACTTGCAATCTATCTTTCAATAACCGAATTTTTTTAGCATAATCCCGTATTGGCCCGCGATATCTAGGAGCGCTCGCGAACGGTAGGCTGATCTGTTTTTTAAATCATAAAATGCTAGATGATACATATCCTCGAAGTGCATGAACCCATGGTCCAACAAAGCATCGTCGCGTATATCTTGATGCAGACGTCTACGCGAGGGCCGGACGACATCGTTAGCTTCGTGAAGAAACAAAAGATAGTGAAGGAGGCCTGGATCGTGTACGGCGACCAAGATGTCATTGCGAAGGTCGAAGCCCCGAATTTCACCGAGATCACGAAGCTCATCATTGCCCTGCGAAAGCATCCCGAGATGAAGCGGACGAAAACGCTCATTTGCAGCACGGAATGATCGAGATCGCCTTGAGTTTTCTTGCATACGCATATATTTTCCGGTAAACGTGCCACGCATCTTTTTCTTCCCGATTCAAAATGGATGTGAGCTCGTCCGCCCAAAAAAATCCGAAGCGCACCGCGTGGATGCAGCGCATTGAAACTTTAAATCCAAAAAAAGATAAGAATCAATCATCATATTATCGTTTTTACTCGATTGATTGATCAAAAACGGAGATCTCTCATGGCAAAAAAAGTTGCGATTGTCACGGGTTCAGGTCGAGGCATAGGATTAGGCATCGCCCTGAAAATTGCGAAAGATCTGGATCTGAACATCGTGGTCGTCGATATCGATGATGCCACGATGGCGGATGCGGTGAAACAAATCAAGGCGCTGGGAAAGGATGCCATCGCCGTGAAATGTGATGTTTCTAACGGAACTGATGTCGAAAATATGGTCAAAAAGGCATTCGAATTCGGGGATGTGGACGTTGTCGTGAACAACGCGGGCATCACGAGGGATGCCATGATGCTGAAGATGGAGGAAAAGGATTTTGATCTCGTCATCAACATCAACCTGAAAGCAATCTGGTTTATTTGCAAGGCCGTGTGCGCGCGCTGGGTAGCGACGGCCAAGGCAAAGGCGGAAGCCGCGGCGCCGAAACCTGCGACGCCTCCCGCGCCGGGTGCGAAGCCAGAAGAGGCCAAGTTCGAGCCTTCATTCTACCCGAAGAAGCGCATCATCAACATTTCCTCGATCGTGGCGAAGGTTGGAAATGTCGGCCAAACAAACTACACGGCTTCCAAGGCCGGCGTGATCGCCATGACCAAGTCCATCGCCAAGGAAATGAGCCGGTACAACATCAACGCCAACTGCATCCAGCCGGGATTCATCAAGACGCCCATGACGGACAAGATGCCGGAAAAGCAAATCCAGCGGTTCATCGCGGAAATTCCTCTTGCACGGATGGGACTGCCCGAAGATATTGCTCGCGCGGTAAAATTCCTGGCGTCTGAGGATTCGGATTACATCACGGGCATCAGCCTGGAAGTGGCTGGTGGCTTGAACATGTGATCCTTTTTTACCAATCCTTTTTTTCCTTGAAATCTATTCATCCCTTATGGCGAATGGTACCGGCCTGGAAGCGGGGATCATTGTCGGTTCTCTCGACAATTCGGAAAATATCCAGCTCCAGCGAGCGTTCGAGCGTGCCAACATCAAAGCAGCCATGATGATGCCCGAAGACATCGCTATTGGCATCAATCTAAATTCGACATTTTACCACGATCGTATCAGCATCGACTCAATTCCCGGGTTCGTTGTCCGGGGCATCGGGTTTACCACCATGACCCGCTCGTTTTACCGCATGGACACGCTCTATGCCCTCGAAGCGCGCGGGAAGGTGCTGGTGAACGGCGCACGGGCGACGGAAACGGCCATGAACAAATGCTTGACTTCGGTTGCCCTCGATGCCGCGGGAATCTCGACCCCGGCAACTATCGTGGCCGAGAACTTGAAGCACGCATTGGCCTCGTTCGAAAAACTCGGTGGCGATGTCTTGATCAAGCCAGTGTATGGTAGCCAAGGTATCGGCATTTTTCGCGTCCAGGACAAGGGATATGCGGAGAATGTGTTTCTCGAGATGTTTCGCAATGGCCACGTGTTCTACGTGCAAGAGTTCCACCCGTGGGCTTGCCCGCCAGGCATCACGGCAAGCCACCCGTTCGACGTGCGCGTTGTGGTCATCGGAGGCGGGATCGCGGGGGCGATGATCCGCGAGAGCCCGCTGGAAACCGCGTGGAAGACGAACGTGCACCAAGGGGCAGTGCCACGAGCATACGACCCCCCCGAGGAGGTGCGCGAGCTCGCCCGCAGGGCAGCACGGGCAATCCACCTAGATATCGCCGGCGTGGATCTCTTGTTCTCGGCGAAGACCCAGGATTGGGTTGTGCTCGAGGTGAACTGCGCGCCCGGTTGGACCGGGCTCGCGAAGGTATGCGATGCTGATATTCCCGCCAGGATCGTGGAATTTTATAGGCAGCGAATAAGAAAATAACTAAACACCTCGTGATGGATGACATCAATGGCCGAGAAGAAGGCTCCTTTGGATGATGACTTGCAAAAGCAAGTCAAGGCGAACGTCTTGATGATGAAAGCGGGAGAGGCATACGAGGTCGGAGAATACGAGGATGCCGTCCGGTACTTGAAAGAGGCGATCGATGCAGTGCCCGAAAACTCGAGCTTGTGGTTCGAGCTCGCGAGGAGTTACCGGGAACTCAACGATTTCTCAAACGAAATCGAGTGCTATAAGAAGATCATCGAGCAGAAAGCGGATGATGCAGAGCTGTGGCTGAACATGGCTTTGACCTACCGCATCATGGGTAAGTTGCCAGAGGAAATGTATTGTCTCATCATGACCGCCGACAAGGGGGCGGAAATGATCGACGATGATGAGGAAAAGGCGATCATCATTGACCGGTACAAGGAACTCGTGGCGCAAAAGGTGCGAGCACGCAATCCACTTTCCATGGAGGATCGCGTTCCCGTGTACGATCCTTCTATGGGTGAAAAACCGGATCAAGCAACATGCGTCGTCTGTTTCCAAAAAATCGACAAGCAACAAGAAAAGGGACAAATTCTTATCTGTCCGCATTGTCAGCGCGTTGGACACTTTGTCTGCTTGGCCTATTGGCTGGAAAACGCCAACCAGATTTGCCCCGTGTGCCACGGGCAGCTGGATTTCGACCTCGAAAACTATGACATGAAATCGGTCATGGGCATTAAAAAGCAAGACGACGCCAAAAAGCAAGCCGACGCCAAAAAGCAAGACGACGCCAAAAAGCAAGACGACGCCAAAAAGCAAGACGACGCCAAAGAGCAAGCCGACGCCAGAAAGCAAGACGGCGCCAAAAAGCAAGACGACGCCAAAAAGCAAGACGACGCGAAAGAGCAAGACGGCGCGAAAGAGCAAGACGGCGCCAAAAAACAAGCCGACGCCAAAGAGCAAGACGACGCCAAAGAGCAAGACAGCGCCAAAAATCTAGCCAACACCAAAAAGCAAGCCACCGCTAAAAAGCAAGCCACCGCCAAAAAGGAGTGAAACCGACTCTTTAACAGGCCTTTTAATGCGTTTTTTCAACGCCAGCTGGATTCCCGGCGGGTTGCACGCTTTCCTTCATCACCTTGGGGGAATACTTCTCGAAGATCGGTTCCCAATTGACATTGATGAATATGACGAGCACCGTGAGCACGATGGCCAGGAAGAGCGCCTCATCGATGAGAGATTGGATGGTAACGCCGCTGGGCCCTGCTTGATTGAGGAATCTTGCCCCGATGGCGATGATCAATGCAAACGATCCCTTTCCGAGGGCACACGGGAGTATGACCCGTTTTACCGGGTATTTCGCCACGCCCAAGGGAATTATGATCATTTGGTCCGGCAATGGCGTCAATCCAAAAAGATAGACAAGAAACGGCGCCAGCGCACGTCGCGCTGTTATTAATCGAACGAAAAATTGCAAGTGTTTCACGCCTTCGTGGTTTTTCAACGCTTTTCCTGCGCCCCTGCCGATAACATACATTCCCAATTCACCGGTCGCTGCACCGAAACCAGCAACGAAAGCAAAGGAAAGCAAGAAGAACCATAAAAAATCACCCGATGGTAGACTCTTAGAAAATAAATAGATTGCCGGAATTCCAATCGGAATGTTGGTGCTGTTGCCGATCGCCATGAACAGGTAAATGAGCGCGTAGATCCAAACGAGTTCTGTAGGATTCATAGATGTGGAAAACACTGCGATAAAATTCAACAACCCTTGCTGGACGGGCTCACTGAAAAGTAAAAGCATGGCATAAACGAAAAACACGCTATAGATGAGGCAAATCCACATCGTGGTTTTGATCTGCTTCTTCATTGACCTATACTAGCCGGCATTTTTTTTAATCATTTTTGCTTTTAAAAGCCTTTCTAAGAGTTTTGCATCGGGTAACATGATTCCATTAAATTTTTCGTAGACGACGCGATACACCTCGTCATCGGACATTTTTATAAGCTCGGTCTTATGATCCACGATGAATGCCTCGATCTTTGCTGACAACGGCACGATGGCGGGCAACTTGAGTTCTCGCAATAGTGCATCCCGATAAGCATCAACCAACCACCACTTGATTCCTTCCTTGCTGCCGATTCGTTCCTTGGTCATTGTAAAGCGTGTGCCGACGTTTTTTTTCAAGACTACTTTTGGATCAACATCACTGGCAAAATACCAATCTTTATTGGCTAATTTGACATCGAGATTGTTGATGATCTGGGTGAACGTCGCCGGTTCGCCTCGCTCAAGCAAGATCCGTGCAAGTATGTCCGATATTTCTCCTTCGATTTCAGCCTTTTTCAAGTGACGGGACTCGTTTCTCGCGGTATGATGACCGAGCTCCTCGTTTTTTCGCAGGTGGACAATGTAATCTCCAACAGCAGAATTGAACGGCCGCAATGTATGAGCGGGGCTCGTCCTTGGAGGGGGCTGGTAGATGATTGATATCAGATCGAAACCAGCATCGATCGCTGCACCGAGAATGGCCTTGCGAACCTTGATGTCAAGGTTGTGATAGGTAAAGGTCAAATACTTGCCCGGCTTCAATGTACGGATAGCCTTTTGGAAAAAAACGCCGAGTTCATGGTGATAATATTCCAAATCCTTGCCCCGCTGTGGATCGACGAGAATCTCTAGATCAAAGGGCATCTGATCATCGAGATTAAGCCATGACGCCCAGAGCGTCGAGAGTTCCAGATATGGGATGGACCCGGCATACGGGGGATCGGTGAAGATGTAATCCACCGAATCGGCGGGGATGATCTCGTCAAGCTTCGTCGCATCATGGTTCAAGATGCACGCGCAGGGAGCAGGCGTGCGGATCAACTCGTCGAATGACGACACGATGCTCGTGGCCGCGGGAACCTTGTGGTTCGCATCCCGCCGGGAAGCGATCAAGCCTTGCGGCCCGACGATGGCAGACTCGAATTTTTCCCACACGTTCGATTCCATGAATTTCCGTGGGAGCCAGTAGGAGTTGGTCGCCCAGAAACTCGACCACGGGCGCGACGGCCGTATCGGGGTCATTTTCGAGCACAAGTGCACCATGGATGTGAAGGAAAACAAGAATAGCTGCTTCATGACTTTTTTTTCCGGGGAGTCCTCTGGCAGCTTCGATATTTCATCGCGTAGTAATGACAGCCCGATCAGGTTCCGCTTGGTGAACAACTCGTCAAACCGGGTAACATCCCGGCGGGCCTGGTTGAACACGATGCCCGGGGGGATGTCCTTGCGCGGGTACCAGCATGGGATCTCGGCATTTTTGATATTATCAAGGAGCACCAGGTCTTCCGAATCGGGCAGCTTGCGGAGTTTTTTCGGTTTTTTACCGTCACCGCTGCAGTGCATGCAGGTATACCAGATCTTGATCGGATGGTGGACCTTCCAGTGCACGCAAATGGTCTGCGTGGTGTCGATGGAAAGACACGTCGGGCACCTGGTTTTGTAAAGATTGTTGATCCTTGTCTCAACCGCGGCCATAATCCGCTCGTACACGGCAAGCACGTCGCTGATCTCGACCCGCTCTATCGTGTTGCGCGTGATGAATGTCGCGACGGGATTAATATCGGTTCCAATAACCTTTTGCCCCAAGATCACGGATTGAGACACCGTCGTTCCAGATCCACAGAATGGATCCAAAACAATCTCCCCCGGGTTTGTAGCAGCTTCGACATGCGCACGAACGACATTGACCGGTTTTCTTGACCAGTACTTGTGCTGCACGTGCATCGCATCGTGTGCTGTAGCGAGAATCGGGATGTTGAGGGGCGTCTTGCTCATTTTTTTGACCTGTCGCGTCGAAACCATGGGCATGAATAAGGTTGCTAACAATCACGACCTTTAGGCTTTATCCTTTCATGGGGATAAATAATTAAAGCCAGATACTTCCTCATTTATCCATTGATAATTATATCGCACCTAATTATTTTCGTGGCAAAGAGCTGATGAAATATGGGCCTCATGGCAGTTGTATCGTTAAATGTTAGCAAAAGAGATTTGGATGACCTCTGGGAAAATCTCCAGTCTGCGTTGATCAAGGCCGATGGCATCGAACCCGTCGCGATGGGCATCACGTTTGAATATTACGATATCCAGGTCTTTCTCTATTGCGACGAGCCTGAAAACTTGAACCGCTATATCATTAATCGACTTCGCTCATTGAAGGGCGTGACGGAAACGACCGTGTTTTTCATCACGGACATGGACAACATCAAGCACGAGGGTATGGAATCGGAGCCAGGAATCGACGGCATAGTCTTGCTCGATGTTGAATGTGGTAAAGAGGATTCCGTGTTCCGGGAGATCATGGAAAACGTCGGCCCCGAGGAGGAGAAAACGTTCACGAAGTTCATCGCGAATTGCTTGCACAGCGCGAGCCTGGACTTGCTCGTGGGCTTCAAGGGGCAGAACTTTTACATGCTCGACAAGTTGTTTTCGAAAATACGGCTCATTGATGGCGTTATCGATGTGGAAGTCGTCATGTTTTCCAGGTTCAAGATTTTCGATTACGAGAAGTCCCGGTTCTCATGGTACTTGTAAACCTATCGATCTTGTTATTATTATTCTTTTTTCGAAAAATAGGTCGTTATTCTTCCCCGCAGCATTCATTTTCCAATAATTTTCTTCTGCAGCTCATCAAGGGGAATTTTCTTTGAAATCTTGAATTTCTTTGGACTATTACGGCCGATGTATTCTAAAAAACCGAGATCGTTCAATTTTTGGAGCGCGCGGGACAAGAAAATGACCTTGCTCCGATTCGAACTAGGAATTTCTAAAACTTTCCGTAGGTGCTTAACTTCCAGGATTGCGCCCGCGTTGAACTTTTCGTTGATAGTACGGGCAATCTGGAGTAAAAAGGTTTCAAAAAAGCCTTCAGCCATGCTTTAAAACAACACCCGCGATATTTTTTCCGTTTACAGCGATAATATAAGTATTGAGGATGGACTTTATTAATCTTGTGCTGGGATAAAAATATGCTTCAATATCTACCATATTTTGGATCGTGGCGTAGCTGCATAAAAAGTATTAAAATCCTTGCAAGACAAGGCCCTCTCCATTGAAAATAGAATATTGTCTCCTTCCGCATATTGACTTTGGTAATGGACTATTTAAAATTTTCATGAAATACCGCGCTGCATCAAGATGGCGCCCATTACTGAGTCGTGGAACGAATATAGAATCGAATCATTCTTCATTCACGTGTCCGTGCTGGGTACAAGGCGGTTTGTTTTTTCGACGAGGAAAGAAAAGAGGATCATGATGAAATGACGAGTGTTGCTTTAATAATAATCACATGTTAAAATTGGATCGAGGATCTACACGATCGTGATATAGCGTATTTTTTCATCGAACCATTTGTATGCAAAGTTGAATGCATTCTCGAACCAGCCACGGCGGCCCATGTTTTCCGCGTTGATATCGGCTTGTTGCCGTGTATACATTTCCACGTCAAGATACAACTCGTGGTGTCCGGGAGAGATTTCCCGCGGGAGATCAAATTTAATCCCGAATTCAGTATCCGCTTCAATCTTTTCTGCATACACGATTCCATTCTCGATTCGCTTCATGTCAACCTTGGGACAAATAATCACATGGTAGAAAGGTGTCTTGATTCCGTTGAGCTTGACAACAAATTCGACAGGGGAACCATTTTCGATCTTGTTATGGTATCGCTGCTCGAAATCGTCGCTGATCGTGAACTCCATGTCCTTTTCCATATCGCTCTTTTTCGTGCTCATGATCCACGTGTATTCCTCCGCTCGGAATCGGGATGGCACCCGGTTCAAGCAAAACTTCCCCCATGCAAATATCGGGATTAATAAAGCGCGCGCGACAGGGATAGTACCCACTACCGACCGCCAGAACCGGCCATCCTGGCGTGTGAAACCGCCAAAGAATACCAGCAACGTCAAGTATAGGAAAACGCCGGAAAAAATCATGATAATCGTGTACACGATGCCGCCTACGTCAGCCGTGAGCAAGTCTTCAATTATTTGCCTTAATGGCAAGAACATTTTGATCATAATGAAGACAATTGCTGCAACTATCGCTGCGGAAACTGGTTTCGTGAGATAGGCTTTCGGCACTTTCACGTTTTGCACCTTGAAGGAAATCCACGTGATCCAGATGCCCGGCACCATGAGCCCTATAGCGGTCGATCCCAGACTAACTAGAAAGGACAAGGTGACGCCAAAGATAGTTACTCCACCAGGACCGATGGTATCGGGAATTATATACACGTTCAAGGGAACGAAATTCTTGGTGCACACGATGCCCGTGATTGCTATCCCGATGCCAATGAACCAGGGGATGATTGCTGTTTCCGGCCGGCCGATGCCGGCCAATATGTTATCATACCGGCTAGCGAATGAACCGAACGTGTAAGAAGGGATGAGAAATGCCAGGATCACCAAGCCAATAACCACGAGTTTGATCGTGTAAAATGCAGTTATCACTTCCTCGCCGAATATCAAGAAAAACGTGATGACCGCCACGCTCATCATAATGGGGAATTTCACGGAGGCCAGGAAGTAATTTTCCATCAGTTTCTTATTCTTTAACGCGAACGCTTGCGCGATGGCCGGCTGGATCCCTGCCACGATACCAAACACGTTGATCAAGATGTTCGTGAACGTGCTGACGACGCCAAGGGCTTGAATTTCTCGATTAGTCAAGATACCGAGGCTGTCACCCAATGTTATCAGCAATGTCGTCGTGAGCAGTGAAAAACACAAGTTTGCCAAGGAATACAAGAAATTGAAGGAAAACATCTTTCTAAAGAGTTTAAATTCGTGCCGCCAAGCAAAGAGGTCCCTCACGGGGAAATCCGAGATTTTTTTGACGTAATACATCGCCCAGATGAAATTCACAAGTTCCCCAATCGTCCACGCGAGCAATGGGCCGACAACAACAAGGCCCGGGACCTGCATGAGTCCAAAGGCAGCGAGATACATTGCTCCATAAGGGACACCCCATGCAATTGCGTAGAGATCGTATCTCTGGTACGCTAGCAGATAAGTATCGGCACTATTCTTCAAGCGATCGATGGCAACAAGGAAAATCAAGACAAGAAAGGCCGTGGATTCGCCGTTGGCAGTTGCATTTGCCTTGGAACTAAAAAGAAGGACAGCAACGCCGATTATCGGCAGGCCAAAGATGAGAAAATTGTATTTACAGGCGGAAATGCCGTATTTCCGGGCCTCCTTCTTGTCCCGCTCCAAGTATTCCGCGATGAATTTCGCGCCGGCGCCGGTGAACCCGAGCAATGCGAATATCTTGAGCATGTACTGAAACGTGCTCACGACGGTCAAGATCGCTGCTTCGTTTTCTGAGATCCGCCCGACCGCGATGGTGTATATCGTGAAAAAAATAGATCCGAGAATATCTACAACCGTGTAGATAACGCCGCCAGTAACCACGCGCTTGGTCGAAGTCGTCTTCATTACCGTGGACAGCGATTCCTTTTTGCTCGATGATTCCTCATCGCGGGGGATTTCGCTCATGATGATCTTATTGTTGTGAAGATACAAAAATCCGACGAGGGAACAATTGCATAAAGAAGATGAAGCTGCCATGGACGAGAATACCATCATCACCGAAAAAACGGGACGCGTCTGCACGATCCGCTTGAACCGGCCAGACCGGGCGAATTCGTTCACCCCGGAAATGCTTGAATCGCTCAAGCAAGCTTTGATCGATGCACAAATCGATGATAAGATACGCGTGATAGTATTAATGGGCACGGGGTCGAATTTCACCACGGGCATGGACATCGAAACGCTCAAGAAATATCCGCTGGATGAAAATCCGAAAATCGCAGCGCGCATGGAGCGTCTCGGCGCGGAAATCTCCCGGATCATCATGTACGGGAAGAT
>JAUQYW010000694.1 GCA_030587525.1 Candidatus Sigynarchaeota archaeon | reverse complement strand
ACGGGTACATACGGGTTTGCTCTGGGAGCATCCAGTCCCGGCAACTATTCGCGGGTGTTCGATTCAAGCGTGCTCGGAGCGGTCATAGGAAACCAGTACATCTTCGAGTTGTCATCCAGCAAGGCGAATTACATTTCGCTGTTCGCGAGGATAAACGTGTTTTACAACCCGATCCCGACGGCCTTGAACATCACCTACAATAGTTCGCGGCTAACGAGAAGCGGTGTTGGAAATACGATCACCGCCATTTATAGCGACGAGATCGCGCTCGTGGTCAACCTCACGAGTTACTTGCAAGGATTCAACTTGACCGGGGCCGGCGTGAGCATCTTGGCCGTGGTCAATCAGCAAACCATCGTAGGCTCTTATGTTATGGCGAGTCACTCGTATGTCATTACTATCAGGGTCAACAACACGATCTATGCCATGGCAGCGGGCTTCACGCACCAGATACTGGTGGTCGGCGATGCCAGCGGTTACAAGGGCGATACCTTCAGCTTGCTCGTGGATGTCAGGCCGATTCCGACAAACATGTCAGTGACCATTAATGGAACCAACCTCGTCACCTTCCTTGCAACGTCGATCTTCTTGAAAAACACGCTATCGATCAACGTGTATTACGAGAGGTTCTATAACGGATACGAGGCGCTGTCGCAGATCGGTGGCCAAGCAACAATCACGTTCTTGAACGATATTTCCCTCACGCAGGTGACCATCACGATGACCCCGGTGTTGCTGGACAACTACTTCACCTACGACCTTCCCTTGGATCTCAGCATGTTCTTGTCTGGTATCAAGGACTTTTACATCACGGCATCGCTGGCGAATTATCAGACCCAGCAGCTCAAGTTCAGCTTGAATATCAACAAGGTCAACACGACCGTGAGCGTGCTGGTGAACGGCATGACGCAGACACAGCTGGGTGGCGAGACGATCACCCTCAAGGACACCATCCACTTCTCGGTGGCGTTCCTGGAGACCGACACATTGGCACCGGTGCTTGGCTCGACCGTGGAAATCCGCTATGGGAATGACACAAACAACGCGATGGTCACGGTTCTTCTGGCATACAACGCTTCCTCCGGCACCTATACCACTGGCACGAGTGGTCTGGTGTTAGACTTGAAAACATTCTTTGCCCAGCTGAAGATCTTCACCATCACGGCGCAGCGAAGCAGTTACGAGGTCCGCACGACATCGTTCGTCGTCAATATCCAAAAGATTCTCGTCGAGACACGCCTCGTCATCAACAATACCGTTACTACGAACTTGACGTTAGCGACGAATCCGCGCGAATCATTCGAGTTCCGGGTGAGCCTCATCGACACGTTTACAGGCCTTCCGTTCCTTGACCTTTCCCAAGTCACGGTGTCGGTTACACCCCAGTTCACTGGTGTGGAAGTGGTTATGATCGCCGAGACCATCGCTGGCAATTACACGGGCGAGTTCTACGTGTTACTAACCGCGCCAACTACTCCGGGAGCGTACATGATGCTCGTCAAGGTCAACGTGACGAACCCAGTCTTGCAGCAGCAATATCAATTCCAGGTCTTCAAATCCGAGTTTTCGCTCGTCGTGCTCGCGCCTCCAGAGGTTCCGTTGTGGCTCGTGTATGCGTTGATTGCGGGCATCATAGCGTTGGCCGTCGTGTTCATCCTCTACCAGGTACGGTTCAAGTACCCGCCAATGATCCGCAAGATCATGGACCTCAGGCGGTCCGTGGCAAACGCGAGGGATGCAAGCAAGTTGCGACCTCCGAAGGTCTTGTCGCGGGAGGAGAACATCTACAACCATTACGCGGGCATTATCAACGTGTACCGATTCCTCGCGACGAAGGACACGCGCTTCGCAACGAAAGCGCCAGGCTACGCACCGACACCGGAAGGAGCGCCTGAGCTGGAATGGGAAATTCCACCACTTGAAGGAGCTGAGATGCCAACGGTCGCGCCCAAGGCGTTGAAGAAGGCAGGTATGAAGGGTTACGTGCCTACGGAAACGATCAAACCCGCGGCGATGCCTTTCGTGACACCGGCTGCGGTAACACCTCCGCAAGCACCGGTTGCGAAGCCTATGGCCGTACCGGTGCCAACCGCGGCACCTGCAGTCAAGCCCGTTGCGCCGGCCGTGCCGGGCGCTAAACCAGCAATAGCACCGCCAATCGCGCCTCCAACGCCCATCGCAGCACCGGTCGCGAAACCTGCACCCGTGGTCCCGACACCACCAACGAAACCCGTGGTGAAGGCACCGCCATCTCTCCAAGCTTTGCCGAAGCCTTCCGTGGCCCCGCTCAAGGCGGTCCGGCCGACGACGGCACCGAAACCCGCGGCAGCACCAGCTGCTGAGGGTGCAGCAGGAGAAACCCACGAGAATCTCTACCAGCAGCTCGTGCTCCTGGAACAGAAGCGGTACAAGGCGGAACGAAGCTTGCGTGACCTCGAGGCCAAGCACGCCAAGGGGTTAATCTCCAATGAAGAATTTACGAGTTACCAGGAAAAGCTCGCAGGCGGATTGGAGAAGATCAAGACCCAGATCGCGGACATCCGGCGCAAGTTGATATCCTTCTAAAAATCTCCTTTTTTTTTCTCCATTTTTCTTGATTTTTCTTTCTTTCACGGTTATATGTCGTGAAATTGACCTGAAACAAGTCTTCACCTTTAGTAAGGCCGGAAAAAAAGAAGAGTGAAAAATAAGAAATCAAAAAGGAAAATGGAACCTTGAATTTTCACGCGACTAGCTTGGAAGCCCACATCCTGAAACGCTCGATGTATGACTGCTGCTGAGACGTGGTGAGGGGACCCGATACCGTTTTCAAGTCCCGGACTGCCCGGGCGAGCTCGAAAAGCGTGCTGTTGAAGCCCATCTTGTTGAAGATGGCTTGCCGGAACGCTTCGACATTATCGCCGAGCGAGCTACCCGTCTGGATACGGGCGAGACGCTCGAGCTCCTTGACACCTTCCGCGACGAGGACTTTCAAGTCAGCTGGGGGGCTCGTGAAGAGCCCGGAAATGCCGGCGCTCATGACCGCTTCCATGGTCGCCGCCGTGGTGGTGGGAGTGACCTTCGCGGGGGGAGAAGGCCTCGCGATCGGTTCTGCTTTCCTCGATTCGCTCACCTCGGATCTTGGCCGTATGACTGCCGGGGCCTCGGTCTTGGGCCTCGCTTTCGGCGTGGAATAATATGTCTTGTGCGTCGGCTTGAATGTGAGATCCACCTTGGATGTGTCGATTTTCCTGGGCTTGATGCCTTCGAATATGTCCTTCTTGGAATTCATCCAGCATTCTTCGAGGATCGGGTTGAAGATCTTGATGTCCTCTTGCAAGACCGTGCCGATGCCGGCAACCTCCTTGCTCTTGGAGACCACGCAGACAACGCACTTTTCAGAATCCCTGTTCACGCCCCAAATGGTCACCGCACCCTGGTAATGGCGGTAACTGATGTTCGGATGCTCATCGAAGACCGACATGATGGCGAGGTGTTTCTCGTTCGAAACATCGATGGCGCACGCGATGCGGATGTTGATCGATGACTTTGCATCGAGGATCGGCCTTATGTCGATGTCGTCGAGCGTCGGCGCGATGATGAGCACGCGCATCTTCGCCTCGGGGAGGGATTCGTTGATGGCAGAAATGACCGCTTCTGGCGATCGGACAAACCACACCTCTTTCAACGAGTACATGACTTCACTCTTGGCACGTTCCCAGAAATCTCGCAAGGCTTTCTGGCTTTCATCGACCCGGTCTCCCATGCCGTTCAAGATCTTTTCGAGTTCCTTCACGACCTCAGATTTGAACACATCGCGGATCGTGTTGAGGGCCACGTCGATCTCGCCGGACAACGAATCGGCACGAACCTTCGACTCGTTTGCAGTCTTACTGAAATCGCCGAGCACGTCAGAGAACACGCGCTCGAACTCGCCGATGATAGATTGCATCAGGCCTTCCAGTTGCGTTGCCACGGCGCCCATCTTGCCTTCCGAGTCTTGGATGGTGCGCTCGAAGGATTGTGACGTCTTGGAGAAGGAGTCCTTCATGTTCTTCGACACGGCATCGATCGTGCCCTTGACGGAGTTCACGATACCATCGTTGGTCTGCTGGATCTTTTCCACTTGTTCGACCACGTCGATGAGCAGGCTCTGGATCGTGCTCGAGAAATTTGACAAGTTCACGCGGATGATCTGGTTAAAGTTGTCGTGGAAGTTCTGGATGAAGGCTTGCTGTATGTTGACCACGGAATTCTGGATGTCAGCAAACGAGTTTTCCAAGGTTTTTTTCACGATTGCTTGTATGCGGATCGTGTTCGGGCCAAGGCGCATAGCATCTACGGCTTGCGCGACACGTTCATTAACTTTTGTGAGAGTCTGGTTGAGCGTGGCGAATTGACTTACGAGACCTTGAAATTGGCTCGTTAATTGCGATTGCGCCGTGCCCGCGAGCTTGTTGAAGCGATCCTCCAGTTCCTTTTCCACGCTGTCACGCTTTCCCCGGATATCGTTGATGATCTTCTTGATCCCATCCAGGTTTGCATTATTCGTATTCTTGAGCCCCTCGAAATATGCCGTGTTTGACCGGAGCATGGCGTCTTGCTGGTCGATCTGCTTTCCCAGCTCGGAACCGAGGCCCTTGATGAAGGATTGGAAGCCTTTTAGCTCGTCAATTCCTTTTTGGCTCGATTGAGTGATTTGTGACTTGCGCCGGACAAATTCATCCATTTTGCTCGTGAAATCCGAAGATGTTTTGATGATGAAATCTTGGAAATCACGTAATTTCTTGATACCCCCCGTGGACTGCTCGAATTGCCTGAAACGGTTATCAAGTGCGTTCAACGTGGTGGTCTTGAGCTGGGCGACCTCCTCCGCGAACATTTCTTGTTGTTTGACCAGCGCCGCGTATGGTGGAAGCGCTTCCCAGTAATCCTGGGCTCCGACGATTTTCCTTGCAAGGCCCATTTTCACGAGATTGTTCGAGATTTCCAAAACTACATCCCTTGGTTCGTCGATCAGCAGCATGATTTCGCCGGCATCCACCGGTCCACGTCCGCTGATCATGAAATACGCGGTGATTTCCTTCTCGGACAGATTCAAGTCCGCGAGGACCTTGGATGTCATATCGATGCTGATGGATTTATCCTTGCTATGATCAGCCACGACGGGGACTGCTTCCCTTCTTGCGACTTGGAGCAACGAATTCGTGACGATTTGGAGCTTGATCAACCCGTGCATGCCTTGATAGACCTCGCTCTCGAAGGTCGCTGGAAATCCGCGCCTCGCTGCCTCTTCGTAGTCCCGTCTCGTGATTTTAAAGATGATTTCCTTCTTCGTTTCCGGGCACATTTCTCGAAGGATTACAGTGTCCCGGGACTTGAATAAAACATCTGCAGAAGACATTTTTGCATCTCCCTTGATTTATATTTAGTAACCTTGATTTTCGTTGATTTATTCGTAGAAACTTCTATTTTCACGCGCTTTTAGGTGAATTCTTCGGTTTTCTCAAAGCGCGGTATGTGGTATGAATCAATAATCGGTTTTAGCATATAAGAATTTTAACATTTAAAGACACAATCACTCACGCGAGATAAATGAGCCGTGCTCATGGTTGAGCTACCACGCGAGGCGATCGGACACCGATGGACGTTCATAGATTCTCCGCTGAAACCCCGTTCGACATCGGGATGCAGCAAGGCAAGGCATTCAAGGATCTCTTGCAACGCGGGCTCGTGACATTCAAGACCATGGAGCTCGTTTGGTCGATGAAGCCGCGATGGATGTCGCCTTCCGCGTTCTTGTGGATAGCGGGTGCGATGGGGAAAAAGAAGCTAGAACCAATTTACAAGCAACATGCATCTCGGCAGCGTGAACGCATCCAAGGCATCGCACGCGGGGCCAACATCGATGAGCATTACTTGTGGTTCTTTTCCAGTTCCGAGATCGTTATGGGAATTAATGATTACGAGGTTCCACTGGCTTGCGGGTGCACGGTGCTCGTGCCTGATCCCGCGTCGATGGACACAGGCCACGTGACAGTCGCCAGGAATTTCGATTTCGCTACTTTCGTCATGCCATATTTGCGGGTCCGGAAAAACGAGCTTGCCGGATACTTGAAAACCATGGACATCACGGCGGCGCCGCTTCCCGGCACCTTCAACGGGTACAACGAGGCGGGCGTGTTCATCGCCACCAACGAGGCCTTCCCCATCGCGGAGGGTATCCGGAAACCAGGCCTTTCCGCATCGGTCATCATCCAGGAAGCGCTCGAGACGTGCAACTCGACCCAGGAGGTCATCGACATGTTCAAGAAAAAACCCCGGGGTTCGTGCAACATCATCACCATAGCTGACAAGCACAAGGATATCGCCTCGCTCGAATACACGAGCACCGAGCTCCACGAGCTGAAACCGGGCAAGGAGGAGCGGTACCTGGTCGCGACCAATCATTACCTGGCACCAGAACTGGCAAAAATCGATTTGCCGGTGACCGCGGTCTTCGGGAAAAAAGCACCCCGCGCCCTCCGCGGAACCTGCATCAACAAGACGAGCCGGACACGGCGGGAAACCGTGAAAGCACGGTTGAACCAGCTGCAGCCCAAGGCAATAACCCGGGATTGGCTCTTTGAATTGCTCAAGGATCATTCTGCCAACAACAGCGTCGGCGGTATGGAAACGATCTGCCATCATGACCCTGAAAATATATCTGCTGCATCGATGGTCATCGACCTGGAGACCCTGGACATGTGGGCTTGTTTTGGATTGCCGTGCGAGCACGTTCACGAGCACGTGGGTTTTTCGGGGTGATTAGCGCGTGAAAAAGGACAGAGTGGATACAGCAGGCTTGGTTGTTTTTTACAATCCGTTCGAGGCTGGTGCATCGAATGCTAGCAAGATCCTAGATGAGGCCAAGGACTTTCTCGCGACTGCTGGCTTCCGAACGGTCGTGTCCCCTGTTATGGTGAACGACATCGAGACGGCGCGCAGGGCTGGAAAATATTTCAAGGAAAACGCGATCAAAGTGGCCATCATTAGGTTGGCTACCTGGAGCGATGACAATTTGGTCCTGGAAATGCTTTCTTGGATAGGCGACGATGTGCACGTCATCAACTGGGCCTTCCGGGATATTGATGCCGGGTCGTTGTGCGGGGCGCAGCAATTCGACATGGTGCTCAAGGAGCTGGATATGGGCAATTGCCATCAGCGGATGGGAAAACGCAAGATCTCGTCTTCTTTCGTTCTCGGCAGCGACGCGGGAGCGAGAGGATCGATGGAACGTGCGGTTAATCAAGCTTCGGGGCAACAACCCAAGGACACGTCGGCGGGCGGGATTTATGACCGATTGAGGCGGATATACAACAACGTGCGTTCTCCCACGGACGTTCTCTATGATGAAAGCCTGCCAGGGAAAGTGGTGGCCGTGATCGAGGACCTCCAGCATTTGCGAGTCGGCATCATCGGCGCGCGCACGCAAGGTATGATGGAGGTTGCCTTTGACGAGTACGGTATCAAGAAATACATCGGTCCATCGATAATTGCCATTTCGATAGACGAGCTTAAGGAGCGCGTTGCCCGTGTCGATTCATCCTTGTCGCAGCAAGAACTTCGGCGATACAAGGAGAAAAATCCAGGTTTCAAGATGATCGCGAGCGACGCTGCCTTGGACCAGGCCTTTCGGAATTACATCGCTTTGAAAAGCTTGATCCACGCGAAAGATCTCGGGGCACTGGCCATCGATTGCTATCCGCGGTACATGGGCGAGGTATGCGTTGCATTTTCGTTGCTTGCCGACGAAGGTGTCCCGTGCGCGTGCGAGGCGGATGTCCTCGG
>JAUQYW010000693.1 GCA_030587525.1 Candidatus Sigynarchaeota archaeon | reverse complement strand
CCCGATCACGCTGGAGATCATCTTCAACTTCTACCAGAAAAGGAACATCCCTGAATCCTTGCGCACTCTCAAGCGCATGGGAAATGGCGGCATCTTCGACCACGTCGATGGGGGATTTCACAGGTATTCGATCGATGATAAATGGCTGGTCCCGCATTTCGAGAAAATGCTGTATGACAACGCGCTGCTGCTAGATGCATTTTCTCAAGCATACCTTCTCACGAACGATGCATTTTTCAAGGAAAAGGCAAGCATGATCTACAAATATCTCACGAAACGGTTGTACACGACAAACGGGTTTTACTCTGCTCAAGACGCGGATTCCGAGGGCGAGGAAGGCAAATATTACGTGTTCTCGTTCGACGAGATCAAGAGTGTCGTGAAGCATTTCGACCTCATCAAGAATCGCTACAACGTCACGAAACAAGGGAACTTCGAGGGAAAGAACATCTTGAACGTGGATACTCGGCAATCTAGCAGCCTTTCAGCATCCGACCGGGAAAAACTCGAAGATGACCTAGCGCGATTGCAAGCATACCGGGAGAAACGCGTCCCGCCGGCAACTGACACGAAGATCATCACCTGCTGGAACGGGCTCGCGATCAGCGGGATCGCGCGCTATGCCCTTGCTTGCGATGATGAGGCCGCACTCCTCCTTGCCGCGCGGCTCGGCTCCACTTACATGGAGCAGATGGTCGATAAAGGCAAGATTCTCCGCATCTTCGGCAAGGAGACGATTCGAGGGTTCCTCGAAGACCACGCGGCACTGGCAAACGCCTTTATCGATTTACACGAGGCAACGCGCGAAACCCGGTTCCTCGATGCGGCCAAGAAGGTTATCGACTGGGCGGCCGGAGAGTTCTGGCACGACGACGGGTTCCTAGCGGAATCGGGCAAGAACCACGAGGCGCTTTTTTCCGCAGACACGCGCGTGCACGACGCGGTGACCCCATCCGGAGCGTCGCTGTTCTTGCTGGCGCTCCTCAAGCTCGATGCCCTCGATCCCGGGCAGCGATACGGGGAAATGCTCGAAACCTGTCTCAAGGCCCATTACCCCGCCTTGGTGAGCCGACCATCGTCCATCGTGCTCATGGTCATGGTGCTGTGGGGATTTCTTGGCCACCTGCACGCGATCACCGTGCCGGAACCACTCGCGACCAGCCAATTGCTGACGCAATTGCATCGGTTACCGGCATTCAACAAGATCGTGAAGGTCACAAGCATATCCGGAAAACAGATCAGCGTGTGCACGGGCACGGCGTGTAAAATCGCGACTGACGCCCGAGATGTACTATCGATCATCGAGCAATCGTGATCGCTGACGTTCGCAAACCAGTTATGCCGTTAAGAAAAATAACTGCGAAGTAGAGATTATTTCCTTCGTTTTCGCTGTCATGCGCAAATCTTGAAAAAGCCAAGGGCTTCCAGTTTTTTTTTCAAATCAGCCGATGTCTTAGCATCAATATCCTTGAGCGGCGATCGAACCGGGCCGAGATCGATCCCCAGCCACTTCATCGTGGCCTTGCACGCGGAGAAAAACTCGCCCGTGCCGAAGAGTACCATGACCACGTTGATCGATAAGAGCTGGTACTCCCGGGCCGTGTCGAGATCCTTCTTCTCGAACGCGTCGATGATCCGTGTGTAGATGGGCGCGCCAAGGTTGTAGGTGGAACCAATGGCCGCCGTGATGCCGAGCGACAGCGCCGGGAGGAGGGATTCATCTTGGCCGTGCAGGATGTTGAAGCGCCCGCCATCGAAGTTTTTGCACCATGCAAGGCCCGGGAAATCGCCCGGATCGGAATACTTGATGCCGGCGAAATTCGGTATCGTCTCGCTCGCGAGCTTGATGAAGTCGAGCATTGACACGTTGATCCCGCTCATGCGGGGAATGTTGTAGAAATAATAGGGCAGATCAGGCGCGGCAGCTGCGGTTTGGCGGCAATACTCGGCGAGGCGTTCAGCGCTCTTGGGCTTGAAATAGAGCGGTCCCATCGTGCCGATGCCAAACGCGCCGATCTTCTGCGCGTGGGCAGCCATTTGTTTCTCTTCCACGATGCTGTGGTGGCTGCAATGGATGATGACCTTCAATTTCGTTGCCGCCGCGGCTTTTACCCATGCCTCGGCGATTTTCATACGTTCCTCCGTGGTGAAGGAGAACCCCTCGCCCGAGGAACCGTTAACGAACACGCCAACGACTCCTTTACTTGCCAAGTATGCCGCGTATTTCGGTACGATTCCTATATTCAAGCTCCCGTCATCCTTGAGCGGCGAGAATGCCGCGGCAACCAGCCCTTTCACGTGCGGTTTCATTGCTGTGTCACTTGCTGTATGCGTGGATCGATAGTATTTCTTATGTTTTTTTTGAGATAGGTTTAAGCCATTGTTTTTGGATGGTTCGCGTGGAGATCGATGGATGTGATCAAATATGCTCCCACCCGCCAAGTGTCTGATATTTCTTATTCCCAAATGGTCGAGAACCCCCATTCTCGACGACATTCATTTCTTCTCCTCATTTGCTCGACCTTCCCCAAGGCGAGTAAATAATCTCCTCTTTTAAGCAAAACTCAAGTTTTTTTGCTTGGGGGGTGGGAGCTTCCTTTACAATGTTTAAAAAAGATAATTAATCTTATTTTTTGGCGTTGATGGTCACTGCATCAGATTTCAAGCCCAACGACGACGCAGTGACCGTGATGCTTCCGGCGTGATCCTCCGATTGTACAACGGCCAGGCACAAGCCATTGAAAGCGTGAATCTGGTCCTCGAAGAACGGCTCGTGGCTTATCGGGTTGCCGTTGTCGACGCCGATGACGGTTGCCGGCCCTTTGACCGTGAAGGTGACGAGGTTTTGCGCCGTCGGCACGAAATTGCCGTCGATGTCGTGGATGCTCGCCGTGATGTACGTGATGTCATTGCCATCGGCAGCGATCTCCGTCCAGTCCGCTTTGAGCATGATCTTGCAAGGTGCCTTTGAAGTCCGGACGGTCTTGGTAGCCATAGCCTTGGTTCCTTGCTTCGCGATCGCCGTGATCTCGCCCGGCTCGTAGGGCACCTCCCATTCAAGGTGCAACAAGCCCTCGTCTTGCGCCTCGGCGAATTTTTTCGTGCCCAGCGATTTCCCGTTTACGACGAGCTCGGCAGACTCGCAGTTGGAATACACCCACACGGGCACCGTCATTCCCGTTTCCCAGTTCCAATGCGGCAGGACGTGCACCATGGGCTTGCACGCCGGACTCGTCCATTGCGATTGGTACATGTAGTAGGTGTCCTTCGGGAACCCGGCCAGGTCGACGATGCCGTAATTGCTGCTCCTCGACGGCCAATCATATGGCGTCGGCTCCCCGATGTAATCGAAGCCTTCCCACGTGAACATGCCGCTCACGTACGGGCGCGTCTTGAGCACGAGCAACGAGATTTCCGATATCAGATCGTACGCCGGGCACATGAAATCGTCGCCGAGCTTCCAGGCTTGGCCCGAAAACCCGACCGGCCACCTGTACACGCCGCGCGTGCTCCAGTTGGACACGTTCTCGGAGCCAATCATGCACCGTTTCGGGTATTTCTTGTGTTCTTCGTCATATTCTACAACATAGCCATCATCGCCCATGTGGATCACGCGGTCGCCGAAATAGTTGTAACCGACCACGTCAAGTAGATCCGAATACCCGTACTTGTTGGCATCGCTCGGATGGTTCGATCCACTCGTGACCGGCCGCGTCGGATCCTCAGCATGAAAGATATCGACCAGCGCTTTGCAGACCGCTGTCCCCGCCGGGATTGTCTGTTCATGCACCTCGTTGCCGACCGACCAGAGAATGATGCTGGGGTGATTTCGGTCCCGGCGAACGAAGTCTGTCATATCTCGCTCGTACCATTCGTTAAAATGTATCCAATAACCGAAGGGCGTCTTTCTTGCCTTCCATTCATCGAAGGCCTCCGCCATGACAAGAAATCCTTCCTTGTCGCACGCATCGAGCAGCTCCACGCTTGGCGGGTTGTGGCTCGTGCGAATGGCATTGCATCCCACTTCCTTCAAGATGCGGAGCTTGCGCGCCACCGCTCTCTCGTGCTCGACGGCGCCGATGCAGCCGTTATCATGATGGAGGCAGACGCCCTTGATCTTCAGGCTTTGCCCGTTGAGGAAAAAGCCCTTGTCGGGATCGAACTTGAACGACCGGATGCCAAAGACCGTGTCGTACACGTCCAGCACATCGCCGTTAGACGAGATCGTCGCCCGGGCAGTGTAGAGGTGCGGGTTATCGACTGACCATAAGGTTGGCTTCTTGACCGCGATCAGCTGGTCAATCTCGGTCTCACCGGGACTCAAGGCCCGGGATTCCTTCGATGAAGCAACCACCGCACCTTTGTCGAGGATCTCGGTCATTATATCGACGTTACAACTGATCCCGGAGTCGTTGGCTATCCTCGTCCTTGCACGGACCTTCGCTGCCGCGGCTGAAACCTCAGGCGTGGTGACGTAGGTGCCCCAATGCGCGACGTGAATTTTTTCCATCGTGTTGATGGTGACCTTGCGATAGATGCCGGAACCCGTGTACCAGCGGCTGCTGATGCCGAAATTATCCACGCGAACAGCTAGCACGTTCGTCTCGCCAAATTTTAAGAAGGGGGTCAGATCGAAATAAAACGACGTGTAACCGTAAGGGTGAAACCCGAGCTGGTGGCCGTTGAGCCACACTGTCGCGTTCCGGTACACGCCGTCGAATTGTATGTACGTGACCTTCTCCTTGTCACCATCGGGTACATGAAACCTCTTCCGATACCAGCCTATGCCCTGCGGCAGGTATCCAATGCGATGCCCGATGTTCTTGAGCATGTCGATGTATTCAAAGGATTCCTTCGTGAACTTTCCCTTGATGCTCCAGTCATGGGGGAGATTCACCAGCTGCCATTCATCGTCGTTGAACGTCGTTTCTTGAGCATTCGAAACGTCCCCGAGGCTGAAATTCCAGTCTTCATGCAATTGTTTCGTGACGCGTGCCATACCAGTTACTTCCCCGCGAGACATAAATAGGAATACTGGCGAATTGCTAGCGTCAACCATGCTCGAAGTCGGATTCAGCCAGGTCACCATAACGCCCCCGCTCGGCACGCCGCTCGGCGGGTATGAGAACCGGAAATTCCACGCGCTCGGCATCCATGATGATTTGCGGGCGCGATGCATGCTGTTCAAGGACACGGGCACTGGCGTGCACGTCGCCGTGATTGTCTGCGACTTGCTCTGGGTTAATTATCAATTCACGGATGGCGTTAAGGCCATTATCGAGGAAATCACGCGTGGTGCCGTGAAGAAGGACAACATCATCATCCCCGCGATACACACGCATTCATCGCAGCGCCTCGAAGGTGGGCTCGACTTTTACTATAAGCCTATCAAGAAAAAGAACGACATCGACCAGGGTTGGTACCTGGAACACGGCATTCCTTATCTCCAGAGGGTCATCGCGTCGGGCGTGTACGGCGCCCTCCAAAACCTCAAGCCAGCTACGATCCTCTGCAACGTGGGCACCACGGATACCGGGCACAACCGGCGTTATGGCGACGAGGCCGCCAAGGTTGTTGACAAGGAGCTATTCGCGATGGCGTTCCTCGAAGGTGAGGGTCATCTCGATGGCAGCAACATCCGTGCCGTGTTTTACAGCCTCGCGAACCATTGCGTGGCCTTGGGCGGGGAGAATTATTTCATCTCAGCGGATTGGCCGTACTTCGCAGCGAAGGTATTGGAGAAGGCATTGCAACTCGAATGGAAGGCGCCCGTCATTTTCGGGCAAGGTGCATCGGGCAATACCAACCCGTACAACTGCCGGTTCGGCCAGGAGGAGCGCGAGATTCGCGATGCAGAAAATGTCGGTAATCAAGTCGCTGCGGATGTGATCACGACCCTGCGGGAAGATCGCTTGAAGTCCGTGGCAACGAAAGGCGAACCGTGCTCCATC
>JAUQYW010000653.1 GCA_030587525.1 Candidatus Sigynarchaeota archaeon | reverse complement strand
CATTGCACTGGCGATCAAACTGACCACCAGGCATCTTCCGGTGTTCTATCCCTGGCATGTGGTGGGGCAGAATGGCGTCGAGTTTACTGGCTACAAGTTCACCACAATGACCGCTGATGCAGACGAGCGAAAAGCGGAATTGATGTCACGATTGTAGAACAAGTCATTGGATTGTTCCAGAACGTGCCGGTTCTAGATGCTGCTGATGTCACGACAATTCCTCTGGAGGAATTCTGGAAAAATAATCTTTATATTGCATACAATAACCTTGCCCTTTATCAATTGTTCAAGGGTGACCTTGACAAAGCCAAATTAGCATCTGATTACGCTGTGAAGGATAATCATGGAAATCCATTCAGCATATTCGTAAGGGCGTTAATATTATATGAATTAGGAGATGAACAAAATGCTCTCCAGCAAGTTCAACGGTTAAAAGCGCCGCAAAAGTTCGAGCCTAACCATAATTCGATACGTGCATTGATGGACGCGGGAATCTGTAAAATTCCCAGCAAGTTAGTACCAAAAGAAATCATAGCTCCCGATTATCTTTTAACCTTCCTCAATCAGAACAAGGTATCTCCTATCATTATCGAATCATTGCGCGAAAGATGTATTATTGCGTGACGGAATGTTTAGAGCTCAGCTGATTTTCGAGAAGATGGCCTATCCAGGATGTCCATTCTCCCATGTATCCAACCTCACCCAGCTCGACGAGAACACGCTCATGGCCCAGTGGTACTCCGGATGGCACGAGGAAGCAAATAACCAGGCTATTTTCGGGGCAAAGTACAACATCAAGGAAGGGGCGTGGTCGAAGCCATTTCTCTTGTCGAAAAGCACGAGATATCCAGAGGGCAACGGCGTGATCTGGAAAGATCCCGGGACTGGCAAGTTGTTCTTGTTCCACGCCACGATCTGGACGACCAAGGAGCGCGAAAAGGCACTCGGCAGGGGCTGGTATCGCTGCAAGGTGTTCTACATGGCCTCGAACGACGACGGGGCATCATGGGGCGAGCGCTGCGTGCTCATGGACGAGCTCGGGTACAACGTGCGCCACGTCCCGATTGTGCTCGCGGACGGGCGGATGCTCTTGCCGATGTACCACGAGTATCCCGCACATGGCATCGTGGCGATCTCTGACAATCGCGGCGAGACGTTCCATTTCAGCCAGCCCATCAAGAATCACGATCGATACACCGACGTCACGCGATTCTTCGTCAATTGGGGCAACATCCAGCCGACGCTCGCGGAGCTCAGCGATAGCAGCATCCTTGCCCTGCTCCGCACCCGGCGGTTCGGCAAGGTCTTCCGCTCGGTGAGCACGGATCGCGGCGAGACGTGGTCACCCGCCGAGGAGACCGGCTTGCTCAATCCCGACGAGGGTATTTGTATGGTGAAGCTGAAATCGGGCCGGCTCGTGCTGATCTTCAACAATTCGAGCAAGAGCGTGCACGGCATGTGGCTCGCTGCGTGCGACGACGGGAAGGGCTTGAGCTGGACCGTGGTGAAGAGGATCGAGCAGGATCCCCGGTTAAAACTCACCTATCCTTCGATCATGCAAGCCCGTGATGGCACGATCCATGCCACCTACACGTGGGATCGAAAATCCATCAAGCACGTTTATTTCGATGAGGATTGGCTCGTTTCCGGCGATTGATCGCCACGGGCTTTTTCATCGTATTTTTCCTTCTCTCCGGCGTGCTTCGCATCGAGCACCGCCCGGATCTCGACGAGTTTTTTCTTCCCCAAGGGATAAGGCAAGAAGCAGACGAACCCGATCAACGCCATGATCGCCGGAAATAAGAAGCTGGCAACTGCTACGCCCGTGATAGCACTTGGAAAACCTGACCCTATCTGGAATGCCTCGAGCGGGGCGAGTGGATCGACGGGTAACAAACCGAACGCGAGCAAAATCGCCGGAACCACGATCGCGACGATTGATGACATGGGCTTGGAAAAAATGCAATTGATGCCCGAGTAAACGCTTTCCCTGCGGGCACCAGTCAATATCTCGTCATAATCGACCACGTCGGCATTTAACGGCATCAAGTAAATCAAGCTACCTAAAATGCCCGGGAGCCCGATGCCAAGGCCGATGGATGTGAGCCACGGGCCTTGTGGCAAGAGATAGATGCTATACCGCTGAAAGGGAGGGGGTAATGCACCGAAAAATGCAATGAAAAAGCCGCAAACCATGAGAACGTAATCCAGGATGAGCAGTGTTTTCAAATCCCATCGCTTTGGGACATACAATTGCAATATGACCCCGATGACGCCTCCGATTACAACAGGGATAAAAAACAGGATCAATCCGACGATATCGGTTGGCATCGCTGCGTAGGGATTTTCGAAACCGAATGTCCAGGCTATGATGATCGTGATGAGCCCCATCAGGGCCTCGTTGATCCCCACGGTCAAGCCATCGTAGATTATGTAGACACGGCACGCCTTGTTCTTGAATACATACTTGATATTTTTCAGGAACGACTCGTGTTTTTCAGGGATTAACTCGTGGCGTTCCTTCACATATTTGACCATGAAGATCCAAGCCAGCATCGAGATTACGCCGAAGATCACGACGCAGATCTGGAACTGCCCGATCTTTTCGGCGTTCGGGTTTGTCAAGAAGGCAAGGGGAAAAATCTCGGACACGACACCGCCCACGGCACCGAATATCGTAGCATAAATGGACATCTCGGTGCGTTCTTTGAAGTTATGGCTCACCTGGGGCAATAATGCCGAGTAAGCGAGGTACACGATAGTAAAAAAGGTATCGTAAAGGCAAAGCGTGAACATGTACCATAAAAACAGCAAGAATTGCGTGTTAATCTCTCCCGCGGTTAATCGCCATTCAGGGGGGACGAGGAACAGCAGAATGAACGCAACCGTGTAAAGGGGGGAAAACCACTTGATCCACGGTATGTAGCGCCCGCTTTTCGTTCGTGTGCGGTCTTGCAAGATGCCAAAGATGGGATCGTTAACCACGTTCCAGATCATATAAATTACTTGGCCGATGGTCACGTAAAGGATATTCAGGCGCATCCAGTAGACGTAAAAGATTTGAATTTGTCCAAAGAACGACATAAAAAAAGCCCCCGGCAACTGGCCTCCCCCGAACGCCAATTTCTCCTTGAGAGATAGGTTATTATCGCGTTTTTGCATAAAAATCAGATTCGCGCTGGTGGTTCGATCTCAACCCGACACCTTAAAAAAATTCGATCGACGACGTTCGACATCGACGACGCGCTTGGATTTTTTCCCAGGAACCGGAATTATATCCCTTTTTCTCGTGTTTTTAGCTCTATTGCCTCGGCCAGGATATCCCGCGTGGAAGGATATTTGAACGTGAATCCCGTTGCCTTGATCTTCTCGCAGTTCATGGAAGGAGGGTTTCGGAACAAGGTATAATACTGGTGCTGGTATCGCATGCCTTGCGAGAAAAGGCCGCCGATGGCGAGAACGAGAGTGATGAGACCCCAGGGAATATATCGTATAGAGACTCCACGCTCCGCTAAAAAGTTTTCGAGATTGATGACATCCGAGGCGATATTGAACGGTCCAGGAAGATCCTCGTTCATAGCCTTGAGGATGAACGTGATCAAGTCATCCTCGTGGGTTAATTGCATCATCGCTTGCGGATATGAAACCGGCTTCACGAACAAGAACGGCTTTTTCTGGAGGACTGGATCGACGAACGCTTTCACGACGTAGTAAAAATCCTTGCATCCACATATGAAGGACGGGCGTATTACGGTGGTAATTATGCCTGGATGAGCGACGATGAATCCGTGTAAAAATTCTTCGACCGCTGCTTTCGCCCTCGAATAAAACCATGACGTCGTTTTGCCTCGCAACTCGCAAGTTTCATCCATTTGCACGCCCGGCTTCGCAGGCGGGCTACCGTAGGCAGCTATGGAACTTGTATAAATGATTTTTTTCACGCCTTGACTTGCCGCTGCCTCGAACACGTTCATCGAGCCCTTGATGCACGTGTCGAGCACCTCTTTTTCCGGGAAACCCTTCGGATCGACCACGAATGCGTAGTGCATAACGATATCAACGCCAGCGAATGCCTCATCCAGTTTTAACTTGTCCCGGATGTCGATCTCGCGAAACTCGACCTTGCTTGCCGGGAGATCATCGGGTTTGTGAGGTCCGATACCAATGATGCGCGTAATTTTTGGATCGCTCATCAACCGGGGGAGCAATGCGTGCGCCACGTGCGAGCGAATTCCCGTGATAGCGATGGTTGTCATTCCTTTCCCCTTGTGAATGCATGGACAGCGGTCGTGGTGATATGGACCGCCCATGTCCTTTATTGTATTTTAAATACTCGATGCCTAAAAAGAGATCAACACGGGCACAAGCACGTGTAAAACCTAGCTATAAATCATGTAGCAGCAAAGCTGAATAATGACGCGATCATGGAAGGAAATCCTGGAGATTCAAACAAACCGTCAGAAGAGAAAGGCGAGAATAAGGCCAACCAAGCAATCTCGCAAGAAGAATTCGATCTGGAGAAGAAATTCCCCGAATTCAAGGGCTATGAAAGCATCGGCTTTCACCGGCAGCTTGGCGGCGAATTATGGAACGTCGTTCTCCAGCTTATCCAAGCCGCCCTCATCATCTTTATGATAGCCGTCGTCACGCCACTCACTAACCCCTACCCGGAGATTAACGGGTATTCGGGCATCGCGAACGGCTTATATGGTGTTGTTTTCTTGTGCTTTGATGTCCCGACCAATTTTGGCATCAACGCGTTCGTGTCAGAATATCGGGTCAAGAATCCTGCAAAGATGCTCGAGTATATTTCCTTCGTCATTTGGTGGCAAATGTTTAGTGGTCTTATCCAGATTGCGGGACTCTCCTATTTCACGCTAAGCGTGATCGCCTACGGAAATTATTCCTATCTTGTCTGGTTGCTCCTCTTCACCGTGCAAAAACAATGGCCGTCCATGCTCGGAATTTTTCGCAGCTGCATCGATGGTTTCCAGCATTTCGACAAGTCGAACTTGATCGGCTTTCTCCAGGGAACCGTGACTGGACAATTGCTCAACGTTGGTTTCGTGTTGCTGGGTCGCTGGTATGGAATGGTCAATCCTGCTCTTGGAGAGATCCTCGCCATGGCATTATTCGGTGCCATCGGGGGTTACGTCAATGATATCTTGTTTTTCTTCATATCCGCTCATTTTTTCAACAAGATCATCAAAGGCATGGGCCTCAAGTTCAAGGACGTATGGCGATTCAAGTTTAGCAAGGACGTGATAAAACGAAGCCTGTCATACGGTATCCAGGCGTCCATCGTGCCACTTTTTACCGGATTCACCGGGACCTTGTTTTTGA
>JAUQYW010000621.1 GCA_030587525.1 Candidatus Sigynarchaeota archaeon | reverse complement strand
ATATCTATTTTTCTTATAGACAAAAAGAACGCGAAAAAATCTCTTACGAGCACGGCGATTGAAAGAGCTAGATTAACAAGCTCGATATTTACGATATTTACGTTCAATTTTTATGAAGTATTCCCGGATCCGGGCGCCCCGATCACTAACTTTGACAAGTTTTGGTGGGAAGTGGTTTATAAATGTTCGTGAAGTGGTTATCGTGATAAACATGCGTTCTCATGACACTGGACGTGACGTTCGCATCCGCCGGAGGAGCCGCTGGTCGTGGCAACGAGCGGCAACGCCGCTGGTCTTGCTCGCGCTGGCATCGTGCGTGATGACGGGCACGTTGATCGGGCTGCTCGCCCGCACGGGCGGTCTTGACTCTCGTAACGCTGGTTCTCTATTGGCATCGGGTGGGATTCCCGTGGCCAATTTCACGGCAAACGCGACGGTCGTGCTGGTTGGAGACCGCGTGGCGTTCGCGTTCACGGGCGACCGCGGCGATGAGCCGTGTATGTTCCAATGGAGTTTCGGCGATGGATTGGCGAATGCCACGACGGAGAATACCACGCACGTGTATCTGGCCACGGGCAGGTTCGACGTGGCAATGACCGTGACCGATGCGGGAAATGAATCGAGTACGCTGGCGAAACCCGGTTGCATGCAAGTATTGGACCCGGCGGTGGATCACGATGGCGATTGGCTCACCAGCGGCGACGAGGTGCGCGTGTACCACACGGACCCGTTGAAAAGGGACACCGACGGCGACCGATTCATCGACGGGAAGGAAGTGCGCCTGGGAAAGAACCCGCTGGATGGTGCGAGCACGCCGCGGGCAGGGGACCTGTACTGGACACGCCAGACAGGTGATGCTATCTTTTCTTCCCCCGCTCTTGCAGATCTAGATCTTGATGGGTTTTCTGATATCGTTGTTGGCAGTTTCGATCACCTGGTATATTGCTTGGATGGCAGGACTGGGGGAATCAAATGGTCGTATCTCACGGGAGATCAGGTGCCCTCTAACCCGGCCATCGCTGATGTCGATGGAGATGGTAATATCGAGGTGTTCATCGGATCGCGAGACAATAAGTTGTATTGCTTCTATGGGAGGAACGGGACTGTGCGGTGGTCCTATCTTGCCTCGAATGACATCGCGTCTAGCCCAGCGATCGCCGACGTGGACAATGATGGCAAGAACGAGGTGGTGTTCGGGTGTATGAATAACCGCGTGTTTTCGCTGGATGCTAGCACCGGTTCTGTTGAATGGAACTACTTGGCAGGAGGGTACATCGAGATGCAGCCTTTGTTGTGTGATATTAATAATGATAGTAGTTATGAGGTATTCGTTGGAGCATCAGATTGCCATGTATATTGCCTATCAGGACTCGATGGCCATCTAATATGGAGGCAAAAAACCGGGGGACCTATATCAAGTCCGGTAGTAAGTGCAGACGTTGATATGGATGGTGATTTAGAAATCATAATCGGTTCGACTGATAATAATTTGTATTGCTTTACCGCATTGAATGGCTCTTTGGAATGGAGTTTCTTGCTTGGTAGCTATGCAGACGGGTATCTTTCAGTTGTAGACGTGGATGCAGATGGGCTCCTTGAGGTAGTGGCAGGTTCGGATGATGGAAAGCTATATTGCATTACTGCATCGAACGGCACGCTCGAATGGTCATACAGTACCGGTTATGGAATCGTAATTTCTGCTCCTGCAATCGCTGACATAGATAATGATAAAATACTTGAAATCATCGTCGGTTCTGGAGATAACAAGATATATTGCATTTCAGGATCAAGTGGAATAAAAGAATGGTCATATTCAACTTTGAATCGAATAAGATGCAGCACCACGATTGTAGATGCGGATAACGACGGATTGTTAGAGATTGTGGTCGGATCCAATGACGGGAAAGTCTATTGCCTCGTTGGGGCAGGACCCGCGTGGGCGATTCCTGGCCCATGGCCGATGTTCAGCGGCTCGCCAGTTCACCTCGGTGCTTGCATCGACACGGATGGCGATGGCCTGGTCGACGCGCTCGAAGCATCGATCGGCACCGACCCGGCCAACGCCGACACGGACGGCGATGGCGCTTCAGATGGTGCCGAAATCAGCGTGCTGTCCAACCCGTTTGACCCGCTCGACCGCCCCGCCCCGCGCGTGCCAGTAGCAATTTTCTCGTGGTCACTCGCGGTGCCGGTTCCCGGCCTGCCCGTGCAGTTTACCGACTCGTCGTACGACATCGGCGGCATCATCGCGTCGCGGTCGTGGAATTTCGGCGATAACACGACGGGTTCGACCGACCGGCATCCGGTGCATGTTTTTTCGTCGGCGGGAACTTTCACGGTCACGCTCGTCGTGACCGACAACGATGGCTCGAGCGGCACGATGGCACGCCTCGTCGAGGTGGCGGGGGATGCACAACCAACAGCGGACTTCTCGACGAATGCCACGGCCATCAATGCCGGCCAATCGGTTGCGTTCACGTTCAACGGGAGCCTCGGGAATCAGCCGGCATCGTTCCAATGGAATTTCGGCGACGGCATGCCCAACTCGACCGCCAAGGACCCGGTTCACCGGTACGTCTCGGCCGGTGATTTCACGGTGAGCGTTGAGGTGACGGACGTGGACGGCGACGTGTCATGTTTTCATTGGGCCGCGTGCATCCGCGTGGATGATGCCTACCCGGTTGCAAACTTCACGGCAAGTAGCACCATTGCCCTCATTCACACGTTAACCTATTTCACGTACACCGGCACGGACGGCAACGCGCCGCTGTCCTTCCAATGGACGTTCGGCGATGGGACAGCGAACATCACCACCAGGAATCCGTCCCACATGTATACAGCGGTTGGCAATTACACGGTGACCGTGATGGTCACGGACGTCGACGGGGACAAGTCCACGATGCAGCGGGTGAACTACATCCAGGCGATCGCGGACCTCGTACCGATAGCGAGCTTCGTGGCGAATGCCACGTCCATCGCGCCGGGCGCGTGGATCGGCTTCACGTTCACGGGCTCCGAAGGTGATGCCCCAGCGACGTTTTTGTGGAATTTCGGCGATGGTGGCACTTCATCCACCAGGAACCCGGCGCACCGGTACGTCACGGCCGGAAACTTCACGGCCATGCTAACGATCATCGACAATGACGGCGACGTGGGCTCGTCGACGATGGTCGTGCACGTGGCACCTCCTTACGTGCCACCAGTGGCGTCGTTCCATTCAAACGCCACGACGGGCATGGGCGCCGGCACCGCCGTGGTGTTCACGTTCGACGGGTCGTGCGGCAGCGGGACGCCCTCGTTTTTCTGGAACTTCGGCGACAGCACCAGCTCGACGAGCCGGGATCCCGTCCACGTGTACTGGGCGCTCGGCACGTTCGACGTGAACGTGACGGTTATCGATGGCACTGGCAGGCAAGACACGGCGGTACGACCCGGGCACGTGGTCATCGTGGACCTGTTCCCGTCGGCAAGCTTCGCCGCGAGCGATACGGTGATCGTGCAAGGTGGCTGGATCGCGTTCACATTCACGGGCACCACGGGCGATGGGGCCGCGACGTTCGCGTGGGATTTCGGCGATGGCAGCCCGGGCGCGGCGACCCGAGATACGATCCACCAATATGCGACCGCTGGCAATTTCACGGCCACGCTGTTGGTCACGGATAGTGATGGCGATTCAAGCACGGCCACCTGCTCGATCGCGGTAGTCGACAACCACGCGCCGTGGTTGACCGATGCGGTGGTCTCGCCGACCACGGGCATCGAAACGACGACGTTCAACTTCAGCGTGCGGTACTTCGACCTGGACAACGATATGCCGGTCGCCATCACGATCATGATCAACGAGACGACGTTCACCATAGTCGCGGCAAGCGCTGGGGACACGAACGTGGTGGACGGCAAGACATATTGCTACGCGGCGACGCTGCCGTGGGGGCACTACCAGTTCCGCGTGGATTGTTCGGACGACATGCACGTGGTGTCAACCTCATGGATGGCCGGGCCCGCCGTCGCGCCTTTCATGGGCCTCTCGCCGCAGCTGTCCAATCCTAACGCCAGCATCGTTTCCACCAATGGATCCAGCACGGCCGAGTTCTCCGTGACGTACGCGCATCCGTTCAGCGCGGCGCCCGAGTTTGTCAACGTGATCATCGATGGCCATTCATTTTCTATGGAAAAAACCGGCGCCGGAGATGCCGATTACGCCGGCGGGTGCCGGTATATCGCCACGGTCACGCTGTTGCCGGGGCAGCACGAATACCAGTTCCGCTGCGGCGATGGCTGGAACACGGTCTCGACGAGTTCCATGGTGCTCGACGTGGCAGCGGGGGATGGGCCAGCAGCGCTCGGCACGGGCAGCGTGAAGCTGGCGTCGATCGTGTTATCTGCCGTGTGCGCGGCGGGTGCCGTGTCGACGGGTGCCATTTCCCGGCGGGGTAACGTTAAGCGGCGCCGCGCAAAGGCACTGGAAACGGGAGCTGAATTCGAGCGCGATTCTTCCCACGATGCTTCTGAGCCTTCCCCTTGTGAGTCTTGAGGAAAGCATGTAATTGATATCCTCCTTCCTTGCCATGCTATTTCATTCTTGACTTCCCGGTTTTTCCATGTCTATGACTTCCCGTTTTCCGAAAATAATGAAATTGGTGATCTATCTCGAGATTGCTCTTTTTTATCAGAACGACCTGGAAATGTCCAGGTATGGTCAATTGCACTCGATTGGGAGTCTCCGGCTCATGATCAAGCCTAGCCAAATTTCCGCGGGTGAAAGTAGTCCTTCACGGCGTTCCGATGCATGATGTCCTTCCATCACGAATCAGATTTTTTCGAGTCATTTAAAAGGATTGAAGGAATATGATTTTGCTTTCAATCAAAGCCATAATTCCAAACTTTAAGTGATTTACTAATGTTGAATAAAATCTTTAGAAAATTTAAAAAAGTGTGCTTGGTAACATGTATCATGATGATTTTCCTCGCTTCAGCGGGAATCTCGGCATTTCAAGCGGTTCCTGGTGGAAGCGGTGCGAAAATCAACAGCAGTCCCGCGCTCGCTGCGAGCGACATTGGCGGGACGAATGGCACGGCATTTATCGCTGATGAAGGGGCCTCGTACGGCAACGAGACGCTTCCCGAACTGGAATCCTATGGGGAAAGCTCTTCTGAAGAAATGCCGGCAGCAAGCAATCCAGCTAGTTATGAATACCCAGCGACGTATTCCTTCGCGAACGACGAGGCGGGATATAACCCGGCAGGCTGGGACATCACGGAAATCCCGGACACCGACATCCAGGTCGTAACGAGCTACAAGGACAGCCTCAATTGGACCCACGCGTCGGTGCTCCTCATCAACAACTCGGATTCCACCGCCGACAGCGCGAGGAACGATTTCACGAGCAATCAGTCTTGTGGAACAATCGAGCTCTACTGTGCATTCGGCGAGGTTACGAAGAACCACGCGATCAAGTTGATCACCACGGATGACGCTACGGCAATCGAGATTGCTTTCACCAGCGACGGCCATATCCGAGCGGAGAGCGGGAGCACGTGGAAGGATGCCCGCTATGGCTTGAATACAAAATAGATATGCCTCTTGAGTTCAGCGCTGGGCATGATTCCATCTCGATAATTGTTGAATCGTTCCTCGGGCAATCTTACGGTATCCCGGTATTTACGACGGAAGCGTTAAGTGTCGCGAATCATTATTTGAACACTATAACGAGCATGTTTGAGGTTGGATCTGCCCAGGATTGTCATTTTGTTAACGCTCACTTCTACGCAGTTTCACCGTACTATACCGGTTCGATGAGTTTTGACATCGAGATTCAAGTGGGAGGAAACCCCGTAAATATTGCATCATGTGTTCTTTCACGAACTGGTACTACCACGACCCATACTGAGGGGTTTGTAATTGAATCGGTTATTGATCCTGTCAATCCAGCCACGTACTTGCTAATCGGCGGTGACCATATCCGTCGATTTGAAACCGTATTCACCGCTGTTTCGAACTTAAGAAAGATGTTGTTAGATGCGGATCGTCTAAATGCAGATCTTTCGTTCATCGGTCCTATCGAGTTGGGATCAGCTAGAGGGAGAACGTGTTATTTCATTTCTGCTGATCGTTTCACTCTTCCGATTCCGAATACTAATGTTATACTAGACTTTGTAGATTTTGCAAGAACTTCCGGATTTACCGTGCGTGTGGATTTACTGTCTGGGCAGATTTATTTTACAGGCGGGCCTCGCAACATCGCCTCCATTCTCCCACTGAGAGAACTCGGGTCATTAATTCCATATTTTGCAGATAGGGAGAATATTTTATGCGATCCGTCCACCCAGGAACCGATCGTAGAATTCGTTATCGAGGGAGGATATGGAAGGGATGTATATA
>JAUQYW010000576.1 GCA_030587525.1 Candidatus Sigynarchaeota archaeon | reverse complement strand
AATGTATTGCCATCCTTCAAGAACTTTGCGGTGACTTGGGCGCGCTCGTGGGAAGTCCCGCATTCATTGCAATGAACACAGTTGAAGATTTTGATCGCGTCCGTCTGCACCAACGGCTCCTTCGCATGCAGCATCCGCTCGATGTCATCGTTTTCGAGGAAATGTCCCGGATCCACGTGCTTTGAGGGAAAATTGTGGCGGCCGGGAAAACGTTGTTCTGCGATCTTCTTTTTCTTTGCCATTTCCATGGCCTCTCTATCGATCATCGCCGGTGTTGAAGCTCTCCACCGAGGCACTTGAACATTATTCTTTCGCGATGTCAGTTCCAGTGGCACGCCATCAACCGCGTGCCGTGGCGGCAATTGGTAAATGCAGATTTATAAGTCTTTATTTGTTTATCCTTAACTAGAGGCAACACGCGAGAAATGCGAGAAGAGGCAAAACCGCCATGAGCCAGCAACCAAGCTTTTCGAAGATTGGTAACTTGATCAGGACGATTGCCAATTACGGGGCGTACACGGTCGGCCTGGGCATTATCATCGGCATCGCATCGTTTTTTTCAGCGTTCGCAGGAATCGCGGTCACCATCGGCGGGATAGTTCTCATCATCGTGCTCGTTATCATTGCCTTTTTCCGGGTCCTGGTTTTGACGAAGGATGTGATGAACGAGTTCGAATCCATGGGCAACAGCAGGAACATCACGCAATTCAAGATGTTTTCTCGGTACTTGTTCAATTCCATCGCCGTCGCCTTGATTTGCTTTTTCTGGATCATCATCTGCACGCTCATCATGTTCACACCGCTTTTCTTTTACGCGATGTATAGCTCCACGTATTATTTAACCTCCCAAGCCGGCGAGATCACTCTCACGATCGTCGGGCTGGTTGTCGGGTTTTCGTTCATGCCTCACGCCTATAAATCGTGGAAACTCATCGATGATTACTTCGTCATGCTCCACGACCCCTGGTCCAGGGACATCGGGCTCATCGGCACGAAGAAAGTGCTCGATTCGCTCAAGACAGGGTTCTTCGCCTTGTTCATCGGATTCGGCGGCTTTGCCGGGTATACCTACCCGCTGGCCATTGTGGCACCGATAATCGTCTTGTTCACGCTCATCGCCGGGATCATCTATATTCAAGGGCTATATCGAATCGGTACGGCGTTCACGCGAATCCCTTCGACTTCGGCATTTGCAACGGCGACAACGCCAACGCAGGTGAACACGCGTCCCACGACGGTTCCCACGGGCGGAGGTACGACGCCACCGTCGATCTTGCGATATCAACCGAGCCAGGTATATTACTCCCAGGGCATGCAAGCTCAGCAAGCGGCGGTATCTGCCCCGGTATCACGAGCTTCTCCAAGTCCATCACTGGATCAATCAAACCCGCTCACGAGACAGATACTCGAACGAAACCAGGCCTTCCAGCAGATCATAGATACTGATGCCCATGGTCAACCCACCAGGACTACGCCGGCAAGGCAGCCGGATGCGTCGACCGGGGCCACAGGGACCTTGACGCCAAGTGTACAGCCTTTACACGCGGATTCAGCGCAATCATCCCAATCGTCAAGAGCCCGCTGCAAGTATTGCCTTGCCGATCTCCCTGGCACGGGATTGGCCAAGTGCCCGTCGTGCGGCGCTGCCATTCTCGAATTTTCATGAGCCAGGAACGGCGAACACCCGCGGTTTCAAGGCTTGTAAGACACGATCTCGTCGAGATTTTTCCGCGACGTCGGTTTCGGGATGGATTTTGGATATCCAATCGGGAGAATCGTGGTGAGAAACTCGTCCTTGGCAAGATCCAAGAGCTTGCCAGCTTTATCCCTGTCCATCGAACCGATCCAGCAAGTTCCGAGGCCTAATGCCCACGATATCAGGCATATTTGTTGCGTGACCAGGCAGGTGTCGTGGAGATACCATTTCGGGGCTGTTCCCTTGTCCGCGACCACGGCAAGTATCACGGGTGCTTCCTGGATGAAATTGCCATACGTGGCACACTTGCCAAGCGCTTTGATGAGATCCTTGTTTTTCACGACGATGAAACGCCACGGTTGCTTGTTGCTCGCGGATTGGCACCATCGCGCCGCTTCTAAAATCGTCCGGATCGTTTCGTCCGGGATCGTGTCTGGTTTGAACGAGCGTATCGACCGCCGTTCTTTCATTAGTTGCATGATATCGTCGGGATTAGCCATGAATACATGTGTCCCAAAATCCCTTTATTAATCTTGCGAGCTACTATTCAAGGCTCTGTAACCGAGACGACGTTGAAAAAAAAGCAGCGTGGAATGATCACGCAAAAGGTTTAAGAAGTATCGATGTATTGCCTCGTTATTGAAGTATAATCCTTCGTTATCTCGCTTAACCCGACGGTTTCGATCATGTGAAGCTTGTGATCCTTTTCAAATTGGTCCGTTGCTCTTTGATTCTTGACTGAAGCAGCGTTTACCAGCACGTACACGCGGCACTGCAAGCAAGCCCGTACTCTTGCATCTACCAAGTTAACTCACCTTTCATGCGATTGACACTACCTTGTTAACATCACTTATCCTTATCCCATATTTACACGTGCCTCGTTTGAATTGAAACCGCTGCAGTGTTTTCACTTATGAACCGTTTGAAATTCTACGCTGCGTGCAATAAATAGGGCTATTCAAATCTTCGTGTAAAAATACACTTCTTGTGCCATCCCGTTTAACGATACGTGCAGTTCTTTTTTCAAGCCAAGGACCTGGTTCAACTCGTCGAGCGGGTACTTGTAACTGATGACGATCGCACCCGTTTTCGCGGTCTGGAAGACGTGGTTGAGGAACCGCTGGTTATGCGGCAAAGAAAATAAGAAGATGAAGTCGTATCTTGCAAGGGAAAAATCGAATAGGTCCCCCTTCCACATCCGGGTGTGCTTGATCCCGGCCTTCTTGATCTTCATCCTGGCTTCGTTGACGAATTTTTCGTTGATCTCGATGCCGTCAGCCCGGATTTTATAGTTCGATGCACAGCAAACGACAACGTCACCCGTTCCAGACCCGAGGTCGATGAATCGCTGCCGTGACTTTCGCACGAGCCCGAAATCAGCCTCGAGAACGACGAACACTTCTTTGATGATGGTTTCGGGCGTCGGCAAGAACGGGAGGTCGGTTTGGCTCTGTATCTCGTAGTAAGTCGGGGGTGGCGCGGAACGATGCCTCATCAGCCACTTCAAGCGCTTGGCCGCTCAATATATTTTTCGATCCATTCCGTGCTGGTCGCGATCAATTTATCCAAGGATTCCCCTTCAAACCCGTGCGTCGCGCCGGGAATTTCCACGAGCACATGTTGCTCGTCACGTGGCATAATGCTGAACGCGGAACGGGTCATCGCGGGGGTGACCGCCGTGTCCTCCAAGCCTTGAACGATCAATGAGGGGATAGTGAATGCGCCAAGCTTCCGATTGAGCATCGTGGCTGCCTTGCTGAGATCCGCAAAGAACGTGCTATTGATGAGAAGATCCCCTTTTGCAGCTCTTATTTTAAAGGGATGTCGCGTGATGATCGAAAAAAAATATGATTCCGCCACCTCATCTTGTTCTATGATACGGTCAAGTTAGACGCAAGGTCATTCGTTTTTCTCCCAACTCTTGTTCTTGATATTTTGTGCGATGATATGAACCGCATCAATCACGAGTGGTGCATTCCGGAACCAGGATACTTGCTCGTCAATCCGTTCTTGCAATGGTTGCCGCAATGCTTTCAATCCCTTCACATCATACCTTGTTAGTACTTCTTGAACACTAATCGCATCCTTGCTC
>JAUQYW010000570.1 GCA_030587525.1 Candidatus Sigynarchaeota archaeon | reverse complement strand
CGTTTCTCTTTCGGAAAAACAGCCATATAAGGACGATCATAGCGCCGACAAACGGCCCGATCAGGTAGACTGGCCAGAGAATCCGGACTTGTGGCGAGTGGTAACTGACGTGGGGCTGATCGCCGTACGTGGTACCATAGTGGACGAATGACGTGTGGAAATCGCCGACCATGCGCCGGTTGCCGGCAGCATCGGTGATGTTCAGTTGAAACCACATTTTGCCGTGGCTTCCTGGGACGACCACGCTCGTCGCCGCGTGCCGTCCGGGTCCGACGTCTTCGACGGTAAAAGCGGGTAAATCATGCCAATGCTCCCCGCCATCCGCGGAGTAGATCCCGGTAACGTTCACGGGGGATCGATCCTCGACCGTGAGCGTGATTTGCAAGGGGAACCCGACTATGCCATAGATCGGCCCGGTCCACGAGATTAGCGGCGCCAGCACGTCCATGGTGGTCACGGGGATCAAGAATGTCCTGAGACTCCGTTCCGTGATGGTTGCTGCCGGGAGGATTAATCCTTGCTCGATGGAACCCATGGCATATGTGGTTGGAAGGCCATCCAGGGATGGATCCGCTGGATCGGCGGTGAAATTCTTTTCTAGCGCTGATACCAGGTGAACTTGCGACGGCGGGGCTGGAGGATTCAAATTCTCAAGCCAGGTGATGTTGATGGCTCCCGCTGCTGCAGCCGCGGGATAGGAGAACAAGCGGAACACGAGCCCGTTTTGTTGTTCGGCCGGTTTGAAGGCAGTCAACACGACATTCGAAGCGTTGCTGCTGAAAAATGAACCCCAGCCTGGCAAGCGTGGCTGTGGCTGTGGCGTCACGAAGTGCGGGAATTGTGGGAAGGCCCGGGAATCGACCCCGATAGTATACAGCGGATGGTTGAACCCGCGGCCATGCTGGGGGACTTGTGCCGAGGCCCAGCCCGGAGTATAGTATTCGAAGGCCAGGTCGAGCGAATATTCCTCGATCTCGTCATACTGGAAGTCAGCCTTTTCCCAATGGGCTCGTGGGTTGGAAAATCCGGGTGGTGGGTTGACAGGATCGTTCTGGTGCACGAGCACCAGCGACATGCGCTGGTTACCCACGTTCCAATCCCGGCCCAATGACCCGCGATCATAGATGCCCAGCCCGCACGTGCTCGATTCGACGCAAGACCAATACGTCGCAGGAAATGGACGATCGCTTCCCGCGTCGGAAGTATGATCGGTCCATCCATATGGCTCTCCGCAAGTCCAGCTAGCCGACGTGTTTGTGCAGGGCCAATTCATCATCAAGAGATTGGCAATCGAGCCATTTTCTGGCAGGTGATGATAATTCACCGTCACGTCGATCAACGTCGAGTTGACTCGAATCCGGTATTCAACATCCAATCGGTACCAGGGCAGCTCGACCTGGATCACCAAGCGGCTCAAGAGCTGCCCGGGATAAAAGGAATAGGTCGCGGGAACATCAGCGGTTTGATCCAGCACGTCCCCGATGGGCACGTCGTAGGGCTCATTGCTCGTGTCGGTGTACCACAGCCCGATCGATTGCCCGGCATCGATCTGCTGCACGCCGTTGTAGAGGAGGCTGTTGATGTTGCCACCATTATCCATGTTCCACGTGATGTTGTAGACCCCATTCCAGATGTTCACCTGATTGCTGGAATTTTGCCACCCCATTATCGAACCATAGGAACCAGGGGTTGCGTTATAATTTAAACGGTACGTGTAGGCATGAAAGCCCACGGATTCCACGGTTGCTGCAAAAGCGATCTTCATTTCAACGAGATCATCGGACAAGGGTTCCATGGAAAGGACTTGAACGGGCGTGGATGCGTTCGTCCGGGTATCATTCATCGTGATGCCTATCTTGCTCTGGTTGAATGCCGGCGTTCCATGTCCGGGGAATGCCGCGAGATCAACGGGGATCGTGGTTTCCACGATTCCGGTCCGCAGCATGCTCTCGGAATTGAACACGACCAGCGCGGGGTCGCTGGACTGCACGTTAACCTCCCTGGCGAACGACCCCAGAGCATGATTCTCGACATCTCGTGCCCGGGAAAGTTGTTCCCGATAGTCCGCCAAAATATTTTGCATGATCGTTGCTGGGCACGTCCCCGTGACCGCGTCGTGGTGGTAGAGAAACGTGTTCAACCACCATCCCGCTTCGAGCTCCCCGGGCGTCACGATGGAGCTCAAGTTCATGAAATTCCGGCCGAGCGTGGAGAATATCTCCGCTGTTGTTGCACTTGTTTCCCACAAGCGCGATGCAACCTTCGTTTCGAGATAGGATATCAAGGCGCCTTCGTTGTACGGGTTTAGATCTTGTCCAAACCCATAATGGGGAAGCCCAGCAGTCTCGGGTGCAATCGCCCTGAAAAACTCGCTAGGCGTGGCCACCTTGACTCGACATTGCGATTGTTGGCTGTAGAACACGTTCCAATTCTCGACATAGTCCATGAGCGCGGCGAGCGGTGCTGCTTTATCGCCACCGATGTGTAGCATCATGCTGCCACTTGGCAACGACGTGGCGATGGATTCTTGCAGCGTCCCGTAGATCATTGCCACGAGGTCGGGGGCCGTTATCGGGTACCGGCCGTAACGGGTTTTCCAGCAGAGAATTTGGCTTCCTTCCGGTCCATCCCACCAGAACGCCCCGTCCGGATGGTCCCGGCTATCCCGCATGTAGTACATGTACTTGTAATCCAATGCCGCGAGCAAGCTTGGAAAAGAACCGGTTGCACCAAAGGTATCGACTTGCCACGCGACTTGAATCGACGTGTTGAACTCCCGTTTAAACCAAGCATTTCCCAGGAGAAAATTCCGGAGGATTCCCTCGCCATCGGGAATATTCAAGTCCGATTGCGAGACCCCCCCGCCCGCGACTTCTATTTGGCCGTTGGCAATTGCCCGGGCGAAACGGTCTCGATATTCGGGATATTCCGTCACGAAGGTCGAGGCAATTCCAGCTTGGTCGATCGTGAAACGAAAATCGGGATAAAAATCGATCACGTTGAGCGCATCGATGATGTTGTCGTGCAACGTGCCCATGTTCGGCCCCGCCCATTCACCTTTCCAATACGTGTCTGAATGGGTCGAGGGTACCAGGTAGATCGTTCTCCCGCTCCACGATGAAGCCCGGGTGATCGCCATATTCGCGAAGACCATGTAGAGCTTGACCGAAGAACAAAGCGCGAGCACGATGACAAATATCCACAATTTTCGCTTCATTGGTTACCAACAGCTTGTTGTACCTACAACTTGCTTTCAATGAAGAAATAGCTTTTGAACCGTCGTGCAGAATAGATCTCATGAAGGTCGCGTTTGGCAAGGTCAAGCTCACGCCCAAGGACTACATAGGGCGTTTCCTTGCGGGCTATACGCCGGTGCCCCGGTGTACCGGGAAATACGATGATATTTATGCCCGTGGCGTGCTCATCGAGGATACGACGTTGGATAACATAAAAAAACGTTTCCTAGTAATATCCATGGATTTTGTCCAGCTTCCACTTTTGTTCACGGATTACATAAAGGAGAAGATCCAGGACACATATAGAATTCACCCGAATCAAGTGCTCATCCACGCGACGCACACGCACAAGTCGCTCGATATGAGCAGCATGTTCATGAAGAATCCGTGGGGTAATGGCATATTCGGTGTCATCTGGGCGATTATGTTTGGCACGTTCCGGGGCGATGACCGGTACAAGGTCTGGATCGCCAAGCGCGTGGTTGAGATGGTCGGCGACATGATACGCCGGCTCGAGCCAGCCCGCATTGCCTGGACTAAAAAAACAATCGAGGAAGACATTTTGCTGAATCGCCGGCACCCCACCCGCCGCTCGAAGTCCCAGCTTTGCATCATGGCTTTCAAGCACGCCACCACGAATAGGACCATCGGCATCATCGCCTCGTATGGTATGCACCCGACGACACTGAACATGAGCATCGACAAGCTTTCGGCGGATTATCCCGGCCGGTTCGTCCACTATTTCGAGGATGCGACTGGCAACAAGATTGATGCCGTCTATATCACGGGTCCCGCTGGCGATCTCAACCCGATCACGACTTGTGGAACAGATTTTGAAGCCCTTGAAAATTACCAGAATCCTGTCTTTTTTAACACCAATCCCATTTACAATCAGAAAGGCACCTACAAGGACACGAAACGGCTCGGCAAGTTTCTTGCAGAAAAAGCCCTTGCTATCCTCGAAAGCATCCCGGATTCATCATATTTCGACACGCTCGATTTCAAGTCGTATGCCAAGACGTTCTGGGTGCCAATGATTGATTTCACCCGGTACTATTCGAAATCCTGGCTCAGGAACCGGTTCATCCACGGCCTCAAGCGATATCTCTTGTTACCAATGGCGCTCGCCCCAGCTGATAGCCACGACCCGAATTTCGCAGGCTTCGCTGCAAAACACCGCGGGTTAAAGCGGGTCGTTGCATACACCCAAGTGAGTTATGTAAAGTTTACCGCCAGCAGGGGCAAGGAAAAGGCGAGCTTCGCCATCGCTGGCGTTCCCGGGGAGCTATTCGAGGACTTTGCCAAGCGCTTTTACGCTCGAACACCCGAGGGCGCAAACGGCCTGTTCATATTTCAAAATGCCAATGATTGGATCGCGTATTTGTTTCCACTCGACGAATACACGATGGGTGGCTATGAACCCTTTGCCAGTTTTAGCCCGGTTTGCGGCACGTTCGTGAAAAACAATTTTTTCACGCTCCTCAAGGAAATCGATGAGGACCTCACGGGAGGGTATTTCTGAATGTCAATGGAAGAATTCAACCAGATGTCGCATTATCTCGTCGATCGCATCTCTTACTGGGCGAAGGAGTGTCCGGATGACATCGCGATGATCGACGCGGACGAGGGCCAATATATCACGTGGAAACAGTTCGAAAATGCGATAAATTTGCGCGCACTGGAATTGATGACCGGTATGGGCTTCCAGAAGGGAGATATTATGATCACCATGCTCCCCTTGCTCCCGGAGCATATCTACATGGAATATGCTGCCTTCAAGATCGGCATGATCGTATGCCCACTCGATGTGCGGTTGAAATCGAGGGAGGTAGTTGGTTGCGTGAAGCTGCTCCACAAGGCACGCCGCATCCTCTACCTCGCTCCCGATGATACCGACTCCGAGGACAAGTATGGCCGGGCTAAATTTTACGCGTTCAAGCAAATTGCAGATGACGTGCGGGATGTTTGCCCATATGTCCGTGATTTCATCCAGCTTGGCCCCGAGGAAGATGCAGCGAAGGGAACGATCGGCATTCTTAACTTTCTCAAGCGGGCGCGCCGGAAATGGCTTGAATACAAGGCCATTGGTATGCTCGAGCAGAAGCTGGTCATGCTCGAGCAGCGGAAGCAATCCGTGGTACCCGACAAGGACGGTGCCATGATCATCTTCACGACGGGCAGCACCGGCTTCCCGAAACCTGCCGTGCTCTCGAATGCTGGCTTGATTTGCCAGAACATGTGCATGATAAAGGGTTTCGGAATACGGAAAACCGATCGCTTACTGTTGAACCTCCCCATGTCGCACGTCGCTGCCCAAGGGGTTGGCTTGATGAGCGTGATCTTCGCGGGAGGGCTCCTCGTTCTACTGCACGGGTTCAGGGCGGACAAGTCATTGCAAGCCATCCAAGATTACAAGACCACGATCTTCGGGCAGATCCCAGCGCTGTTCGCGATGGAGTGGAGCTTGCCCAATTTCAAGGATTACGACCTTTCCTCTGTCAGAATGGCACTTTACGGGGCACAAGGGATGACCCGCAACCAACTCGAAAAATTTAGCGAACTGGCTCCGTTAATGGCAACCGGCCTTGGCATGACCGAAATGTGCGGGTTCGTCTCGTATCAGCTCGGGGACCGAATGGCCATCGATGATTTCGTATCCGGGCTAGGCCACGACTTTCCCGTCACGCCGGTGAGCGTTCGCGAGCCTATGAACCCGGACGGAACGGCTGGCAAGGAAATCCCCCAAGGACAAACCGGCGAGATCTGCTACACAGGGCCGCAAGTCTTCCTCGGATATTATGATAATGAAGAAGTCACCCGGAAGACGATATCCAAGGAAGGCATCCTCTATACGGGAGACATGGGCTTTGTCGACGAAGCAGGCTTGCACCTCGCGGGCCGCCGCAAGTTCATCTTGAAACCCAAAGGGTATCAAGTGTATCCTGCCGAGGTTGAAAATTACATCGCCGAAAAGTTCAAGGACCGCGCGGAAATCGTCGGCGTCATCGGCCTCCCCCACGAGATCTTTTCCGAGGGGATCATGGCCTTCATCGAGCGGAAGCCCGGCAAAACCATCGACCCCGTGGAGGTGATCGAAGCGTGCAAGGATCTCGCTGCATACAAGCGGCCGTCGCACGTGGTTATTATGGATCCCGAGCAGATGCCGTTGAATCGCACGGAGAAGACGGATTACATGGTGCTGAAAAAAATCGGCGAGAAGGAAGTCGCGCAGCTTCGAGCGAAGGGAAAATGGGATGCTGCAAAATAAATTCCTTGGCATGGAATAGGATCAAGGAAACACGAAATCCGCGAACACATCGACGAGGATGTTCACGATCATGTCAATCTTGTCCGATCGCTCGGGATAAAACGTGATCGAACCGCCTTCGCGGCATTGCACGAGCAATTCTTCCAAGCCGGCGAGATAATGGGGAGGATTTGTCCAAGCCAGGCTATCTGGAGTTCCAGGTGCCTCGCCAGTTCCGAAAACCCATGACAGACCTTGGAACAACCGGATGGAGTCCGCACCAGCTGCGAGTGCCAGGCGCACGTCGTCTGCCACGGATTGCGAATCGGGATACGGCTCGTAGTTGATGCAACCGAGGCACACGGCCGTGGGTCCCGGAACAGTTAGCGCCGACGCGCGGACTTCTTCATAAATGAATGCACTCGACCTGTTTCCTGGTCCATCACAACCGCGATACAACATCTGGCTGACGTATTCGTATTCGCCGGTGGTCCAGACCGGGAGTCGCCAGTTTCTCTGGAGGGAATCGTCGCCATCAAACATGTCATAGACCAAACTCGCGTGCGTGGTCGCGCGAACGAGGAACCCATCCAACTTGGCTTGCTGGTGCACTTGCCGGATCGTGGCGACAGCGGCATCCCAGGTAGCATCGGTATCCGCGAGGCATTGCACGGATCGCCCTGTATAACCGAAAATGCCAAGTGAATCCACCCAGGAAGGAGACGTGCACGTGCTACTTTCCCCGCCTGCTTCGATGTCCCACATGATATATTTGACCGTGATATTTTCCCTCTCTGTCCATTCATGGAACGCGGCGTACAACCCGGGAAAGCGGTCTGCTTCGCTCAGCGACGGGTAACTCCCCTCATCCCATAGAAACAACGGCCAGACCTCCACAGAAACGTTGTATGTGTTGCATACGCGAACAGCATTCGCGATCACACCGCTCCTTGGATTGCTAGCATTGAACTCGTTCTGTACCATGTTAAAGGATAAGGTCACGTTGTAATCTTGTGCTATTTGGCAGACCGACGCGTTGATCCAGTCAGGCCCGGGATAATACAACACGAGATCGTACGCTTGGGCTTGCCCTGCTGAAATATTAAATTGAATTGGTGTCAAGGGCGCTATCCACGGCACCGAGATAAATAAAGGGCATGTCACGATTGCACAAAGCGCCGTGACGGTCGCGATGGCCTTGTGTTTCTGCCACGTGAGTCCCGGCATCCAGAACCGTTCCTTACGTTTAAGGACACGGATCATATCGGTAATGGCGAACACGTCCCAGAACTCCGTGTATGAGGTGATAGCGAGCATCACCGTGAACCCGTGGGCTTGAGATGCGATCCAGAGGAGAACAACAACGATGAACAAAAGAGTCGTGATTAGGGTCATGATAATTTGCATAAGACGATACCTTATCAATACAAGGGCAAGAGTGATTATCCCGACTAAACCAAACAAAATGCCGGCGAAAAGGCTGAACACGAGGTCCCCCGCAAACGATGCCGCAAATAGCAACCTGATTTCAATTACTATCAAGAATGCTGCCATCGGACTGAACCAAATCAGGCCCGTTTTCCAGTCAACCGGTCGTTTCCAAAAACGTATTACGAAGTTTGAAGTTTTTTCTTTTGTCATTGCTGATAATCATAGTTTACCGTATCATGTAAAAAACGCTATTCATCGACTGAGCAGTGTCTCAAGTGCCAGTAATTTCAACGACGATGGCTTCCGGGTCGACATTCACGCCGTGGCGTCCGAAGAACTTGCACACATTCTCGATATCACGCCTAAGGAGCATCGCAGCGTTTGGATGGTCGGTGCTCACGGCTTGCGGCCAATCGATGATGATGACCTTCTTATCATCGGTATAGATGATGTTGTACTCGCACAAGTCGGAATGGATGAGTTTTGCCTCGTGATATATCTTTTTCACGTTGCGGATGACTTGTTCGAAGATGCCTCGTGGATCATCGAGGGTGGGAAACTCCTGGATCTCTTGCCCGTTGTACTGCTTCATGACGACCACGTGCCGGTTGTGACCACGAAGCACGGGCACGTCCGCGCCGATCCCGTTTAATTGCTTGAGATGATCGGCCTCGCGCGTCGCTGATACCCGGCAGATGTACAACCAACTCGTGTGGAACTTGCCTACGACGTAATCCCGCTTGTTTTTAATCGCTCGAAACGATGTACGGCCGATGCGATGGAACTTGAGCGCAAGCCATTCCCCGGTTGGCCCGATGCCTTGAAAAACGTCGGATTCCTTGCCAACGCCCAAGCTGTTGCCGATCGATACCACGATATCTTGCTCGGCTAGCGCATGGGTGGCGAGGAGGTCATACCCCATGGAATTGAGCACATATCCTTCGGGCTTCCCCGAGTGGCGGATGATGAGACCTTTCTTGTGCACCTTGTCGAGCCAGAAATTCACGCGCTCGTGTTCGAGGTTCGCGTAGAAGAGGATGTTCTTGAGCGGCACCCATTCGAATTTTCGCATGGAAATTTCGATGGCGTCGAGGATCCGATACTCTTCTGGCGCGAGCTGCGTGGCGAGTGTGAAATGCGACATGCTAGGAGATAATAGGCTTCACATCCTATATAACCACATATGGCGAAATGCACAGCTTGCGCTTCCCAGTATCCAGATCAAGATATGCTGGAATACCGTGACGCACCTTCTTGGGATGGCGAGTGCCAGGCATGCACGAAAGCAAAATTCGAAAAATATATTACCGATTACTTATTCAATGCTTTTCCTATTATGGATTTGATTCAGCGTGCCGAAAAATATTTTGGAAATGGATTCGTAATTACTCCGCAAGAAGATGCGCAGAAAAACCTAGTGGATTTCATCACAGCCCGCGTTTATAAAAAGGAAGGAAAAATCGGTATGCAAACATTTTCAACAATTGGTAGTGCAATCTCTACATTCGTCAAATTTTTCGATGCCCAGATAAATATTCTTGAAAATCGAGCGCCAGGTAAAGAATGGAAACCATTAATAATCATTGTGGCCGCTTTAGGCATTTTTTTAATATCAGTAGCAATTATGCTTAACATCCTTACACTTCTTGGTATTCCCGGTGCAATTTTACCTTACTTTATTTGGGGGTCTATATTTCTCGTTCCCGCATGTATCGTGTTATACTTTACCACATCAAAAAAGACATAACCGGATTAATATGAAATGCAAATCATGCGGCAGCAATTTCACGGAGAAATCCAAGCAAGAATATCATGCAGCAACTGGCTGGAAAGATGAGTGCCCGGCGTGCACGAAAAAGAAATTCGAGAATTACGTTGGGGAATACTTGCTGCGAATCATGCCCGTCGACGATCTCGTGAAATTTTCCAAGGAATATTTCGGAGATGCCCAGTTTAAAGCGCTCGAAGGTGACAAGCCAGATAAAGTTGCCACGGCGATAGCAACCCTGGTGTATGTGAAGAAAGGCAAGCAAGGTACCAAGGACTGCTCGACTATTGGCCATGCGATTGCCGCGTTCGTGAAATATTTCGACGACCTGGTGAAAAAGGAAGGAGGCCCGCGCATCACGGCCGGAACAAAGGTGCGCATCGTCTGGGTGCTGGTCATCGGGATTGCCTTGATAAGCCTGGCAATCGTGCTCGTGATCCTTCGGTATTGAGGGAAATTAGAGATCCTAGCATCGCATGTCGGATTTTGATCTTTTTTTGCAGCACATTTCTGATATCGGAGGATATCATGATCCTTAACCAAATTATAGGTCTGGTTTTCGAAACTTCCCATCCCATGCACAGATTTCGCCTGGTTGCCAGATCATGTCCACTTCGGCCATATGATCGACATATACGCGGAATCCAGTCGATATTTAAAACCGGTCGGTTATATGAATAACGATTAACTTAAAAGCCACTGATAGTAATTATTAATGTATAGTGCCATCTTCCCACAAATATCCCATCCATCAAAAAGAAGTTTGAGTGTATGCCACGACCACGAAAAGTAAAATTGATCCACGGAATGCCCATTCCTGAAAGTAGGACCATTTTTAAGCCATCAGGATTGTCTATGGATAATCTTTCTATGAACACCCTAACCATCGTCGAGTTCGAGGCGATCCGGCTCATTGACGCCGAGGACAAGTCGCAAAACGAGGCTGCAGCACTTATGAAAATTTCCCAACCGACGATCTCGAGAATTTTAAGCTCGGCCAGGAAAAAGGTAGCCGACGCACTCGTGAATGGCAAAGCAATTCACATCGAGGGTGGCGATTACAAATTCGTTTCGAAGATCTTCACTTGCCCGGCTTGCAAGAGCCAATTTCCAGCGGACGATACTGCGATGCCGCAAAAATGCCCGAAATGCAATTCCACGGGCATCCTCGCGTCAAATGACGCAGTTTAAAAAAATCGAGTTTTTCTCTCATTTTTCCTGTTTTGGCAGGCTATCTGGATCGAACGCGCGCAAGTAATGCTTCGCTTTGTTCTCGAACAGGAGCAAGTCGGATGCTGAAGGGTTCGCGCCATCGATGACGCACGCGTCCCGGGTCTTTTCTATCCAGAGCATATCACCATGCATCTCGTCTGCCACTGACTTTTTCACGTTGATAACCCACGCCCGTTCAACCTCGTTCGTGAATAAATTTTTGGTAGTCTCGTCATATTTTTCCTTGTTCAAGAACAAGATCTCCTCAGCAACGAGTTTCATCGTGTTGTACAAGCTCACGACGATCTCTTTCGGGGCTGGTTTCAAGCTTAGCTTTTCCTTCTTGAAATTCACGAAGTTGATCAAGGCCTTCTTTTCTGCCTCGTCATAGTTACCACGATGCTTCAGGTAGTGGTCCTTGAAATGCTTGATGACGGGTGGTGCCAAGAAGCCCACGTGGATGCCGAGCAGCAGCTTCAGAGATTCATCAGAGATCATGTATGTTCACGCTCAAGTAGATCGAGCTGGTACAGCAATATAACGTTTATTTCTTGGGAAGTGATCGATTCTATCACGAAATGATCGATTTCGTGGATGAACATCCTATGGATCTGAAAAAAATATTGAAGGACAAGAAGACATGGTTCATTCTTGCATTCCTGGCCATCGCCGCGGCCACGGTCGTCCTCTTGATCATGTGGTTGCGAGATCACACGATTCTCGCTCGCATTGCGATCGAATGGCTCGTGATCCCCGTGGCGACCATCGGCGCGTGGGGGATTCTCCTGTATTTCGGCGTCATGACCGTGCAAAGTCTTCTGATACCAATTCCCAGCGAGTTGATCCTCCTTTTGACCGGTATCCTTTGGGGAATTCCCGGGGGAACGGCTCTCGGGATCGCGGGCTCGATATTCACCGGCGCGATGGCCTACTCGATAACGCTCCGCGGAGGCCGGCCAATCGTTGACAAGCTCATTCCGAAGAAAATACTTGACCCGCTCGACACTCTCATCAAGAAATACGGGACATGGTTCATTTTCAGCATGCGGGCGCTGCCATTGATGGCGTTCGACCCGATCTCGTATGCGAGCGGCTTTCTCAAGATCAACTTCAAGAAGTACATGATCGCTACGGTCGTTGGTTCTGTTCCAAGATCAATTTTCTACGCGTTGCTAGGATATTGGATGATATCGAATGTATCCGTTCCCCCGGTCACGGTCGTGGAATGGCAGACTTTCATGACCACGGCAGAATTTGATGCGTTTGCCAACATGTTCAACATCGTGCTCGTGATCATCGTTGTTCTCTTGCTTGCCTTGTTCCTCGTGTATAACTTCATCTTGAGTCCCTATTTACTCAAGAAGGGCAAGACGGCGGAAACGAAGGACGCGAAAGAGCCGACCGACAATAAAAAGGGCGATGAACCAGCAACCACCGAGTAATCTTTTTTTTCATACTCTTTCATTGATAGGATGCAGGTGAGACAAAACGACAGGCCCCGACGTTGAAAAAACCACTCCGTTGGCCACGAAAGCCACGCCAAAGGAAGGAAGGAAACTCAAACCGTACCACGTTGCGATGATCGTAGGCGGCCTGTTCACCGCCATCATGACCTTGATCTTCGATTTCACTGACCTCGATCTCACGATCAGTGGGGCTTTTTACAATCCCGCCGGGCCGCCTTATTTTCCGATCGGGGACACGGAGCCGTGGATAACGTTTTACGATATGGACAAACCCCTGCTCTATACTCTCATCGGC
>JAUQYW010000566.1 GCA_030587525.1 Candidatus Sigynarchaeota archaeon | reverse complement strand
ATATTGCTCGATTGAGCCAAGATGCGCGGCGAGTCGTCGATCGTGACGAGCTCCCAATCCGGCACGCCATACGTGCCATCTGCATCGCGGTATACTATCGAGTAATTGAACACGCGCGTGCCCCGATTCGTATCAACCGGCACGTCGATGGCCGTGTTGTTGATCCAAGCCTGGTTGTTGATGTAAAGCGCGCCGTTAATGTAGATGGAATACCATCCGTTGGTCAAGCAATCGCGGATGGTCCAAGAGAGCACGACGCTGGTCGCATTTTGCTGGACGAGCAGTGGCGTTGGTGCTGCGAAGATGACGGGGACATCATTGATGACTATCAAGACCGTGTCCGGTATTCCGGCATACCCAAAGGAATCGTTATACTGGATCGTGTAATTTCTCACGCCAAGGCCAACATTCGTGTCGACGGAGATGTTGATCCACGTGTTGTTTGTCCACCCCGTCCAACCGACGAGCACGGCACCGTTCAACAAGACGTGATATTGACCTGGACCAAAAGCATCCGTCAAGCACCAATCAATCGAAACTCCCGCCGTATTTTGGATGACGGCTCTATCCGGGGGGCTATTCGACTCGGGGATATCGTGGATAAACACGTAAACGTGGCTCTCCAGCCCGTCGAAATTGAACGAGTCCCGGCACCGAAGGGTGTAATTGAACCACCCGAATCCCTGGTTCGTTTCAACAAGGATCAATAAATCGACATTATTGACCCATGACGACGTCGCAATGGTGCTGCCGTTGAGCAAGACCGTGTACGTGCCTTGCCCGTTCCAAGCATCGTGGATAGTCCAATTGACATAATATCCCGTGGCATTACGGGCGATCCACGTGTTGTTGATAACTCCCCCCGTCACGACCGGGAAATCGTTCACGTTGACCAGCACGCAATCTTGCGCTCCGGTTGCATAGTTGTCGTTGAACTGGATCGTGTAGTTCCAGATACCGAGACCGATATTGGTATTGACCGGGAACATGATGTCCGTGTCATTACCCGGCCAGGCTATCCAACTCTGCACCACCGTGCCATTGCGAAAAACGCGATATTGCCCAGGCGTGTACACGGTCTGCAGACGCCATGTAATGCTCGATCCGGTCACATTCTGGACCACGAGCATATCCGATGGATGGGTTGACAAGGGTGGATATATCGGCATCAACACGCCATACGCGCTTGTTTCCGCCATGCTAAACCAGGGGATATATCCAGCAGCCATATCGGTTATGTCCATGTACATGATCATAAATCCCACGGCATCACCACGGGCGAGCTGCAAATCTCTCGGGTCGAGCGACGCGATGGGAATGCACATCTCGAATGTATACGTTCCCGTGGCGCCGTTGACCATGTTCGTGTGCGAGAACATCGACGCCCCGTCCTCGGTACCGCCAGCGCTGGTGTCCAGGGTAAAAGCACTGCCATCGTAGAAATAATCATGGGTTGCATAGTATGGCATCCCCGATGCAGTTCCGATGAACCACGCGTTCTCGTTCGTGTCGAGTAATCCGTTCCTGTTCTCATCAAAAACGATCGAGAACACATCCGGCAGGAAATTATTGTAAGTCTCCCCCGCGATCAAGATCCCAATGTAAAGGTTCGTGCCATCATTGAATATGAAGATCGTATAGGTAAGCGTCCGCACCACAGTTGTGAAACCGGGCATCACAAGAAGGTCCATCGTGCCGGAATACATTCGAGCAGCGTCCCATTCCCCAGACGATATGAAACCGTCGATACTCGGCGCGATGATCGTGTAAGTGCTCGGGTAGAATCGTCGAACGACTTTCGGCCCTGAAATCGAGCCCGCGACTGGGCTCCGCAGCGTTGTCGTGGAATTTGCAGCCTGGAAGTAGTAGGAATGCGTGCCGATGCGCATGGATGCATTCGTGTACGTGTATTCGACGCCGTTCGTATAATCACTGTCGATTGGATCCTTGGTCATAGCGTACTGCACGCCATCCAGGTAAAAGTTCATGTATTGCGGGGACATGTTCTGCGTGTCTTGATACATCACGCTGAACCTGTACATGGCATTTTCATCGCTGATGTTAGGCGAGACCAAGCCGTTGAAAAGCCTGGAGAACTCATATGTTAGGACCACGGGGCCCACAATCGAGCTGCCATCCACCGGGTATCGCATCAAATCTCCTCCCGACCATGTTATAAAAGAAAACGAGCGCGTGCCCGCCGGTAAAGTGCTACTGATTCCTTGATACAACACCCCATCCGTGTAATTCGTATCGGATGGATTCACTTGTGACATGAGGTACCGGACGCCATCGAGCACGAGGGTCACGTTGATCGGGGCAACATTATCGCGGTTGAAATATTGAACCGTAAAATTGTACGAGATCGAGGTCGATCCCGTCGATGGATCAACTTCTCCAGCAAACAGGTACATCGGTGCATAGTAAAAGGTCACATTCGTCGATCGAAGGCCAATCGTGTACATGTTTGCCCCGCTGTTGTAGTAAAACGTGCCGTTCAAGAGCATACCCGTTGATTTCTCGTAATACGCGATCGTGCCCGGTTCGGAGAGGTCGCGAAGTACCCATGCGTAGATGAATCCCGTACCATGCGGGAGAATGGTTTCGCTTGTCACGTTGAAGGTATGGTCGCCGATCCCGTCCACGGTTATTGCCATGGTCGAACCCAGTGATGACCACGGATAGATCCAGAGCAAGTCGTGGGAGCCGCTGCCCCAGAACCACGTCGTTCCCGATAGCAATCTTGTGGTAAAATCAACAGTCTGGGTTCCGCTGCCCCACGACGTGTCAAGGATATTGACATTATACCTACAGCCACTTATTAAAGAGTAAACGTAGGTCGTGGTTGACGGGGTGGACATAATGTTGAAATCGTAAATTGCATACATGGTGTCGAAGTACGGGCTCGTTATTGCTTCGGGTCCGGTAAACGGGCCCAAATTAGCGTTGAACGGCGCGTCCGTCGCGTTGAAGTAATACACGCACGTGCCCGCGGGAAGCGTGGTGCTGAACACGTATGTGCAGCCGTCCATGTAATTCCTATCTGCAGGATTTTGCTTGGTCATCGCGTGGGCAGTGCCGTTGATCGTGACTGTCATGGAATCCGGGGCATTGTTGTCCGCATCCGTGTAGAGAACGGAGAACGTGAAAGACGTGCCTCCCGCGAATCCATCGAGTGGAGTTGCCTGTTGCGAGCTCAAAGTCGGTGCATTGGAGTTGACCTCGGCAACCGTCGGTCCGCTGTAACTCCGCGTCTGGTTGTAATGCAAGCCGTCGTTCGTGATGAACCAGTATGAATTCGTGCCCGGTTCGAGCATGGTTATGTACTGGTAGAGGCAGCCATCCGAGTAGATTGTGTCTAACACGTTTACTTTGGTCATGTCTGTAAAGACTCCATTAATGTTCACGCGAACGAAAGAAGGCGCGTTATTTTCCACGTCAGTGTAGACTACCGTGTAGTTAAACGTGGTCTGTTGATTTCCTGAAACCGGCGTGACGCTGGCCAAGGTGAGCGTCGGCGGTGTTGGATTGCCTGTCGGTGGATAGGTGAACCGAATCGAGAGATCGTTTGTCGAAGTTGTCAAGCCCGTGTAGACGTTGTAATACGACCCGCTCACGCCGTAGTTCAAGCCACATACATATCCATACGTTGTTGATGTTATGTAATCATAATTGAACACGATCGTCCCGTTCATGTAAAATACCACCTGGAACGCGCCTGTTACGGGACCTGATGAAAAATACCATACATTGATCCACGATGCAACCCAATACGTGCCGAACGAGCGCACGTACACGGTACCGCTGCCTCCGGCCGATGCAGTTAGGAGATCGTCCCAGAACGGCGCTATTATGTACCGGTATCCCGCGCCTGTCATGGGAATTGCCCCCGACGTATAGGTCGGATTGTCGGTTCCAAAGGTTATGTACCCGTTCGCGCCTACTTTTATGGTCGTATAATTCGTGTCGTAGAACTTGAACGAGAAGGGCAAGGTCTGCGTGGAATAGCCATCATCGCTTAAAGACAACGCTGTTGCACCAGCTGTAGATTGCCAGTTATACGTGACGCCTGTGGTCATGATATAGTTTTGCACTGTTCCAATATTGACTGCTGGCCCGGAATATGGATTCGTAATTTGCGAGAAGGTGCCATCGTTGCACGAGAAGAAAAAGACGTGCGTCCCGGTTGCGAGGGTGCGGCTATACGTGTAGATGCAGCCGTCGACATAGACATTATCCGAGGCGGTTTGTTTTGCCATTACATAACCTACTCCATCGATGGTTACGTTCATATACGTGGGCGGATTGTTGTCCGCGTCCGTGTATGTGATCGTGTATGTAAAGACCGTGGATGTGGTGCCAGACGAGGGTGACACGCTCCCGAGCGTAAGCGTGGGAGAATTGATGTTAACAAATGAGACGGTTGGCGTTGCATCTGATGCTGTGGATCTAGCATAGATGCCATCGCTGCACGTGAAATAATGGCTGTAGGTTCCCGCGGGTAGGTAGGTGATATATTGATAAACGCATCCATCCGTGTACGTGTTATCTGCGGGAGTTTGCTTGGTCAACGCATATATCGTCCCGTTGATCATCAGATTCGTCGATGCCGGGGCATTGTTGTCTGGATCGGTGTAAGTTACCCTGAAGGTGTATTGTGTCGCCGTGGTGCCGCTAGCGGGGTTTACCGAATTGATCGTCAATGTTGGTGGCTGCAAGTTCCAGGGACGCATTAATAATCCTACCTCTGCATCGGATAGCACACGGTTATAGATGCGCATTTCATCGATGTTGCCCGTGAAATAGACGGAATTCGAAGGATCCCTTCCAACGAAGAATTGCCGGAATAGTGATTCCACAGTGAATGATGAGGTGATTTGGCCAATCCTCGTTGCGTTGACATAATACGTCATCAAGCCATGGGTATGATCGAAAGTCACGACGAGATAGTACCATGTGCCGGTGCTGAAGGTGAAAGTGCATGATGCCCAGCCGTTATTGTAAATCGTTGACACGTGGGTCGTGGTAGCACCGATCCCCTTTCCATAATGGCTTGGATAATCGCTATCGATGAGCGGAGAATCAAGATAAGCATTCGAGAGCAACACATTCGCATTGAACAGTGCGCAAAGCGTGTAATTCGAGTTCGAGTTATAGACGGGTGATTGAACATAGCTCGCGCCGTTGAAATAGGCAGCGCTGCCCATGATTCCCGAAGCGTAGGTGATGCCCGAAGGGGTGCCGTGGTTGTTGTTTCCGCTGAAATCATTAGCATTTCCGTCGAAAGGATAGAAGACTAGAAGGCCACCACTCACCAAGAGTCCATATGCAGTCGGTCCGGGGAAGGGACCAATACCCGTCTGGAAACTTCCATCCGTGCAGTTAAACGTTATCGTGTAGTTGCCTTCGATGCTCAATGTCGTTGTCACGACATAGATGCAGCCATCCAGGTACAAGTTATCAGCGACATTCTGTTTCACCATGCTGTAGGTCGTGGAGTTCAGCGTGACCGAAACTTGAACCGGTGCATTGTTATCTGCATCCGTGTACGTGACCGTAAACGTGAACGGCGTTGAACTTGCATAGCCTTTCCGAGGATTGAATCCCCAATTGCTCAATACAGGCGCGTTGGTGTTCGATGGCGTGACTGTCGGTCCCACCGATGGGGCGGTCGATGCTCCAGAACTACCATCGCTGCACGAAAACTGGTAAATGTAGGTCCCAGCAGCGAGATATGTCGTGTAAGAATACACGCAACCATCCACGTAATTCGAGTCCGCGAGATTTGCTTTCGCCATATTATATGTCGTGCCGTTGATGGTCACCGTGATGGATTGTGCTGGATTGTTATCGATGTCGGTATACGTCACCGTGAAATTATACAAGGTTGCAAGATTGCCGGAGGCTGGTGTCACTGCAGGCGAAGACAAGGAAGGGGTGTTCCAGTTCTGTGTCCAGCCGCAGTCGATGTCATCGACATAGAAATCCTCCGAGCCGTAAGTTGTTGCCGTTCCAAAACTGATGCGCTGGATTGCACCGTCTTGAGTTGCCCAGCCGGGGTCATTGGAGGACTTTTTCACCCCATCGACGTAGATATCGTACCTGTCGGGACTCGCCGATATTTTAACGATCGTAATCCGATACTGGACATTCGTCAACAAGTATGTGGGCGTGTCGAGACTATAATACGTGCTACCATCCGTGGTGTATCTCAATTCTCCTTGCGTCGTATCTCCTTGATTTCCGATAATGAATGTATGCACGCGATCGCTTGCGGCATTTGTTCCATCCCAAAAGCCAACATAGGCTCTGCCGCGAATCCACGTGACGTTCATTTCAATCCACCAGCGACTTGTGGTCGATCCTGGAAGCAAATCCATATAAGCAAATTGTTGGTACGTTGTTGAAGTGTCCTGGAACCGACACTGCACCGAGCCGGCGTATGAAACAAGAGCCGGCATCAACACTTGATTCCCGATATAATGCCAGTTTGCACCAAGTGTGTTTTGCCAACTCGTCACTAGATTATCATAATAGACGTGGTAGCCCGAATCGATGGTCCTGCCGCTGAGGCGTAAATAATTGACGTTG
>JAUQYW010000519.1 GCA_030587525.1 Candidatus Sigynarchaeota archaeon | reverse complement strand
ATAAAAATAGATCTAAAGGTAAAACCTTTAACAATGCACTACCGATAATTGAAGGCAAATTGGGTTCCGAATTCCCAGGGTTTCGTGCTATAATCGTTGTCGTTATCCAATTTCTTTCATTGTTATAATCCATATCCAAATTATAGATATCTGGTGAAATAAAAACTCTGAAACCCGGCCAGAACAGATAATTCTGGCTTCGACCGTTTATATCTTTAACAGGTATGTTGGTCTGGATTGGAAAATGATAGTTATTGATCAGCTCGTCTCGTCTAAAATCATCAATGAGGAGACTTCCATTAAACCCGGTGTCGATGATCGCTGTTGTATAGATTGAACTGTCAAATCTATCTCTATCCACGGTATCTTCTCCATAGAAAAATATAGAGAATATTAATCTTTCTGTAGAGACCGGATTACATGAACGGGGAATGTATGGACAGTTTAATCCTTTACTATCGCATTTTATAAGGTTGTTTCCAGTTATTTTCAATATACCTTCCCTCCCGTTGAAAAAGTTTGTCTATATGCTGTGGGCTCAAGACCTCTACATATTTTAAACTTTGATAACATTTGAGTGATCTTAGTTTCATTCTCTTATGAATAAAAGAATGGTGTGTCTATAAATATTGTTTCCAACCATACAATATAAAAGAATATATCTATACAATCACATCTTGTGTGTCAAAACTCGTCTTTTAATTTATCTGTTATTGTCAACGTAATTGCGTAGCACCAAGTCGTGATAAGAAACCTTACGGGAGAGTGTAAATTCGACATTTCCTTCCCGAATTTTCGCCGGTTCCACGGGCGTTTCAAATTCCATGATATCGTCGGCGATTTGATCGCGCGCAATCGGGTCATGATTTCCGCCTTCCGCGCAACTTTCCGGTAATCGTGGATGATCATTCCTTGCACGATTGCGAGCTGGCGCTTTATTGGCTTCCGGCCGTGCACGTGACGGCGAAACACGTGCTTTATGGTCTTGATATCGTTTTCAATCCCCCACCGTGAATGGTAATCCTTTGCAAACGAGATAAACGTCTCTGAATCTTTTGTCGGATCCTCATTTACCCGTAATGATACCGCAAAGAACACGACGGATGAAATGATCGACGATTTTTTCTTTTCAAGCCGTTTTAGCTCGCGCTGTAAATCCATGCATTCTCGAAACAACTGTTTTTCCTTGCCATCAGCGAATTTCCACCGCTGTCGTCCACGACCGAGGCTTGGCACGGCAACCGGCTTTTTCGACTTGCGTGAATGATATTTTAAATATTCCGCTTGGGCATCGTGCATTGCTCGCGTCGTTTTATCGATGCTTGCCTGCGTCTCCTTCGCTTGCGCGCGAATCTCATCGAGCGATCGCTGTTTTTTGCTACGATATTCATCGATCAACGCCACGCACGCGTAAGACACCTCTTACCATCCGTTCTTGTTTTTCTCGAATAATCCGTCAAATTCATATTTCAACGCAGGATGCCTTGTTTCGTTCAAAGCCATGTGGTCCACGAATACTTGCGACTGCGTGCTATTGACCAAATAATTCCACGTGAACTTGATCTTTTCTGGCCCAAAACGTCGCGGTGTCATGACGCGTGGCACGGTGAATCTTGGATCGACCGGAGCCAACATGCCCGAGGTCGCACACGCGAAAAGGTCCACGGAAAAGTATTCACGATCCGCCTCGATGCATTCGACATTGCTGCCGGCATCCCGCACGCGAGCAACGCTCGCTTTGATATCATTGATTCACGACACTAGCGACTTCGGATCGTTGTCAACGACCCACGATCCTCGATGGATACACCCCACGAAAAATTCATTCATGACATCATTTACGACAGAATATTTATAGCCCAGCTCCCAAGCGGCGCCCTTGGGAGTGCGCACGTACGCGTGAAGCCCATTCTTGTATGCCATTCCATACCTCATCGCCGTCTTCTTTCTCCTCGCGAATGCTGCATCGATCGTTCCGCCGCTCAGGAGAGCCGTGCTCTTGCTTGCCACGGTAATCGCGGCCTTCATCATACTAAACCTGCTCAAGGCCATTATATGCGATTGATTTGCAAGACGATCGCGGGTAAATAGAGCCACTTTATATATCTTGGTACCATTCAAAATCGAATTCAACGTTTTAAAGGCGAGATCGACCGTGAAAGCACGAGCCAGGGACACTCCGAGGCCATTCGATTTCAAGGGAACATGCCGGAAAATGCCGGACGGCGCCGCGTGGCGGCTGGAACTCGACTGCACGCGCTGCAAGCGCTGCACGGTCCCCGATTTTTCCAACGAGATCTTCACGACGTGCATCGTGAACACGGTCATCACCGGATCTGGTGAAGACATCACCGCGATCACGTCAGACACCGGCATCTATCTCTCGAACCGCGAGATAGCACTCCTGCAAGATCTCGTGGACAAGGACACGCTGCTGGACCGGGTCAACGCGACGATTACCCGGCACTTGACCGAGGGATGCCGCGAAGGGCTGGCAAGCTGCATGGTCCACGACGTCATCGGGAACGTTGGTTTCTTGTCGGCAAGTTACCACAAGGTGCATCTCCTGCAATACATCGCCTTGTTAAAGCGCATCAAGGCCTTCTTGACCCACAATCCGAAATGCCGCAAGTGCTTGAAAGCAAGCACGCGACTCGTGACCTCTGCCATCCGCGCGATCGAGGGCACGGCGATCATGAAGCAAGTCATCTTGACCGATATCAGCCTGGACGATCTCGCCGCCAGGAAGGATTTCAACCCGCTGAACTTCGCCTTGCTCGGCGTGGAGGTCGCCCGGCAAGACCAGCTCCGGAAGGATCGTGTCCAGGTCGAACCCGTGCACGCGTACAACGTGGATCCTGCCGGCATCCTCCTCGCGGAGATCCGTCCCAC
>JAUQYW010000517.1 GCA_030587525.1 Candidatus Sigynarchaeota archaeon | reverse complement strand
GTGGTCGACGACCACGTCACCGGCGTGGAATGGCGGGAGCCAGACGTGCCCGGCATCCGCCAGTTTTTGCTGGAAACGCATTCACTATCACCGGATCTCGTCGGCAAGGCAATTGGCGAGATACGGAAAGCAGAATCGAGGCAAAAATGATATGGACCGAATCATATTGATGTGCAAGAAATGCGGGCGGCCGCTCGTGGCGACCGTAGCCATGAAGACCCGTAAATGCGCGGCGTGCGGCGCGATCAACCCGATCCACGCGTTCCGGCGCGAGCACCCCGTTCCCATATCGGAGGCCGCGGACGTGGCGACGGCCAAGGCGAAGAAGACCGAGGAACCCGGGAAACCGGCGGTGATCAAGCGGCGCATCGTTAAGCAGAATGAAACTGATGGTGAGGATCCTTGACAGGCGAACCCATCGAGCTGTTCAGCACGACCACCTGCGCCCGGTGCAAAGCGCTGGCAGCTATGCTGGACGCGGCGGGCGTGCCCTACGTGAAGCGGGAGATCGACGTGGATCCCGAGGCCATGACGGACGCGATGATGCTCGGCATCTTGGAAGTGCCCGTGTTAAGAAAAGACGATCGATTGCTCCGAGCTATCGACATCTCTAGCAAGGAAATTTCGGCGTTCACCACGGGAGCGTGAGTACAGCGCTCCACGAAAAAAATCGCGGGTTTTTTTCCCAAATGAGGGATTATTTGGAAATTGCAGTCATCTTGGCCTTGACAGAATCCGGCAAGTCACCCAATAATTTTAACAAGAACTCCTCCTCGCTGTATTTCGGCAAGACAATGGCGTTGATGCGCCCGATGGCGAGCTCGAGCTCGGGGGTCAGCGCGAGCAGTTCGATATGCACGGGAACGAAAGTCATCTCCTGGTTCTTGTATCGTTTTTCGCCGAGCGCGATTTCATCGAGCATATTCTCCCTTTTCATGGAAATTGGCGAGAGGAACGCCAAGAATGTCGTGCATTTCATGATCTTCTCGCTGATAACGTTTCGCCATCTTTCACTGGCAGGAATCCCTTCGTCAAACCATATTCGCACACCTTTTTCGTGCAACTTGGCAAGGATGGGATAGTTCCCTCGAATGAATCATGCCTCGCGAGTGTTGGCATCAAGATTTCCGAAATACATATTAAGAGAATGCAAAATAATAGAGTGTACCTTACGATTCTCAACCCGTTGTTCGTCGTCCCAGATCCGTCCACTCTACTCTCTCTCATTTATCAACATGTCCATTTTATATCCTTTTTCCTTAAAAGCCTCCCTCGCCCGATCCGGCTACTTCCATACAAAACTGGGAGGTGACCAATCCTGTCAGACATCGAAGATGAAATCGAAAACGACTTACCAAATGTCAAGGGCATGACGCCCAAGACCATGAAACTGCTCGCCGACGAGGGCATCACCTCGGTGCGCCAACTGGCCATGGCCAGCGTCGACGACGTTAGCAAGATCCAAGGAATATCAGACAATAAGGCCCGGCAAGTCATCTACGCAGCCAGGGAACAGCTCGGCATGTGCGAGTTCGTGGCCGTCGACCAGATCCAGGAGAATTACGAGTGGTTCACCACGGGTTCCGAGAACGTGGATGACCTTATGGACGGCGGCATCACGACCGGTCGCATCACCGAGCTATTCGGCGGCTTCAAGTCGGGCAAGACGAACACGGTGAACACGCTCTGCGTGACCGTCCAGCTACCAAGGGATGAAGGCGGGCTGGACGGCGAGGTGATCTACATCGACACGGAGGGCACGTTCTCCAAGCCCAAGGTCGCTCGCATCGCGCGGCGCTTTGGTCTCGACCCCGGGAGAGTTTTATCAAGAATACACCTTGCAAAAGTGTATTCTGCCGACCACCAGCTCCAGATGATCGAGCAGTGCGAGCGCATCGTGGCGAAGTTCCCGATTAAGCTCATCATCGTGGATTCCTTGATGGCTTTGCTCCGCAACGAGTACGTGGGCATCGGATGCCTCGCACCGCGGCAGGCCAAGCTCAACAAGATCATCCACCACTTGAGCCGCATCGCTGAGTCGAAGAACATCGCGGTCGTGCTGACGAACCAGGTCGTGACCAAGATGCTCGGGCAGATCGCGGTTGAGGATGCGGTGGGTGGCAACATTGTGGCGCACGGCTGCCATTTCCGCTATCGGCTCAAGGCGAAAGGCGCGAGCTTCAACGAAACACTCGAGCGGTCGATCACGGTCGTGGATTCGGTTGATCTCGCTCCAGGCACGGCAATCTTTTTCATCACGGAAGCAGGTATCGGCGATGACGAGAAGATCGCTTACAAGATCAAGGAAGTGTCGCCGTACGAGCTCAAGCCCGGGAACGGCAGCACCGGGAATGCTGCCCCGATAACCCCGGCGGCGAAAGGTATGAAGGCCAAGGCACCGGCCCCGGTCAAGAAATCGCCGTCGCAGGCGACCCTCGACCTGGATGAATATTCCGATGCCGACCTCGCGGCTGCCGTCTCGGACGCGAGCAACGCGTCGCCACGTGCCCCGGCCGATGACGAGATCCCCGACGTGCCGAAAGAAGAGGTCCGCGAGACCATGAACTGCCCGCATTGCAACAAGCCGTTCACATCGAAGAAGATGCTCGCCAAGCACCAGAAGGCGTGCAAGAACACGCACGATGATGCGGCAACGGCGAAGGAAGAACAAGACTTGAAAGAGGCGGCGTGACGTGGAAGATGTATTCGACGCGCGGCAAGCAGAGATCGAGGCGACCTTCGCGCGGTTCGTGTCCGGGCTTTTCTTGCCCGGCCACGCCATTGCCTATGCCCGGGCCATCACGAGGGCCGCGTGGGAGGCGTTCCCGCGCTACTCGCGGTGGCATTCGCCCGAGCAGTTCGTGGAGGTGCTCGTGTTCCACGCTATGAAGGCGGCGGGCGTGCCGGTCAACCAGGCCGCGTTCCGGGCTGCATCGCCCATGGGCAACATGTCCATGACCGCCCGGCACTGGCTCCTGCACTACCAGCAGTTTTTCCCGCCGAGCTTGCGAGTCGCGAGCCACGACCCCGGGGCCGAGCCATTCTACGCGATGCTCCAGGACCGGCAGCTCGCCGCCGAGGCGCGGGCAGTCGACGCCGCGCACGAGGACATGTTGATGAGGCTCCGGGGGCGGATGCGCGCGGGCACGTGCGTCTTGCTGGCATTGCGGGCGAACCCCCGTGATGAGCAAAGCACGACCGACGTGCTGGCGACCCTGGGCATCGGCATAGCATCGGCGTACAACGCAGCCAAGCGCCTTGGCTTGCTGTTCCCGAAGCCCAAGCCGAGAACCGTGGTGACGGTCGAGGCGACCGCGTGACGATTATATATCCTCTTTTTCTTCTCTTTTTCCAATTTTTCATACACTGGGCTCACTCCCCAGAGCTAGATCGATTGTTTTAAGAAGATGCCAGAAAACATATCTTGCAATTGTTTCGCAAAGGAGGGAAATGGATGAATCAACTGAACCTTACCGAAACCCCGTGCTCGAACCCCGATGCATGTCACTCGTCTAAATTTTTCGCAGAAGATAATGAGGAGGCGAGCTTCGGTATTACCAAGCTACACATTCACCATCAGGTCGAGCATCACCATTGACCCTCTACACGAAGTTGAAAGCATTGGCCCCCCACCAAGAATATCAAGCCTTTCGATATGGATTATTTAACGAAAAAAATAGACGATGGGGTGTTTGAGGCTGAGTGCGGGATCAACGAAAAGAAGAATGCAGTTTCTGCTGAAATGGGTAATACAACCACAAGGAAGCGAGTGAGTAAGCCGAAAAAAAATATGATTCCGCCACCTC
>JAUQYW010000502.1 GCA_030587525.1 Candidatus Sigynarchaeota archaeon | reverse complement strand
AAGCAATGCGTCGTTGGCTTGCCCGTGGCAACCAGGATGGCCAGAACATGGTCGAGATCAAGGTGACGATGGCGGATTTCACGTATGCCATCAATTTGCTAAACGAAAGCGTCCGTGTGAATTGATAGGCCATTTTTATTTCTTTTTACGATCATCCCGTGGAAATTTTACCGTTAACGGATGCTTGCATTTCATACAAGCATTGATTTTGAAATAATCGACGCAGGCCGCATGATATTTCGCCGGACAATTGATATTATCGCAACGATAAATGAAATGGTCATCATCACTCGCCGGCTCGTTGATTGACAATCCACAAATCGGGTCCCGCTCGTCAGAAACGCATATAAAGAAGATCCTGGCCACGATGCTAGATGGCCATATTTTTTCTTGAATCCCGATGGTTCTAATGATGTGAAGCCATCTATTTTGCATATCATCCACGGGCTCGCTTGATGCTGTTAGATTTTGCATCAACATGTTCACATGCTCGATTATGGCGACCGGGATATCCACTTGATTGTTATTCACGGCCAAAGTCCGAAGCCTGGAAAGGAAGATGTTGTACCGATTAGGATCCGATTCCTTGAGCTGCTGGATTGGGTCTAATTTTTTCAGGATGAATAGATTAAGTTTTTTCTTCATTTCCGGTTCTAGAATCAAGGCATAAATGGCACCTAACAAGGCGTGCAAATCCAGATCACGAGCGTTGATTGCGCCAAGTTCTTTGTCCATCGCGAGGATATCTTGAAGGAACGCGAGATCCTTGTCGAACAAGGATACGTTTACCTCGTTTTCGGAGCTTTTTGTTTGGGTGCTCTTGAGCAAATTTTTAAGGAACACGACACATTCATTGAGGACTTTTGCGTTCTTTCTGACTCGGTCGATGAGGGAGGTGCCCGGTTCATCCAAACGCCTTTTGCGATCGCGTTTCATGATGGTTACTCAGACGAAGTTGGCTTGCCTGAAAATGAGAAGCAATGCGGCTTCCAGCGTGCGGATCTTGTCACTACCATCCGTTTCTAATCCCCAATCGGTGGCGTTCTTGAAATCCTTGTATTCCCACGTCACCGAAACGCATATGAATCCTTCCTTGAAGCGATCGAACCTGCCCGGCCCGAAAAAGTGGTCCATTCTTGGCCAGACATCCGGTGATGACCTGAACGTGTCCGGCGTGACTAGCACGATGGAGGGGGGATCGATGGGAAATCGGCCTTTGCTCGCGATCTGGAGCCCGCGCTTGGTGCCATCCTTGGAAGTGAAGTTTATCCATGCGATGCCGCGTGCCTCGTCAACCTTTTTCAACTCCAGCTTCAAGAACTTGAAGTTCTGATTCAGGTTGATCGCGGCCTCCTCGATCTGCGAGAGCAAGACCCGCCAGCTGTGTGCTCGCTGCGACATTGACCTAGTGCACCACGTCGTCCTTTTTCTCGGGGATGGTCTTGGCTTCCTTTATTTCGGGTTTCTTTTCCGGCTCTTCCTCTTCAATTATGGCGTCACCAAGGATATCCTCGAATTTATTCAGGATCACGGCCGTGCTAGCCTTGATATCGAGGGAAAGTGCCTTCAACTTCTCAGCTAGTTCGTCACCAACCGAACCCACGTTCATACTTTCTTGGAGTTTCAAAAACGAGAGCAATTTTACCGAATTCTCGAGATTCTTGCTCCTTTCTTTCGATACCTGGATAGCCTCGTCGCGGATAAACGATTGAAACTTGTCGATGAGATCTTCCAAGGTCGATACTAGCTTTACAAGGCCAGATTCATGCGTTTTAGCTCGTGCTGCTTGTGATGCCAGTTCTGCCTTCAAATCTGGTATCACGTGGGACGCGAGGTCATCCAGGCCGGACTTCGTTGCTGCGATGGCCGCGTTCAAGGATTCTATCCGTGAGGCCAAGCCATCGACCTGGGTGCCGAAAGTTTTCGTGCTTTCCGTGAGTGTTTCGAGTTGTTGCTTCAAGGTGGCTTGTGGCTTCGCGAGCTCTGTTAAAGCCTTGATGTCCCTGTATAGCAGCAAGAGCATCTGTTCCGTATCGATCTTCCCTTTCCTGTCAATGACTCCTTTTGCTTGTAATTCTTCATGCTCCATTCGAATGTTCACCGTGTCGTAATTTCTTGCGCATCTCGGCGACCTCCGACTCGAATCGCGAGATGTAATCCGCTTGATCCTTCAATTCCCTTTCTTGCTTATTCAACGTGCATTGGATGCCATCATTCGTCCTTGGTGCCAAGCTGGGGATGCTTTCAGCTAGCATGTCCACTTTTCGGCGCAACACTTTCCCCTCTTCGATGAAAAACGCCATTTCTTTCGTGATGGCATCGAACTTTCCCTTGATCTTGACAAATTCTTGTTTCTCCTGCCGTTCCATAAAATTCGTCGTGGTCCCGTATTTCATCCCCTTCGACACGATTTGAATGACATCGTGCAAGTCGAGCTCGATAATCGTCAGATCCCCGTTGACCATCTTGCACCCGAAAAGCTTGGCACCATCGAGCAAATCTATTGAACGGGCAAAATTCGGGATGATAAGCGAGAACATGCCTGGGCCGTAAGCCAGTAGCGTGCGCGTGTCAGTTCCTGAGCTAAAAGCCATGCCCGGGTGACTATGCACGAAAGATATAAAAAACATCGCGTTATCCTTGGCGTTTTTTTTCAACTTGTCGAGTTGCTGGTCGAACTCAATGATGATGTCATCCGGGATATCCGTGCTAGCCACGGTCGATTGAGTATTTTTCACGAGCAAGATGCCATCAATATGAGCATTTAATGGTCCCAGCCCGGTGATGAACGCCGCTCTGGCAAGGTAGCCATACCACATTACCGCGCCTTCGTTGCCGTGGTCGAACCCATTGTCGCCCGATCCGGGATGGCCGACTTCGAAGAGGAAATTTCTCGTCTCCTGGAGTACCCATTTGGGCACTATCATGTGGTCTGGTAACTGGCTCGTCCGCGCGAAGACCTTGATTTCCTCCGTGTTTTTCTCGTCTCCTCCCATGAAAATATCTACCCGCGTTCGGTTCACGAAGTGGATTGTAGGCCGTGAGCCTCCTTATACAATTCTCTGTAGTCCTCGTTGTTACAAGAGCATTTCGGATTTTTCGGGAAGGTTATCTTGAAGGAATAATCGATCTTCCCGATCAGGTCTGTTTGCCACCGGTTATTCAGCCGGGCTTGGGGAAAATGGCGGAGCTTGATGACCTCGCCGAGGCATAGCAAGGCCGGTAATGCCGAGACCGGTGGCAACGTTGGAACGGGAACCTTGACATTGTGCAATTTCAACAATTCATCCGTGACCCCGGGATATTGCAGAATCTTGATGCCTGCAACCGTAGCGACGGCTAAATACATAGGGACAGGCCTTCCTTGTTCTTTCTCAGCATTTACCTTCCACAAAATAATCTCATCCGCGACGGCTTTGATTTTGTCCTGGGTAACATCGCTGGGAAGCACGTTTCCCTTGCCCTTTTCCTTCTCAAGACGCGTGATGAGGATGGATTTCGCATCATCCCAGAGATGATCAGCCTGGTCGAATACGCATTTCAAGCAAGCGTCGTGCAGCAAGTTCTCGCACGTGAAGACCTCGACCTGGAACTCGGTCGTTCCAGCGTGGATGATCGACTTTGGGAGCTTGTCTTGCAAGTTTCTCCGGCTGTCCCCCGAGTCAACGAGAGCGAGGGCAATATCAACATTCTTCTCGTCGAAAATCGTGGCTTTTTCCAAGGTCGTGTATTCAGCATCAACGAACAAGTTTGAAAGCCATGGCACCAATTTCAAGAATTTCATGGCGACTTCGGCCTTCCGATTGCCCATGTCTTCTATCGTGGCGTAGAGCGTCCGGTTCATGTTGTGGATTTCGAGCACATCGAAATCGATCAAGCGTGCATGACCGGAAAATGGCGTCCGCAGTAATGGCAGCATCGCAACAAGGATGCCCCCGACAGCGCCGAGCCCCGTTACCACGATGGTACCCGCGTCGATCTTTTCAGGCAGCTCCGGCCCCGGCTCGCTTCCGTCCATTGAATAATCGAACGCCGAAAAGGTCGTGAGTTTGTCGACGAACATGGCTTTCTGCATCTGCAGCACGTGTTTGATCCCGTCGTTGACGGCGAGGATAGCTCCCAGCATTGCACCGATCGTGCTGGCCCTGGCATTCAAGTCGTTTATGGAAATGGATGGCAAGTCATGGGCATTCGGTGACAAGAATGCTCGCCAACCGTGTGCCGTGAAATATAGGACGTGATCGACGCTCTCCTGGAGCAATTTCGCGTTGGCATCGTCGGTTTTTCCAATGCAGATCGCGTAAGTGTATTTTTTTTTCGAGGCCCGCTGTTTTATTTCAGCGAGGGAATGGATCATCTTGAAATCTCCCCATTTATTGACCCGCTTTAGGCCCGCATTCAGGCGATTCTTGGCCGGGATTCCTTGTCCGGAAAACAGCGGATATTCCTTAAGGATCGCGTCTATGCTTGATGAAATGAAAAAATCGATGTTTTTGAACACTCGGGCAACTTGGTTGGCGACCATGATGACGGCGGCCTCTCCGAATTTCGTCGTGAGAGAATTCGTATTGACGAAGATGAGGATTCGTGAAAGGAGCAGATTTGATATGCTTTTTTCTTCGATGAACCCGTGTCGACGGAGTTCCCTTCCCATGATGTTGGTCCGATCATGGAAATCCTCTTCACGAAAATCTGTTGATCCATGCTCGCTCATGATGGTTGCATCACATCTTTTCACGTATCATTGATCCGGGGATGGGTCCGGTTGGGCAAGACGGTCCCGGTAAATTTGGATGATTTCCGGCACAGGAATTTCCACCTGCGTCATCTTGGCCTTGCATTTGGGGCAGGTTTCGTGGTTATCGAGGAGGTTCACGACGCATTCCCGATGCATAACGACCTGGCATTTTTCATTGCTGCAGACGTTGAATATATTGCCCTTGAAATCAGGATGGAACAAGCTCAAGCCGCAAGCGGAACAACAGATGTTGATGTAATTGCTCTTCTTGTTCTCCTTGATGATTTTCGTGAGATTTGAATGGCGTTCATTGAGCTCCGCGTTTTGTTGCTTTACCTTCTCTATGGATGCTTTCAATTCCTCGGCCTCTGCCCGTGCACGCTGTTCTGCTTCATCCATTGGTTCCTGCTCTTGCACGGGTGTCTCTTGCATCGCTTCCGGTTGGCTGTTCGCGGAGATTTCTTTAGCATGGATCATCCTGAAGTGTTTCTTAAGCCCGTTCTCGGTCTTGAACGTTTTACCGCAGACAGCGCATTTTGCCATCCATTATCCCCGGTTATGCCCTCGTGATTCGAGGGATTGAAGGAAGCCCATTGATTTTTCATCATTTTCTTTTAAACGGAATGCATGCCCGGCCAATATCTCTACAAACGATATACCGGGGTGCTCCCTTTAAATTATGCTGGACACACGTCGTGGTGATAAAGAATTTAAAATGCAATTTGGTGTTT
>JAUQYW010000491.1 GCA_030587525.1 Candidatus Sigynarchaeota archaeon | reverse complement strand
AAGCAATTACCCGGGCCAATGGCAAGGCAAAATCGCAGGTGGGGGCCAAGGGCGGCGCGCACGAGATTGCCGATGTTGCCGAGGCGATCATGGCGCACGGCTGGGTGAACGACATGGTCACGCTCGAGGAATGCGCCGAGCTGGTGGCGCGGCCGGTCATCGCCAAGAAACCTGCCAAGCTCCGGGAGGAATGGGAAGCCTTCAGCGAGGGCTTCAGTGACGTGTTCGCGAAGATCTTGCTCCGCTCGAAAAAATGAACAGCGGGCTTGCACATCAAAGCCCGGGTTCTTGTTCCAGCCATCGCAAATCACGCTTCAGCGATGCATGCTTTGGTCTCAAGCCGTATTCCGCAAGTATGATCCCCGTGTTATCCCACTCCATATTCGGCACGTCGTTAGGTTCGAGCAAACAACTCGGAACCACGAAAAAGACGTGTCGACAATGGTCGTACAAATTCCAATGGTCAAAATCTCCCTCGTGGGGAATGGACGCGTGGGAAAATCCACCATACGCAATATGCTCGAAGGCAAGAGTGCCCCGACGAAACCCACCATCGGCGTGGACGTGGGGCGATACCGCGATGACGAATTGACTTGCGCCGTGTTCGATCTCGGCGGGCAAGACCGCTTCAAGTGCCTCTGGCAAGATTTCATGAAAGGCTCGTCCCTCGTGATGCTCGTCACCGATAGCTCCCGGGAAGACGTGGAAAAATCGAAAAAACTCATCGAAACGATCCAGAAAGTTCAAGGCGCCAAGATCATCGCCATCGCCAACAAGCAAGATCAAGCAAACCGGCTCAACGCAATGCAAGTCGAAAAGATCCTCGGCGTCAAGACCTATCCTATGGTGGCGACGGAAACCACGCGCCGCAATGCCATGGTCAGCATCATCAAGGAGAATTTGTCAGATTTATAAATTCCTTTTTTTCATTCAAGCTCGATTTTTTTACAAGCCCGTCGCAACCTTGTGCGCGAGCAGCAAGCATTCAGGAAGCCGGGAGCGCACCGCGAATTTTTTCAAGTATTGCGCCGCCATCTTCTCGGTGATGCCTTTCGTGTAGAAATAAACGCTAGTCTCGCCGGCTCTCGGCGTGGTGACGTGCATCGGGCCGGCGCGTTCGACGATGCGTCGTCGCTCTTGCTCGCCCGGCACGTGCTTGAAAGCATCCAACAGCGCGTTGCCCTCGGGCTGGTTCTCCGTGACGGCGATGACCGGGTGCTGCAGCGCGTCGCTGACCGATTCGATATCGACGAGGTTCAGGCCGCCGACCGTGATGCCGTGCACGAGGACAAGCCGGAAATGCTGCTTCAAGGGAGTTAGCGTGTTGATGACGACCGTGGTGGCATCGAGGCCATCGACGTCGATCTCCGCGTTCAAAGTCTTCTCCAGCTGCGTGCCGGAGCAAAACACGAACGCTAGCTTGGTCTTGGCGTCGCCTTTTTGGTGCATCTTGTCATCGATCGCCACGACTTGCACGCCTGGCTTGATGCTTCGCAGCATGTATCAAGGTTCTTCTCGAGAAATAAGGAGATTTCGAAGGATTTACGTGAGTCTCCAGCGTCGGTATTGCCGGCATGTCGGTAAGTTTGCGGTTCGATCGGAGGTCCGCGATGGCCCTGGCGACGCTGGGGCGGACACCTGCAAATTCTGGCTTGTCGCTCATTTCATCTATGACGTTCTGGAGGGTGGCAATGATGTCGTTGATTTCATCCTTCTTGAATTCTTTCATGAATTCGATGAGTGTTTCGGCGGTTTCGATTATGGTCATTGATGATCAGCCTTTCGTTTCGGCGCAGATGGTTGCACGATTCGTCTCGATTTTTCCCGCTTCCATATTAAAGGAGGAATGGAGGGTAGAACTCCAGCACCAGGCATGAAAAAGAAGTCAGGTGAGAGAGGGAGGGAGTGAATAGCGGCGATTTTGCAAGATGTACGGCAATATCGAAGTGGAACGCGTTGAGGGAAAATTTACACGTGAAAATTACCTGGCAAATGCTGGCGTTCTACCCGTGGGTTCGCACCCCGCTATTTCGTGCCCGGCGCTGTTCGTCCTTGGCCCCGGCAC
>JAUQYW010000461.1 GCA_030587525.1 Candidatus Sigynarchaeota archaeon | reverse complement strand
GAACGTGGTCGCCGAGATGAAGAAGGTGCCCGGTATGGCCATGAGTTCAGCGCACGCGTCCCATTTTTACCCCCAGGGCGTGTGCTTCTATTTCACGTTCGGCGGTGTTCCATTAGGCAAGTCGACACCTGATGATTTCTACCGGGCCGCGTGGGACGCGACGATGGTCGGCACACTCAAGGCGAACGGATCGATCGCCCACCATCATGGCGTGGGCATCACGCGCGCTCGCTGGATGAAAGCCGAGCACGGCCCCGTGCTTGATCTCATGAAGAAGATCAAGCAGGCTATCGACCCGAACAACGTTATGAACCCCGGCAAGCTCTACGACGAGGCGGAACGATAGCATGGGCAAAAACTCGTGGATGGTCAAGGCGTTCTTGCAGATGAAATTCCCGGTGAAAGTCAAGTTCATCAAGGGATTCACTGGAGCGAAAAAATACTACACGGTTCCTTCCGGCAAGACAAACGTCGATATGAAATCCTTGCTCAAGTGCGCTTTGTGTCCCAACATGTGCAAATTCGAATGCCCGAGTCTGCGGGTCACCCGGAAGGAGATGTACGCGCCCGCGACGAAGGCACGCATCTCCTACCATATGGAACGCGGGGATATCGATATGCGGGACCCGCACTCCGCCGAGGTGCCGTTCCTTTGCACGAACTGCGACGGCTGCCGCAATTGGTGCCCCATGGACATTTCCACCGGCAAACTACTCAAGAGTGTGCGAGCGGATCTCGTCGCTGCCGACTGCGTTTCCGAGGACTTGAAGGATTTCGATGCCCGCGTGCTGGAGAACGGCACCACGTTCAAGAAGGACACCTTTTCATCCCACCCGGACTTCGACGTGCGTATGGAGAACCCGGAGGTCTTTTATTTCATCGGCTGCGTCATGGCAGAGAAAAAGCCAGCAGCGGTCACAGCCAACATAAACATTTTGAAAAAAGCGGGCGTCCGGTTCTGCACCTACAGCTCGGAACGCAACTGCTGCGGCGGGCCATCGAACACGGTCGGGTTCAGGAACACGGCCTCCATGCTCGCGCGGAAAAATCTTGACTTATTCAAGCAATCGGGCGCGAAGACCATCGTCAGCGACTGCCCAGCGTGTGTCGATACCATCAGCAACGTGTACAAAGAGCTCGGTTTCAAGCACAAGTTTCTCGCGATCACGACCGTGGAATACTACCGGATGCTGATCGAACAAAAAAAACTCGTGCTCGGCAAGCTGGACGCTGCTATCACATACCACGACCCTTGCATATCCGCTCGTTACTTCGGAGACGTGGAGAACGCGCGGTTCATCTTCGGAAAAATTCAAGGCTTGCAATTGCGGGAACCGTTCTTGCACGGCAAGGAGACGCAATGCTGTGGTATGGGTGGCGTGTCGCATGTGCACCATCCCCGCGAATCGGAGGCAATAGGGAAGCAACGTTATGAACAGCTTGAAAAGACCGGCGCTGATTACATCGTCACCGCGTGCCCCGCATGCGAGGAAGGTTTTGGCATTGCATGTTGCTCGGTTACCGGGAAAATCCTCGATATTGCCGAGATCCTTGCACGAACGATGGTCTAAAAGCCCTGGATTGGCGATGGGCGATTCCAGGGCAAGTATGACCCTTTTTTTTTCCCGTTTTTTTTCCCGCCACGAAGAGTTTATCAGACTTTATTTCATTTGATATCTCAGCTCTATTAAAATCTGTGAACAAAAAGTAAGCGTTTCAAGCACCATCCTAAAGATACTTTTTTTCGCACGACTTGCAAATGGGCTTTAATTTCGAGTAGATAGAAGGATTTTAAAAATGCCAGTAGAAGGAACTGTTAAATGGTTCAATAACGGAAAAGGATATGGTTTTATCACGCCCAAGGATGGCACTAGTGATGTGTTCGTTCACCATTCAGGTATCGTCGTCGCGGAAGGCGAGTTTGCCACGTTAGACGAGGGTGACGAGGTCGAATTTGAGCCGCAACAAGGCCAGAAGGGAATAGAAGCGAAAAACGTCGTTGTCAAGGTGAAAGCTCCACCGAAGGAACGAGAAGAGCGGCGCGGTGGCCGCGATTTTGGTGGTGGTGGCAGTCGCGGCGGTGGCTATGGCGGCGGATATGGTGGTGGCTACGGTGGTCGCGGTGGCGGCGGTCATGGCGGTGGCGGTGGCGGTCGTGGCGGTGGCGGACGGCCTTATAACAAGAGACGGTATTGAATCTCTGAAACGCTTCCCCGTACAAATTCAAGCGACAAGGAAAACGCATCCAATCCTGCATGTTTCGTAGTGCTTGGATGGAATGCATATTCCAAACGTGTCGTATTTCCACATTTCTTTTTTTTTGAAATAGAATTTAGCGTAGAAAGATGGTGAGTTAGATCTTTTTGTCACATTTCTCGCAGAAATGGGCATGCGGGAGAACCGGGTTTCCGCAGTGGGGACAAAATCGAGGTGCGGTAGACAAGTTTCTCTCTACCAGCGGAACTGTCGCAACAGGAGGGTTTTCTTTTGAGTTGTTCTTGCGTGGCTTTTTTTTCCGGAAAAGTCGCTTTATGAAAGAAAATATCTTGACCACCGTATCACCACTCCCTCATCTTAAATGCGAATTAAAGCTGTTATTGGTAAAAAAAATCACTTGATTCGTTTCAAGATCTGTTCGAACGTGAACCGCTGCATTTTTGGATGGCTTTCCATAAGTTTCACGTAAACAGCGAATAGTATTTCCGCCACGGCGATGATCCCGTAGATGAGGAGAAGATCGTTGATCGAATACATCAACGGAATTCCCGTCGCTATCGTGATGACGCGCAACACCGGAATCCACGCGTACTGGATCATGTAAATTGTCAAGGAATTATAGGAAAAACGGGCGAGCGTGTTGAAGATCAAACCAAATCCGAGCTTATTATACATCGTTCCGATACGATTGGCGACTTTTTCCGAGTGCTTGACTTCAAAAATGATGGAAAGCAACCCGATTCCGATCAGGCTGATGCTAAGATACAAGAAAAAGGCGCCGGTTGTCAATGGCTGAATATTCAGCAGCATCTCAATAACCCAGTAGGGTTGCAAATTGTACGGTTGCCATGCGAGGTCACCAGTGATGCTTTCCCCCGTGAGCTCGTAAACCACCGCGAAAGCCAGCGCGATAATGCCCGCGATGATCATGAACCGGGCAAGTTTTCTTTTTGCTAGTTCATTGCGTGCCCTCAGCAATCGCAATGCATACCATGCACCGAAGAAAAAATATGCGGTATACGGAAACACGGGAAAAAAAGACGTCGTTATCCATCCTTGAAACATTTCAAAAGTCGTTGCTGGAGGCACGTAGATGATCAAGTTTTCCACCGCCGGATCGTACACGGGGTACCAGTTCGTCGCAAGGCGGAATAGTACACCCAAAATAACGATGCTGAAGCCGGCAACGACAAATCGTTTTCCTTGTTTCTCCCGATCTGCATCCATTGCCTTGATATCGTCACCGCGAACCTGCGCGACGCGGCGCTTGACGAGCCCATAGCAGGCCAATGCAAGAATGATGTTGCCCAAGCCAATCTGGTGCAGCGTGTCCACGATCCCGAAGTGAAAATAGACGACGGGGTCGTAAAGGACGCCGAGCAAGATCAAGAACAAGCCCCGCTTGATCTCTTTTGATAGTATCGCTCTTGGCGATCTCCCGGATTTCGCCATTCGTTCCATTGCGATGATGATCGCGGCCCCCGACAAGAAAAAAAACAGCGGCCCGACTGATGATAAGACCGAAATGATCAAAAGAATTGGATCGGCCATCGCTTTTTCGTACGTGATTTCCTCGCTATAAAGTCCCACGAGTAGATGAGCCATGATGACGAGCACCATGCTGAAACCACGCCAGATATCGATTGCAACGAACCTCTCTTTCCTCTCGGGCAGCATCGTTGATGATATTATTAATTTTGTGCTAAGCGTCATATATTTGTCTCCTCCTTTACATGTTCTATAGATTTGGCAGTACCCTTTTTAAATTGATCGAGACCATCACTTTTTTCACTATCCATTTTTAAAGGCCTTGACCATGATACATTCAAGGTGATATGAAATGGGCAAGAAAGCAGAAAAAAAGGTCGAACCCAAGACCGAGAAACAACCAGAAAAAAAGCCGGCCAAGAAGCCTCGTGCTTGCATCACGTATGGTGGCTATGAAGGCCATACACCCGCGGCATCGTCCATGCTCGTTCAGGACTTGCTGGAAGAGGCGGGTTACGAGGTCGATATGAAACAGACCCTGGCGATCTACGAGGATGCTGCGTATCTCGAATCGCTCGATTTGCTCGTGCAATGCTGGACCATGTCCGAGCTCAAGGGAGAGCAAGTGAAGGGCCTCACCAACGCAATTATGGACGGGCTGGGACTGGTCGGATTTCACGGCGGTCTTAACGATTCATTCAGACAAGCAACGGATTACGAGTTTCTGATTGGAAGCAATTTCGTTTCCCATCCAGGCGGGGCAGTCGATTACGATGTGAACATCGCGCCGGGCAAGAAGGACGATCCCATCGTCAAAGGGGTTAAAGATTTCCATCTTAAGTCGGAACAATACTACATCAACGTGGACCCGGCTATTTTATCCGGCGTGAACGGCGAGATACTATGCACGAGTACCTTTCACAATTCCATAATGTTCTGGATCGACGGCGTGGTCATGCCCGTCGTGTACAAGCGCCGTTGGGGTGATGGCAAGATATTCTACGCCTCCTTTGGTCACACCTATAACGATTTCGAGGTACCCGAGGCCAAGGAGATCCTCCGGCGTGGCTTGTTGTGGGCAACGCGGGAACGGGCGCCTTGAATCCTTCTTTTCATCATATTTTAAGGAAATCAGACTTTATACGCAAATACCACCGACGAAAAGCGCAATGCAATAGTTTTCAAGTCGATGTAAAAACCTCCGGCATAACCCGAATTCTGCTCGGGAAACCTTGTATAACCTGGTTTCCCGCATTTTTGTTACACCAACATAGCAACCTTCTTAAATGCGTTTCACTCTTCCTTTTTCACGCTTAACAAACGTGAATAAAATGATACGAAAGCAGATATGGCGAGGATTATCAATCGGAGAAGTCGAACTCTTCGATGATAAAATCACCGTGAGGGCTGACGTCGATTTCAAGGGACTTGAAAAAAAATACAAGGACCTGGTGGGCGGCCTAACGGATGAGAGCCGAAATTTACTTGCTAACACGTTTGAAAAGAAAAAGACCCGCGTGTTAGCATTCAAAGCAGAAAAGTATGCCGAGCTCGAGGCGTTCTTCAAAGCAATTGGAGATAAAGAAGGCGTAAAAGTTGAGAAAAGTGAAGAGCCTGAGCGCGAGAAAAGAGAAGAGCAAAAGCGGTCCGAAACCAAGGAAAAAGGCTCGGAAATTCTCGTGGCATCCGTGGACGAGGTCGTCAGCCACGAGATGAGCCATGAAGGCGATGTCAAGTCGATCAAGGGTTCTGGCGCCATTTCGGTTACCAATCGAGCGCGCAACCAGCCCGTCTGGGACGTGAATCTGAACGTCGACGGCGGCGACAATACAGACCTTCCCGAAAAACAATTTCACGTCAACGAGCTACGACCCGGCGAGGATTGGAAGAAAGAATACAGCATGACCTTCAAGGAAGGAACCAAGCCCCCAATCCTCGTCAGCGAGGTGATAAACACCGCTCCGAGCGGGGAACAGCCATCCATCGTGTATGTTCTCGATACGGAAGGCAACGGGCAAGTGACGAGCATCAAGATCGACGTGAGCAATGCGAGCCAGAAGCCTGCCAATACCATCAAGATTGTGAAGGAGATCCCCAACTTGTTCGGGGACGTGGAAATCGGTTCCCCTTCCAAAGGTAATGCACGTCGAGAGCAAGGTCAGGTCATCTGGACCATCGATGATCTTGGAGCAACCGAAAAAGCCACGTTGGAGTTCAATGCCAAGGCCTTTGCCAAGGAAATCACCCGATATCCAAGTGGTGATATCGACGTGGAATACAGGATCGATGCTGATACCCGGGCAAGTTTACGGCGGGAGAAACTAAATTTAGGCGGTACATTTGCGTATTTCATCGATCTCGATGAGCGCGACGCGGAACCTGACATGTGGGACGGGAAATTCGTGATCCAGAACCGTTCCGAGTTTCCGATGCACCTTGGCGAGGTGAAGATAAAGTTATCGAGTCTCGGCAAGCAAGAAGGTGCGAAACCTGAAGAAAGCCTTATAACGCTTGATGCGAACGTGGATGTCGACCCTGGCAATGAATGGACATCCGAGCCATTCACCATCGAATCGGTGACGGAACCTGGTTTCAATGATGAGTTGTTGGCACTGTTCAAGGATATAGCCGTCGGTTTTTCTATAGGAGCAGATATCCAGCAAAAGACCACCTATCGCACCCACGTGGAGCCTATCGACCTCGCGGTGCTGTCCATCGAGGGAACGAAAACGTTCGATACATACGCGGTCAAGAGTTACCGCGACAACGTGCTCCACGCGTTGATCAATGTGAAGACCCGTGGTAAAGCGCCCGTGGCTTCGATCCACCTTCTCGATACGATCCCACGAGATTTTCAGAACCCCGATGCCAAGGAGATCGAAGTCCGGATCGCAGGGAAAAAGGTGGATCCTTCACTGTATTCCGTGGCATTTACCGGCGTCGAGAATACCACGGAACGCAAGATGGCCATCGATATCAAGGACATTGCTGGAACCTACGGGGACATCGAGGATGGCACGGCGATCGACGTGAAGTATCCCGTTCTCGTGCATAATCCCCAGAAGGATACAATGTACGAGACGGAATCGGTGTTCCAGGCGTTTCTGACCCTTCCCGGGCCACCCATCGAGTGCAAGATGCGGACGTCGGAGAAGGTGCAAGTCATCCACCAGCGCCGTCGCACCACCGTGGGCAAGTCGATCGCACCCGGTGCTGCCAAGGGAGAGTACGCGATCTCCCTGGTCTACAGGAACAAGGCCACCTTCAACAAGACGGGCATCGTAGTTTCGGATTTCGTTCCCAAGGGCTTTGACGTTACAGGACAAAGCGAGGGATGCAACGTCATGAAGAAGGCCGATGGCACCATGCTCACGTGGACATTCGATGTCGAGGCCGGCAAGGAATTCGAGATGTCCTACTCGGTCAAGGGCAAATCTGACGATGCCTCGCTGAAAGAAATCGAAGCGAAGTCGTTTAAGTAAATTATCCGATATTTTGCTCTTTTTCTACTTTTTTTCTTCTCCGTCCTTACTCAAGGGACGAGCAGCTCGCGTCGGCGCCTTGTTGGCAATCACGATCGAGACGATGACCATAATCGAGCCCAGTATATTCACGGGGCCGATGACATAGCCATACAAGAAAATAGAAATCACCATGCCGAAGACAGGTATCAGCGTGGTCCACGTGCTCATGAGTTCGGGTGTTATGCCCGGCTCGCAGTATCCAAGGTTCAAGCAAAAATACGCGATGCCCGATATCCCTATGCCGATGAAGATGATATAGCACCAGCCGAGTGGGGATAATGCACCCATGGTCGATGCTTGGCCCGTGGCGAGCATGAGCGGGAACGAGACGGCCGCCGGGAACACGTTGATGGAATATCCAAGCACCAGTGGATCGGCTTTGGCCGACAACTTCTTGTTCCATATCGAAAAGAAACTGCCGATAAAAACGGCGATGATCATGATGATGTCGCCTACCAAGTTCGGATTTTGAGAGAAGTCCAGCGGCCAAAGCACGAGCACTGCACCCGCGAAATTGACCGCGACCGCCACGACTAGATATTTCGTGGGCTTGATGCGAAAAAATATTAAATTGATGATGACTACGAAGCTTAGGGAAAGATTGTTGATTATTACTTGATCGGTCGGTAACGTCATTGGGGTCGAGACGAAGACGAGGATCAACGGCAACAAGTGGAACACCAGTGAAAAGATCAAGACGTCCTTCCAGCATTCCTTCACGAGCTGGCGGAAGGATGGAAATAATTTGCGGCTGGCCAAGATAACCGTTAAGAACAACGTGCCAAAGATGCTGCGCAAGAACATATACGATATCGACGTTAACGGGGGTATGATTTGCTTGGAAAACACGAACACCGTACTGAAGAGCAAGATGGCAACAAATATGAACACGTAGGTCCTCGATCGAAATCGCGGCATCAAACCCGGGGAATGAAGGGAAGCCTTTTGAATCTCGGCAAGAGATTTAATCGCATCGGGTATTCATTATTCAAGGAATTAGCAAGGTGAACCGCGTGACCATCGAAAGGAGTCCCGTGCTCGGGATCATCTACTCGAAATTTGACGAGAAGCTCGGGCCGAAGCCATATCTCTACTATCCTGAAAGCATCGAGGCCGGGACCCGGAGTCGAGTGGCGTCGGAATCTATGAGTTTATCGTTCGGACGGGATCAGGTGCCTGAGGCCCTCGCCATCATCCCGCTGTCTGGCCTCGGGCTCAAGGCGCTCGTCCGCTTCGGCATATATAGCGATGCGGACCGCCGCGGTCGCTTTTGCGACATCACGATCTCCTTGATTTTTAACGAGACGGATGATCTCATTTTTTACAAGTACGTTAAAGATTTTCAGCACTTGTTCAACGACTATTCCAAGGCCATCATCCATGCCGAGGAAGATAAGGTGGCCAAGCCGCAACTGCAAGGCATCGTGAAGGAATTGCACGAGAAGTCTATCCAGCTCGTCGAGACGCTGAAGACCGCAGAAATGGCGCCCAAGGAAGCAACCGCCTTCCCGTCCTCGGATGATGGAGAAAAATCGAAGAAAGAAATCATCAAGTTCAAGATCATTGTTTGTGGTGACCCTGCCGTTGGCAAGACATCGCTCGTTCTCCGGTTCACCGACAAGGCATTCAAACGCACGTATATGCCAACCCTTGGCACGAACATCAGCGACAAGGTCGTGGAATTCGAGGACTTCAATTTAAACTTTCAAATTTGGGATGTGGCGGGCCAAGCGAAGTTTTCGAGGTTCCGGAAGAGTTTTTATAGTGGAGCGTCTGGCCACTGCCTTGTTTTCGACCTGACGCAAACCGAAACCTTGAATAACCTGTATCTCTGGTCAAAGGACATAAAATCATACATCGGGGACACGCCCGGCCTCATCATCGGGAACAAGCTCGACCTCGTGGAGCAGCGGAAGGTGAATGACGAGGCGATTGAGCGCATCTCCAAGGACCTTGGTATCCGCGTGGTCTTGGCATCGGCACTTTCGGGCGAGAACGTGGACGCGGCGTTCCGCACGCTGGGACTGGAAATCGTCGAAAAATTTGGAGATAAAAGGTTCAAGAATCGATGATAGCTGTCATCCTTTGATGACCGGGGTCGGCTTCCACCGCAAATACCGGATGTCTTTGGGCGGGTGCTCTTTGTAGACTTGCATCAAGATGTTACGAATTATCGAGTCTGGTGGCGCGGGATCTCCAACCTTTTGGCCTTTCAAGACTTCACCGTACAGCTTGCACGCCGCCCATTGCTGCTCGGTCGTGCCAGCAAACTTGAAGAGTGCAATGCCGAGCCCGTAATCGTATGCTTGGCACGAAATGAGCATTTCCTCGGCATTGCATTCAACCGAGTTCGTGATGCACAAAACCGGCTTGTTGCCGTATTCATGGAATCGCCTGCCCATGGTCCAGTTCGTGAACTTGAGCGCGAGGTCGCCGAACTTGCGCCAGCGCCACCCGTCATCTGCCGTGCCCATCAAGTATGGATACACCATCGGGCACGTGACGTCTAGGGCTGCTCCGAGTTTCGAGTAATTCTGGGCGATGCGGTTACGAGTGAAGATCTTCGGTGCTGGTAAGTTAAACCACCCCGTCACGATCTTCTCGTCGACTTCTTTCACGGCCGCGTTAAAACGACGGCCGTATTCGGCGATCGTGTCCTCCCGAAAATCTTTCCATTGCTTGGACCAAATGATTCTCTTGCCGGGAGACTTTTCAGCAAATGCAGCGCGGCAACGAGGGCAACCGCACAAATCCGTGTACTGGCCGTCGTACCGGATATAATCTGCAAAGATAGCATCTGCCTTGTAGTTCCTGGCAAGTTCAGCAACAAGTTTTACCATGTAATCGACATGTTCGCTCCGGGGGCAATGGAAGGACGTGAGGGGGATGTATCCGGAACCCCGGTTTGCCCGGGCTTTTCCAGTAATCGTTTGTTTCTCTTCAGTCAAGAACGGGATCAACTTACGCATATCCTCCAGCGTTTTTCCCTCGGAGATGTCGACCCGCATTTCACCTTCCTTGTGCGTCGCGGGCGTACCTTTCTTGTAATGTCGGCCATTTTTGATGTGAATCGAGACGGTCTCGGGATGCGTGGCGCCGCGGTAAGCATCGTTCATCGATGTCACACTGAGAGTGTAAAACACGTTATATCGTTGGCATGCCTCCTGGAATAGCTTGACGAGGTCGACGCCTGTCGGATTCCATCCAACTTTCGTGTTAGCCACGGTTGCCCCGTCCGTGTCTTTCACAACTAGACCGAACGCGTTGAAGCCGTTGTCAACACACTTCTTGACAATTTGATCCGCATCCAACGTGGCTGCGTAATCATACGTTAGTTTCCTAAAGCCGTGAGCCCCCCGCACTGGCATCAGTGCTTGCGAGAATAGCTTCCGTTCGCCATGCCGCAGCTTGAAGATCTGAAGTGCATCTTGACTTATGCTTGGCTTGCCCATCTGGTATCAAGACAAGCCATGGCCGGGAACTATTAATTGATACCTTAAGAATTCACTATACTTCAATAATCGAAGATAGATCCAGGCATGTCATAAAGCATAGCTTTCAATTTTACGCCACAGCGGATAGATGTGGCACGATCAAACACAAGAAAGTGTAATGACTCATCCTTCGATAATAAACGGTATATGCACGTTTCCTTTGCATGCCTAACGATATTTTTATAAAGCACAGAGTGAATCGTTTTGTTACCATCTAATACCAATTTATTTTTAAATTTAAAGCGGTGGAACAAATGGCAAGTAAGAAGTGGAAGTTTAGTTTTGGCGACGTGGAACTGAAAGATAATGCCCTCAATGTAAATGCAAACACGAACATGAAGGGTATCGAGAAGAATTACAAGGATTTCGTCGCTGTTCTTGATAAGAAGAGCCAGAATGTCTTGAAAGACGCCGTGGAGAAGTCAAAGGGCAAGGAAGTGCCGATTGAACCACTTTGGCAAAAAGGTTTTTCCGTCCTCTTCGAGAAGGTTGCTGAAGTCGAAGGTGTTAAAGGCGTTGTTTCTGGCGCCGCAGCGGTTCCCGCAGTGGCACCGGCAAAGAAAGAAAAATCTACCTACGAGGAGCCAGCTAGTAAAACCTATGAGAAGACCGGGGAACCAGGAAAAAGTAAATACAAGGTCCAGATCGTGGAAGCTCTCGATTTCAAGGCAGACCACGATGGCAACATAACCGAGTCCACGGTCAACGGCACTATCACCGTCGCAAACGGTGGTGAGAAGAACCGGATCTGGGACATCGACTTGAAATTGGCTGGTGGCGAAAAAGCTGACGTGCCGAAGGAAATCCACATTCCCGAGCTCGATCCCAAGGAAGAATGGAAGTCCGAGTACAAGATCAAGCTCGGCGGTGAGGACAAGCCCTTGCTCAAGATCACCGAGGAAATTGATACCTTCCCGGATACCAAGCAGAAGAGCCAGGTCTTCATCTACGACAAGGCAAGCAAGGGACAAGTCGCGCAGATTTTCGTCATCGCGGAAAACACGGGCGATGTTAAACTCAGCGAGATCGTGATATCGAAAGCCATTCCCCCAGATTTCAACGACGTGGACATCGGTTCGGCAGATGTTGGAAGGGCCAAGCGCGATGGTGACGCAATCGTCTGGACCATCGATGAGCTCGAAGGTGGTAAGAAAGCAACCTTGGAATTGAAGATCAAGGTCATCACGAACGAGAAGAAATCGTTCAAGAGCGGCGAGATCAAGGCGAAATACTTCGTTGAAGGCGGGACCTACAGTGGCTTGAAGCCTACATTCATCGATGGCTGGAGCGATCACATCCATTTCGTCGATCGGGACGAGCGCGACGAGGAGCCCGACATGTGGGATTGCGTGTTCGAGTTCCGAAACCGGTCCGAGTTTCCGATGAAATTGGAACGGTACACCTTCGTCTTCGGCGACGAGAATACCGAGACCATGACTGTTGACCAGGCATTGCAGGACATCATCGTGCCAGCAGGAGGTGAGTGGAAGGCGAAGCCGTGGGATCTCAAGAGTGAGGACGAGCCGACGTTTTCCGAAAACGTCATTTATTCCGTCATCGCCGAGGCAGAAGCCAAGTTGTCAATGAGTCAAACCGTAGCGCCCATCGAATTGCGAGTGCTCGCGCTCGAAGGGAAGAAGACGTTCAGTGCCACTCGCGTTGCATCGTATCGTGAAACTACCATCGATGTCGCGATCGACGTCGTTACCATGGGTAAAGCTCCCATCGACACCATCCATATGGAAGATGTGATCCCCACTTCTTTCAAGAACCCTGTGAAGGAGAATATGAAAATCATGATCGAGGAGAAAGAAATTCCCTCGGATGATTTCAAGTTCAGTTTCGAACCTGCTGGCGAGAACACGGGTGTCGAGCGGAAGATGCTCATTGACATCAAGGATATGCTGGAGAACATCGGCGAGCTGGATGATGAAACGACTATATCCGTCAAATATCCGCTCGTTGCCTTCAAGCCGCCTCGCGATGCGAAGTATGATGCCCCGGTTCTCTTCCAAGCATACACGAAACCCGCGGGTTCGCCCATCGAAGCGTATATCAAGCCGGAGACCATCACGGTAGAGCATATGCGACGTCGCACGCATGTCGGGAAAGCAATTATGCCTGGTGCCAACAAGGGAGACTACAATATCGTCTTAATCTACAAGAACAAGGGCGACGCGCCCAAGTCCGACATCAAGATCGCCGATTTCGTGCCCACTGGATTCGGGGTGACGAAAGCAGAAACGGTTAAGGATGTCAAGCCAGAACAAGCCAAGGACAAGGACGGAACCAAGCTCATCTGGACGTTCAAGGAGATCGCTGCCAACGAGGAAGTGGAAATTAAATACTCCATCCACGGCGAGGGCGACGAGTATTCCTTGAAGAATGTCGAGGCAAAAGCCTTCAAGTAAATTGTCTCTCTTTTTCCTTGTTTATTTTCTATTTTTATAGCACGTCGTGGACATCCTTCGATGCTTTCTCGATAAGCCGTTGCACTTTGATCGTTCCCGATCAAAGTGATCACTTTGATCGTTCTCGTTTTTATTAATGTTGATCGCAGAAAGCACGGCGTCCTCGTCGAGTCCACGAATAAGATCGATCACATCGTCCACCTTGCCAACGTGACGGCCGAGGAACGCGTTGTCAATCTGTTCATCCTTCATTAAACGTTTTAACACGAGCAAGGCAATCATCCCCTCGGTTCCGGGTGTGGCATGGATGAAAAGATCAGCAGACGATGCGGTGGCCGTGCGCCGCGTGTCGATGACTGCGAGTTTGGCGCCGTGTTCCTGGGCGTTTTCAACCATCTTTGCTGCGTGGATGTTGTGGGAAGCCAAGTCGCTGCCCCATATGACAATCAGGCGGGTCTTGATGTTCTGGAGCTGGAACGGGTTCGTGGTCGAATACGTGCCAAATAGTTGCTTCAGACCCTCGATGCCACCCTCGTTGCAAATTCCCCCGCCCGTGACTGTTCCGCCGAGCTTTGCGAAGAATCTTACGGGATAACTCCCAGCGAGCAGACCTGTGTTGCCAGAATAGAATGCCCCGAGGATGGCTTTTGGGCCATAGTTTTTCACGACATCGCGAGCTTTCGCCGCGATCTGCAACCAGGCCTCGTCCACGCCTATCTTCTCGAACTGATTAGTTCCTTTCGGCCCTGAACGTAGTAAGGGCATTTTCAAGCGACCAAGGTGATATAATAATCCTACCCGATTCATATATTTACCACAGAAAAAGCCCCTCGTGAATGGATGGTCTTTCAATGGGCTTGCGGCGAGCATGACCTTCTTTTCATCGTCCCACGTGCCCTTGAAGACGCACGCCCCGTAACAATCCTTGTCGCAGGTGTGGAATCGATCGATCATGGTGTTCTTCTTGCCTGGCATAATTGGTCATGAAAAAAGAATCCTCAAGAGAAAAAAGGATGATGACGGATTATTTTTCCACATATAATCCGTCGATACTTGATATCGCTAGCGAAAGCTGCAAAAACGCAGCACCCAAGCATTATCGCGTAAATAACGGCGAAACCATACGACCCGGTGAGGATAAAATCCCGGACTGGTTCCTTATCGAGCTCGGAAGCGTTTGGCAGGTATAAAATGTCAAATGGTGTTTGTGCTGCCGGCCCGTTGACGCTCGCGTTAAATCTATCAAGAAAATCATCCCCATATTCATCGAAAGCGCCGATCATATTTTCGACAGTCGTGCCAAGGAAAATGGAAACGCGCCTAGCTCCGAAACTTTTGACGATCAATGCTTGCCGTACCAGGTTATCGAAGCCCGTGACGCTTTGCTGGCTTTTTCCGTTGAGCTGAGTGAATGTGCTGGATGCACGGAAAATACCCTCACCTGTGATGCCCAAGTAGGTACCAATGAGATGTTGGAGACCATATCGCGAGAGTGATCCATTTAGCATTTGTAAATCCAGGTACAATTTATAATGTGCCGGATCTAGCATTGAATATCCCGATTTATAAAACATCGGGGCGTAATCTTCCCAATATGGAACTTGCAAAACGTTATTGCGCACGGCCACGTCGAGATCATCATCTCCATCCAAGCCGTCCACGCATGAGTCGTAACCAAAGGTGGTTTGAAAATAAAAAGTGGTTCGGTTTCCAGTGTTGTTAAAATAGGTGATCCAGTCGGGCCGGGCGTAGGACGCGTTTACCCATTGAAAATAAGAAATCCAATTTGCATTCGCCTCGTGGTTCCGCGTTCGGTTTCGCCATTGCGATTGCACATTCCATACGCTTTGGCAGCTTTCTTGATCCGCGTGAAGTCCTACGACGTTCGTGAGGTTATATTCCACGGCAGTTAGTAAGTACTGTTTTGCCTGCCAGATCGTGCCGCCGACGCCATGGGAACCATTCGTCATGGAAAGATCAATGGGATAACCGCAAGGAATCCCAAGCACAGCGGGCATTATGTGCACATTCGGGTAGTGGTCACGCCAATACGAGCAGAGCGAGACGAACGCTGCACGACCGTTAATATATGCTGCTGTCGTCGTTATGTTATCCATCCAGTGAAAGGGATCTGCGTTCCATTGCTCCGTGCTGACGAACGCGGGCGTATCGTGGGTAATGATCAAGAGCGAGTGGTTGTTCATCGAAGCTAGTTGATCCGGGGTGTAGAAGTTATAGTCGAGCCGTGTGAATAGTGCGATCTCTATCTGGCGGGAACCAGGCGTGATTTGCACCGTCTGGCCTACCCAGAACGAGTTGTTCAGAAATCCGAGCACCACTAAGCCGGAGCCAACCACCAATCCAATGCAAACAAGATGCATCGCTTTGTGCTTTCTCAAGGATGTTGTCATTGAATGGAGGAATACTTGCGTGGTCACCTCTGAGCGACGTCTTGCTGTCTTTGGTGCGAATTCTCGTTGTACCTGGCGAGATCGTGCCACGGAGATTAGGATGATGTGAACGATCGACCATATCACGCCGATCCCGATAACACCCACGTAAATATAGAACACTATTCCGAGATTACTCCATTCCAAGAAGATCCCGTTTCTATTCAAGAATGGCGCCCATAGATTTTCGTAAATTGTCCAGCATCCAAGAAGTATCACAACGAATGCTGAAAATCGATGTTCCGCGTGGTAAAATCCGAGGTACGCGACGATCACGGCTGTAAAAATGCCAAATGCAATGTTAAAGCCCGAAGTCCACGATAGATATGTCGGAAATGTTATCAAATACAAGCCACTCACAAGATGAAATATAACGACAACCACGAATTCGGCAGCAAGGGCAAATCTCATGATGAGCGTGCTCGCCCTGACAAATCCCAAATTACTCTTGAATACTTCACCACTAAATTCATCGATCGATGGGTGTTGGTTTCGTGATTTATCTTCGGATTTCCTTTCAGCAAAGGTTGCCATGGTTCTTCAAGCTCGATTTACGAATCTAGAGATCAAAATCACGGGTTGATGATGACCTTTACCCGCTCCTCTTTTTTCATCAAGTCCATACCTTCCTGGATCTTTTCGAGGGGCAGCCGGTGCGTGATAATTTTGCCTGCATCGACGAAACCCTTTTCCTGGAGCTTGATTGATTGCTGCATAACGCGCGGGTACACGGAGAAGGATGCATCCATCCGAGTTTCCATCCAGTGAATATTCGCCGGAGAAACCTGGATAGTTCCTTCGGTCGTGACGCCAAACTCGTTCACCCGGGTACCGCGCCGACAAAGATCGAACATTAATTGCGCCGCCGGGAGTGGTCCAGCCGCTTCAAAAACGAGGTCCGGCCCGTCGGGAATGATATCATACACGGCTTTCTTTGCATCGACCTTGGTCGAATTGACGAGATGCGTCGCGCCGCATTTCTTGGAGTATGCAAGACGCCAGTCACTCACGTCGATCATAATAATCGTGTTGGCACCCGCCCGCTGGGCGATCATTGCTGCAAGAAGGCCCATGCTCCCCGCACCGATGATGACCAGGTCTTCCGTAACCCTGAGCTGGGAATATTCAATGAGGCCCTTGTACGAGCCTGCCAAGGGCTCGGTGAGCGCCGCAGCATCGAACGTTATATTCTTGGGCTTCTTGAACAAAGCATTTTCAGGAACAAGGGTGTATTCCGCGAACGCGCCATCGAGCACGTTCTTCATACCATCCCCGCCGATGACCGCGCCTTGCTTGCAATACTGCGCAAAGCCCTTGCGACATTCCGAGCAGACACCGCAGTTAGCCACGGGCGCGCAGATCACTTCATCTCCGTGCTTGAAAAACCGAACATTTTCGCCAAGCTTTTCGATAATACCTGCAAATTCGTGACCACAGATGGCTGGAAACTTCACGTTGGTTCGATCACCCGAATAGGCCTTGTAATCGGTCAGGCATATCCCACATGATTTCACGTGTATCAACGCCATGTTACCCGTCGCTTTCGGGGTGGGGACTTCCTTGACGACGAGATTCTTCACGGCTTCGAGAACAGCTGCTTTCATGAATGACAATATGTAAAATGAAGAAAAAAATGTATGTAAAATGAAGAAAAAAAGGGGATTTATGCCCGCTCGACCTTGAAGCTGTACGCGTGCTCGCACGGGATCTTCTTGTTCAAGGCGGGCGGGATTGTGATGACCAGCTTGCCACCCACGTTTTGCCATGGCAGCGCTTCGTCGATCCCGAGCATCTTGACCTCAGATTTTGCTTTTGCCTGGAGGTTTGCGAGCTCGACCTTGTCGTGCGGCCATCCGACGTGGATAGCGTACACGAACTTGTTGTCCTTCGATCGCGTGAAGTAGATGTTGTCGCCTTGCTTGAAATCGCCCTTGATGGCTCGGGTCGCGTAGATCGCCTCGCCGTTGACCTTCAACCAGCGCCCAATATATTCCAGGATGTCGATGCTTTGCTGGGGAAACTTGCCATTGCCCATGGGTGGCACGTTAAGTGCGAGGGTGCCCCCCTTGGCCGTGATGCTGATGAGCATGTCGAGCAGCTCATCCTTGTCCTTGTACTTCTCGTCCGGGACATGCGACCAGTGCGTTGCGATGACGTCGCAGACTTGCCAAGCAAGTGGGTGCGAGCGTTTTTGCTTCACGCGCTTATCGTCCTTGTCGGCGGGTATCCATCGCTCGGGCGAGGTAAAATCTGCCATGGGGCCGAGGCCACGGTCGGAAAACATGCAATCCGGCTGCAATTTCCGGAGTTCCTTGGCGATCTTCTTCATTTCGTTCCAAGCGAGACCGTACCATGTCCCGTCGAAGAAAATCATGTCGAGCGGGCCATAATTGCCGCAGATCTCCTTCAATTGCTGCCGTTCCCGCTCGATGAATGCCTTCCAGTCCTCCGGATTCTTCTCGGGCGTGTAGTCGGGATCGTACGAGCGATTGGCAGGGTCCCACCTGAAATTCGGGTCGTTCCAGTCGATGTGCGAAAAGTAATAGCCGATGCCGAGGCCGTGCTTACGAAATGCCCGGGTAACCGCCTCGATGATATCGACCTTGTAGGTCGTGTCCATGATGCTGTAATTGATGTAGCAATCCGTGACCGGGTTGACAGCAACGTTGTGCAAATGGCCAATGCGCCGCAATGCCTTCGTCTTGGTCTTCGTGTCGAACATGCAAAAGCCGTCGTGGTGCTTGGTCGTGAGGATGAAAAATTGCATACCCGCCCGCATTGCCATTTCGGCCCACTCGTCGGCGTTGAAATCCGTCGGGTTGAAGGACTGGTAGAGCGTGTAATACGTTTCCCACCAGTACCGCGGGCAATTCTGGCCGTTGGCCGTCCAGCTCTCCGTGAGGCCGAGTACGCTGTATTGCCCCCAGTGCATGAACAGGCCAAATTTCATATCAAGGAACTTTTCATACCCCTTTTCCGAACAGTATTCATAATCATCGTCTGGCATTTCCTCGGGGAGCATGGTCCAATCCTTTGAATTGAAGATTGGCTGCCCCGTCTTTCTTGAATGCACGTCGATTTCGATGCCCTTGTTTTCATAATCCTCGAAGATTTCCTCGAAAGGAATATCCAATTCCATAGCATCCCGGGTGAATTTTGTCTTGAAATAGAGTTTTCCATCCTTGCGGAATAAGAATCCTTTGTGGTTTTCCATAGGTAGAGATTTCCTTGGACGTGATAAAAATGTTTATGTGGCAATTTATCCCTCGATCAAAAAGGAATGGCAATTTTTTTCGTAGATATTTAGCACGTTTCAAAAAAAAAGAGGGGAAATGCTCGTTCTCTTCTTTTATGAGGTATATCGAAGAGATACGGCGCAATTTTTCATTCGGGCACTTTCTTTTCAGCGATATCTTTCGAAACGCTCCTTTCTTTTTGATCGAGATGGAGTTTTTTCACGATCACGGGTCTAACCGCGGGATGCAAACAGATTGCAGCAATGATGTCCACGGCGACTAGCGATAACACGACGAGGAGTCCCAGCGGCTTTTCGAGATTGAATGTCAAGTCCTTGTCGAAATCCTCCAAGAGGCGATAATCCGGGTCCCTATAAATCGTGAAACTCCTGGTTGAATTGACCCCGTTAATGCTTTCGTTGAACCGGTCGAGGAAATCGTCGCCCCACGAGTCAAAAACTCCGCCTATTTTTGCATTTATCAATGCAAAAAAATGAGGATTGCCTAGAAATCAATCGTCTTCACGAGGTATAGCGAGGCCAGGAGATAGGCTCTAACATTAGCATGGCCCACGAGGGCATCCTTCGGTATCGAAAGTATAACGCGGATCTTTCCTTCGCGCGACGATTGCGCATTGTTTTTACTGTAATTGATCGGTATCACGTCCATAGTATCCTTGTCCGCGAGGATGATGTGAACCACGGGATCCCAGGCGCCGATCTTGGGCACGCCTTCGACCTCGGCCACGATCTCGCGCTTTTTATTGTCAACCGCAAAGGAACATACCCGCACATCTTTCAAGAACACCTCCTTCTCGCTAGAGCCCGGCTTGATATTGAAGGTGCCTGCACCCAGGAGCTGATCCCGGTGGTTGATCAATCCCCAGGTCTTCCATGTTTCGCCTTGCACTTGGCGAAGCAAAGCCGTGAAAAATGGCCCCAAGGCCTTGAAAAACTGGACGATTCCAACCGATTTCAGATGGGCGAACATCATTTTCGACGTGATCGGGCTCGTGCTACCCATTTCCCCGAGGATCTTGAGCATGTGCGTTCCCCAGTGCTTCTCCACGATCAAGCTGCCGCCCTGGCTGGCGGAACCATCCGGCTCCATCACCCCGGCGATCCTGAAGAGATCGAGGGGAATGTTGAACGACGTGATCTCGAACAAGCACTTGCGCGAGTCCATCATAAAATAATCGCCATCGTAGCTGCCAGAAAATGCATAGATGGTGACCCTCTTCTGTGGCACCCCCTCGTCGCCGAATTTCTGGACACCCCATGCGATGAACCTTTTCTTGTTCTCGTCCACGTCGATGATGGTGAATGGTATTTCCAGACTTGCAAATCCGATCTGGTTCAAGCTGGGAATGATGCTTGGTTGCGGGATGGCTATATGAATGATAATGAAGACTCGGTCCTCCTTACCGGACAAGGGCGATTTGTTGCTTGCATCTCTCGTCTTGAATGGTAGATCAACGGAATGATCGAACGTGCCCCGATCTATCCATTCATAGCTGGTGGAAATCGAGATCGTGTATGCGGTTCCGGGCGCAAGGATCTCCTCGGGGATGATGTTGATCGTGCTCATATTGCTCTGGATTTCAAAGCGGTGCTTGAATACCGGGCTGGTCGTGATGCGGATCGACCCCGGATCGAGTCGAGCTGGAATGGCACCGATGCCGCCGTGCAGCAGCAGCCGGAGGCTTATCGTGTTGACGGGCAATATCTCTTGCGCATCGTTTATGATGGGTGTTTCCGAGAGCTTGCCACCTGGCGTGATATAATGCCAACACGGGCCGGTTTGTGGTGAATCCAGGACGCTGCCCCACTTTACTCCTTCCACTTCATTTGGTGTTTCCTGGCCTTCTTTCCACGGCAGCAGGCAATCGTAAGGGATCCAAATAATGTCGCCCGTCGATGAGGCCACGGCAATCCCGGAGTGGCCAAGGGCGATGGAAGCATTGATGTTTGGATAATCCTTGTTCTTTGCCTTGACGAGCGTGTCGTAAGACCAGCGGAGCCTGCCATCCGGGTCGATGGCATAAACCCGGCCATCCCCGCCACCGAGGTACAAGAGATAGGGGGCTAACTTTTCGGGATCGGGGCCAATCGATGCAGACGCCCGGATCGTGTCGCCCGTGTAGAAAGTCCAGCGGATCTTTCCTGAAGCTGCTTCGATGGCATACAGTGTGCCGTTCGTCGAGCCGATGTAGATCACGTCGTTGTCCGGGCCAATGGCAGGCGACGCGTAAATATGAGCCCCGGTCGAAAATGTCCATTTGACCTTTTTTTGTGTCGGGTCGATGGCGTAAACGTTTCCGTTGAATGATCCCTGGAAAATGGTGTCGTCGTTGCCGATAGCCGGTGATGAAACCATGGATCCGTGGAGATTAATACTCCACTTCTTCTTCCCCGTATTTGGATCGAGGGCATAAAACACGTGATCGAAACCCGGAACGTAGACCGTGCCATCCTGGCCAAATGCACACGCGCTCCAGAGCAAAAAACCAGTTCGAAAACCCCATATGATCTCGCCGCTATCCGGGGTCATCTTGTAGGTGAAGAAATCATCGTTGTTGACGTAAAGGGCGCCGTCCGGCCCGAAGACGATGTTCGCCTCGTACCAGAAGTTTGAGCTGAATGAGAATTGATGCTTCGGCCGGCCGTGCACGGCATCGTAGTGCCACTTTTCTTGGCCGTCGGGGGTATACGCGTGGACCTGGCCATCGCCCGCGGCCACGTAGATGGTTCCATCCTTTCCAATGCATGCCGCTGAATCGATGATGCCCTCGAGGGTCACATGCCACAATTCCCGTCCTGCATGGAGGTCGAAAGCGTAGAACGTCTTGTCCGCGCTGCCCACGTAAATCCTGTCCTTGGCATCGATGACAGGCGTGGAAAATATCGCGTTGCCGGTTCGGAAATGGTGAATTTCCGTCGTCGTACCATCCAGCGGTTTCCATGACAAGTCTCGCACGGATCCAGCGTTTCGGGTATCGTGGCGCATGCACGGCCACGGGGCATCATCGGGGTATGGGTCTATCGGGACCTTGAACCAGTACCCGAATGCACCCGGGTTCCACTTGCTTTTTGCCATGTTTATCTCAGTAACATTCTGCACGATTTCATAAATACCTATATAAATGCCCGGTCTAGGTCCCCCGAGCTTCACGTTTGCAAAAGCTTTGGCGTCCCACGCCACTCCCACGCAACAACAACCTTCAAATAACATTTCCGGGAAGATATTACGGGCAATTATGGCGGTTGCACAACAGACGGATGGCAAGGCAGCGTGGCTTGATCTTGCTGCCTTGTTCCATTTCATCGAGATTGACGGCAAAATTACCGAAGGGAACATCGCCAATATCCTGGAGAAGTTGGAGATCTCTGTTGATGCGCGGGATTTGAAGGTAAAAGCCAATTGGCACATGTTCAAGCAATTCCACGTGTATAACTTGAACCAGCCTCTTTTTTTCATCAAGGAGCTGTGGCAGCCAGAACTTTTCCTGGAAGTGCTCGGCACGCATATGGGCATTCATTTTTTTGATGGTGATCTCTGCCCGAAAGAATACATGTTCGGGATTTGGAAGCAAGAAGGAAAGCCGAGCAAGCCAATCATCATCACGACCTATGTCAAGGGCCCGGCATTGAAGAAAAATCAATTCGAGCCATACCTCTACGAGCTCGGCAGGCAATATGCCTTGCACCAGGTCTTGAGCCTGTACGATGTCGATTGGCGGCATTTCATCGTCCAGCAGGGCATCCTCGTGCGCATTGACTTCGGCAAGTCCTTCCTCGAGCTCACCAAGCCATATCAGGGCTTTTGGGATATGCATTTCAACGTCTTGAAAAACAGCCCCGCGTTCCGCGATGGCGTCGACTTCGAGTTTTCCCGCATAAAAAACAATCTCGCGTCCGTGAAGAATCACCTCGCATTTTTAATGCAAAAGCTCGAAGCGCTTGGAAATTACCGGAACTTCTTCCTCGATTTCGAGATGGACAAGTTCCTAGTAAACTTGAAAAATTACTGGAAAAATTACCTCCCTTTCCCCATATTGTAGATGCGTTTCTCACGCTTTCACGAAATCCAGGATCGTCTTCTGCATTGACCGGGAGCCCCCTTCGATGTTTGATAGCTTGATGCCCACGAGCCGCACCTTTCGCGTGTCCTTTTTGAACGCGTCGACCATGATCGCTATAATGGCGAAAGCTTTAGCCTCGTCCTGTACGGCCCGGGTAAATGACTGCGACCGCACGAAAGTCTCGAATCCCTGGAACCGGATTTTCAAGGTCACGGTCTTGTAAAAGATGCCTTTCTCACGAATGCTGTCGTGGAGCTTCTTGTTCAGGTCGCGCAGCTTTGTCATGATGAAATCGTAATCCGCCGTGTCCTCTGAAAACGTGCGCTCCTTGCTGATCGACTTTCGGCCATGATGTTCCGAGACGGGACCTCCACCGATGCCGTGGACGACGCCGTGCAGCCACTTCGCGGCCCTGGGGCCTATTAAGAACACGAGGTCGGGCAGCGGCGAGGTAAAAACGTCGTTGATCGTCATGAGCCCCTTGTCATAGTAGAATTGCTTCGTCTTCTTGCCGATGCCGGGGATGGCTGAAATGTCGCAGCCGCCAATCACGTCCTGGATGGTATCGGGGGTGATGATCGTGATGCCGTCGGGCTTGTGTAAATCAGTGGCGATCTTGGCAAGCACATTCGTGGGCCCGATCCCTATCGAGCACGTGATGCCGATGGTGCCGTGAATTTCAGCCTTGATGGCATTCGCGAGGGCCTCGGCCTCGGTGAAGGACGCGCAACGGCCTGAAACATCGAGGTAAGCCTCGTCAAGCCCGCCCGATTGGTAGCTCGCGGAATATGTCTTGAGAATTGCCATCACGCGCTTGGAGGCGGCGATATATTTCGCGAAATTCGGGCGGATGTAGGTGCCTTGAGGGCACAGCTTGAAGGCTCGTGAAATGGGCATGCCGGAATGAAGCCCAAACTTCCTTGCCTCGTATGATGCCGTGAGCACGACTCCCCTCCCGATTCCTCCCTTTGGATCCGCTCCGACAACCAATGGCTTGCCGGCGTAGGCGAGGTTGTCCCGCTTCTCGACCGAAGCATAGAAACAATCCAAATCGACGTGGAGGATAATAACCGGCATGATTAACCCGATCGTGAGAGGATCGTTTCAGCACATAAAACAATCGGGGATGCCGCGAATCTCTGAAGGATCCCTCGTTTCACGGCATTTTGCAGGTTTATCAGAAGAGGGGAAAAAAAAGGTCGAACCTGATACTATGTTCCTCGGCAATGATACACCGGGGTTTTATTTCTGTTTACGTTTTTTGACCGCTACCCCAATAATAATCCCAACTACAAGTGTAATCCCGAGCAGGCTGCTCGCCACGGCCCAGTCAAGATTCATGATGCGATCCCAAAGAGACGGTTCGGTTGTTGATTCAAATCGAATTGTAAATAGATGCCCCTCTAAATATTCAACTATCGCGAACGTATAGGATGTTACCTTTCCACTCCCGTCTGCAAGTATCGTGTAATTTTCATAGTTTCCGACTGATTTAGACGCGACAATTTGTGTTTCGGTGGAAACGAGCACCTCGAAATCATTGTTAACCGTCCAATGAGGTGCTTTATTCGAGTCTACATAATCAGGGAAATCGAACACAGTGGTGGTGTTAAAGTAGTTGGTTTTTGGGACGTCCTTAGCCATTGCATCCCAGTCTACATGCATTGAATCGGAAGCCCAATGAAGAAAAACAATGCTAAAGGGAATGTACCCGTAATTGGTTGCTGTGGTCGAAATCGACGTGTTCCGGGAAAGCGTGGTTGCATCTTTATCCACGTATGAATGGATGAGAAAGAGTTCAGACGCGTTTCCCACGTATTCCCATGTAGCAGGTACGGCAACATTGTAATATGAAGCCATTAGTGGTGTGAGATAATATCTGGTAATATCCTTGTATATTACAAACTCCGAACCGATCGTTCGGGTGCCATTCAACCAATCATAATCTGCAATGAGCTTGTATTTACATGAACTGCCGGGTTCTGGGAACCATTGCTGGTTTACCGCGGCGGCTGAAACGGGCAGTGCGCTCAGAAGGAAAATGAACAGTAGACAACTCAGTATTTTTATATGATGTTGAGCCATGATACCACTTTGAGTTTTTGAATGTAAATACCTTATTGCATATCCCATATTGCGGTTTTGTCCTATAAGGGATAAAACATCGGTGATTGAAGTAAAGGTTATGACAGACAAAATTAGAGTCATTTGCTGGAACGAATTTCGTCATGAGAAAAAGCCGGGGATCATTCAAACAATCTACCCAAATGGTATTCATGAAGCTATTGCGGACGCGTTGCGCAAAGAACCCGATATGGATGTCAAGACCGCTTGGCTCGACCAGAAGGAGCATGGGCTCACAGAAAAGGTGCTCGACAACACGGATGTGCTCATCTGGTGGGGACACGGTGCACATGACGAGGTCAAGGACGAGATCGTCGATCGGATCCAGGATCACGTCTTGAACGGTATGGGATTCATCGCCCTTCATTCATCTCACTTCTCAAAGCCATTCAAGCGTCTTATGGGCACGTCGGGATCGCTTCAATGGCGGGAGCGGGCAGAGAAATGTCATGTCTGGTGCGTGAACCCATACCACCCGATTGCGAAGGGTCTCGATGATGTCATCGAAATCGCGCACGAGGAAATGTATGGTGAATTTTTCGACATTCCCGAGCCGGATTCACTCGTGTTCATCAGCTGGTTCGAGGGCGGCGAGGTGTTCCGCAGCGGGTGCACGTGGCACCGGGGCAAGGGGAAGATCTTCTACTTCCAGCCCGGTCACGAGAGTTTCCCGAACTATTACCAGCCGGAAATCCAGAAAGTCATCGTCAACGCGGTCCGGTGGTGCAAATTTGATGGTAGCACGCAAACGAGACACATCGGTGTTTGTCCCAACGCTAAATTCACGCTTAATATTCTCTCCAACCCGAGCGAACGTGAAGAGGATTTTATGTAACGCGCGTCAATTCAATTCTTTTTTTTCATGGCACCTTTTGCGAGCATCCGGATCACCGCGTCCCATTGCCCGTTCGTCAGCCGCTTGAACAAGAATTTTCGCAGGATGCTGCGATCGATGTAATAGCGGATCTTCGGCTTGGCAACGTGCAATGCCTTGTAGACTGCCTTGGCAATCGTGACGGGTTCCAGGCCGTTCGTAGCTGCATCGATGAACGACGCGCGGAGCAAGGCATTGGCGCGGTCGCGAAACAGCGGTGTAATGGTAGATAGCCGCTGGTCGAGCATCTCAAGGCCCTTTTGCCAGATCGGGGTTTTCACGTCACCCGGCTCGATGATCACGACCTTCATACCGAGTGGATCGAGCTCTCGTCGCAAGGAATCGGAAAACGCCTCGATCGCGTGCTTGCTCATGGTGTACGGCGAGACGTAGGGAAACGCCCGGAATCCCGACACGGAGCTGATGTTCACGATGCGACCTTTCGTGGGGAGCAGCAATGGAAAGAATGCCTTGGTCATGCGAAATGGTCCCATCACGTTCACGTTGAGTGTCCGTTCCATGAACTCGTCCGGCAGCTCCGCGATCGGCCCGCCAAGGGCGATCCCCGCGTTGTTGACGAGACCATCGAGTTGTTTCCCGCTTTCCTTGATGAACTTCACGGCCGCATCGATGTCCCCTTGCACGGTGACGTCCAGCTTGATGGGCGTCACGTTTTTCAAGTCCTTGAGTTTCTCTAGCTCGTTCTCCTTCTCGACGCAAGCAAAGACGTGGTCGCCGCGTTCCGTGCAATAATCCAGCGTGCTGCGACCGAGGCCAGAGCCTGTTCCCGTGATCAAGATCGACATTGGACCTTTCATTATTATCAGAATTACTTCGACGGCACGGTACAAAAGGTCAAGTGGTCGAGGAGCACGTAACTAGTGATATGGTCTCTGAAGATCAAAACCTAGTGGCGCCTTGTGGCATCAATTGCGGGATTTGCACCAGCTACCTAGCACATTCCCGGGACATACCTTTGCAAAAGGGCGTATCGCATTGCACGGGATGCCGGATCCGGAACAAGAATTGCGCGTTTATCAAGAAAAACTGCGAGTTCAAGGTTGGCAAAGAAATCGCCTATTGCCACGAGTGCCCCACGTTTCCATGCGAGCGGTTAAAGGCTATTGATGACCGGTATCGTCGTGACTACAACACGAGCTTGATCGAGAACTTGACGTTCATCAAGGAGCACGGCGTAGATGTTTTTACCAAGAAGCAGCGGGAGCAATACAAGTGCGCGAAATGTGGCGGTATGATCTGTGTTCACAACGGCTTCTGCTATGATTGCGGGAAGGCTGAGCTCGACGCGTACGTGAAGGCGAAGAAGTCGACCGTCCGGAAGCTGAAAAACAGGAAGTAACTCTTGTAAATCCTAGCTCTTGATATTGCTCGGTAATGATAGGTTCAGCTGGGCATCGGATTTCCCTTCCGGAATGGATCCCGGGCCTTGTCCCGTCTTGCTTTTCTGAGCTTTAGAACGATAAACCTTGCGACGTTTTATGTAGTTGACCACGATGGCGACGCAACCGATGGCAGTCAGAGGAACAATTGCATAAAGGATAATGAGGCGCAAGATGATAGCCGGGTCTTCAGCCACCATGAAATGCACGACCTGGTGCTCAATGTTGCTGCTATGGTCAGATGTCCACTCTACGCTGTCCATGAATGTGTCGTTAGCCCACGCGTGCAAGGAATACGTTCCGATCGGGAGCGTGATGTTGGTCGTCGCATTCGGGACGATGGTCGTGTTGGCGAACAGCCAATTGCGATTTGTTTCATCGAAAATGTTAAACCATGTCGTGTTGAGGTCCCGTGCTTCCGCCAGGATCGTCACTGGAACGATGCCTGGCGGATAGTTCGCATTTTCGGGCACATCGATCGAGACCCATGGTGAAAACCGGTCGATGCGATCCGCATCGTAAGCGAGCGTCGCGGGAAATTCCCAAACGATTTTGCCCGCCGGGGTGATTTCAATATTTCTATTGTTGAAAGAATCTGATATCAAGGTGTTCCCGTTGGGCAAGCGCTCTGTGCCGCGTGGAAAGTTTAGTCCGAGCCATGGAAACGAGTTTGTATTCCAAACAATGTTCTTATTTTCGTCGATCTCGATGATGCGGTTGTGGCTTGAATCGCAGATGAGTGTGTGGTTGTTGCTCAAGCGGACTGGATTGTGCTGCCACCTCATGGTGGACGTGTTATCAGGGTCGCCGAAGCTCCAGATGATGTCCCCGGCCGGATTCACCTCCACGATGAGATTGATATCTCGAAGCGATATGAGCGTGTTTCCATTGGGAAGCCGGTCCGCGTCGTTCAAGTGAAACCAATCTTGCCAGCCACTGGCGAAATGTGTCACATTCATACCCTTCTCTAACCAGCTAATGGTGCCATTCACATCATCGAAAGAAAAGTGATCAAATGGGTTCCACGACCAAGTTGTTTGCCCTGACCGATTAACTTCAATGGCTTGTTGGCGACGGGTATCGGCTATCAAGAAGGTGTCGCTGGCTTGAATATAATCTGAATCGTGATACCCGTGGATTTGGCGGGATTCAGGAATGATGAGCATTCTGTCCTTGTATGACCACACGATTTGCTTGTCACGGTTTATTTCGAGAATTTCACATGTCATGTAGGAGTTGAAGTAGACGATGCTCAAGGTAACGAGTGCATGGTTGTTCGGCATCAAGTCAATGCTGGATATAAACGTGAAACCGACTTGGTTATCCGAATCATCATCGAGAGGCAAAACCATAGACCAGAGTGTGCGGTTAAACGCGTCCACCTCGTAAATAACCGGGGGCGTGTCAGAAACCAGCAACGTCGTCCCTGGAAAAGGCTGATCCTCGGGATATACTGCTTGTTCATCAATCGAGAAGGACATGGATGATGTGGGTCCGGATGGAATCCGAGTACTGTCGTCTTGCGGATATCCGCCGCCGAGGCCGCCGCTATTGTTGGACCAAGCTAAGATAGTATATTGATGCATATCTTCCAGAGTCATCGACATTGGCGTGTAATACTGCACGGCACCTTCGGTCACGAATTCATCCGTGGTGTTGTCGAACATCGTGAAATAGGCGTCGTTGAAGATCGAGGACAAGTTTAATATGATGTCGACCTTCCTCGAAAAATACGAGGAATTCCCGGGAGACAAGATAGATACCGTCGGTTCTTCCAGGAGGACGAGGTCCGCGTCATAATTTGCCTCCGAAGTCTCGACGGACCAGATAGCCCTCGACGATTGCATATCAAATAGATAGACCGTGTTTGACCCGTTTGTGTTCCGCAAACTATCCGAGACGAGCATCAAGTTGTTTGGCAAGAGATCTGCATCGCGAGGCCAAGCAAGCAGTGGAACGCCACCAACGGTCGTGGGCTTGAATGTCCATATAACATCTTTCGCTGGTGAAACCGCGATCACCTGGCCTCTCTCCGAATCGCAGATAATCGTCGTACCGTTTGTCAATCGATCCGCATTATGAGGATGCAGTAAAAGTGAAGATGAAAGCCCGCCATACGACCAAACAATAGAACCATTCATTGCCACCTCGACAACCGCGTTCAAGTCCCTGAGTGTTATCAACGTATTGCCGTTTTCAAGGCGATCCACGTCATTCAAGTGCGATTTCCCTGATGCTGGGGAGAAATGATCCAACGCTTTCCATTGCCAGACTACCGTGCCATTGGGAGCAATTTCCACGGCTCGGTTATTGCCCGTATCCGCGACGAGGATGTTGCCGTTCGGAAGCAGGTCAGCATCGTGCGGCCAATCCAAAGGCAATCCCCCTGCTGACGTGATGTGCCTGATAATTTGCTTGTTCCACGAGATTAACTCGACTTCACCGGAGCCTGGAAGTCCGGACGTGATCAGGAAGTTCCCATCTTGCGTATATTCCTTGTCGAAAGAAAAAGGCTTGTAATAGGTCCATGCGATTTCTTTTGAATAGGAGATCAAGTTCACGTTATTTCCATCAGAATACAAGACATACACGCCGTTCATCGATGTTCGCCGGATCTTGATGCAAAAAGCGTTGCTCGTTGATGTCGTATTATAGATGTCAGTTATCTGGACGCGGATCACGTTGAGGTCGTCGCTATATTGGTTGAACGGGACGTTAATGACATTCAAGTAGAAGTAGTATTCTATATTCAACTGCGTTCGCGTGTTGATGCTAGGTGTTATGTCCCAATAATTTACAGTTAGACTTCGATTATTATGAACTAAGAGCCCCACGTCGAAAATCTCATCGATTTCAAGCTCTTTTGTGGCAATCGTGAAGTAAAACGAGTAGGATTGGCCCGTCGTCGAATAGAGAAACTCCAATTTTGTTCCAGAACGTCGTATCTTCAGCCAGAGCTCGTTATCAACCATATCCGTTATGTTGGTGGATGCACTCTTGTTCCATGCCCCACCGTTAGTCTCTAGCACGGTAACCGTTGGATTGCCGAGCGATAGCCGTTCTATATCGAAGAGAAAATTGTAGGAACTGTTGATGTAAAGGAATATCCCTCCAGAATAATTGCTGGGCGGAGTTAAGAGAAATTTAGCTATAATGGTAAAATCGCCGTGAATCGACTGGGTTATATGTGGTGCATTTTGCACGGATTCATTCCACGTCGAATTTCCCGTGTCATTTAAATAAAGGGTTGTTTCGCTCTTCACAACCTTGAACTGCAATTGCGTTTCATTCGTTACGTTCCAATATGCCGGCAAATGATCACCCATGGCTGAATCAAGGTCATAACCGAACCAGTCCTTGTGGGGATTAATGAACCGATTGGGACGAGATCCGTCACGAGTATAGGCGAAATAGCATGAATCTACTGATATGTTTGGCACCGCAAAACCGGTTTGATTGATCGGCATGAAAAATGACATGTCGGGCGTTGTATCGTCGGTTTCTTTCGGCTGGTAGTTCTCGAACGAGATCAATCCTTCACTGCAATCGATGGATACCTTGAATGGATTGCTCGTGAAGTTCAATGCTGAAGAATTCACCGAGAACCAGATATAATTATCGTCGTCATATTGATTGAAGGGAACGTTGATGGCCCTCATGATGCCTTCGTGATCGCTTGCTAGATTCATTTCAACCCGCGGCGTGATGCGCCACTCGTCACATTCCAGCACCCCGCCGGTTCCTGCATAAATCCCGATGCTTGCCGCTCTATTCATGAATAATGTTGTATTCGAGACGAGATCCAGCATCACGGGCGACAATCCAGTATAGAAAGAGAAAAAATCACCTTTTCTCGTCAATTTCAAGAACCGCGAGCCACCATGAAGCACCGGCTCTTCCTCGATGATCGTGTTGAATCCATTCTCGGTCTGCAGGATTCTCAAGATACCTTGGCTTACATTCGTGGGGGAGAGCGTGTAGATGAATCGCACGAGGCTATTTCCAATTCTATACAATAATCCTGCTTGTTTCCCCGCGGCATCGATTTTAGACGAATTGATCGAAATGGAAACATTGAAATCGCCCCACACGGCTTGAACGAGAGCCGGTGCATCGTATTTCGGCAAGAGCCCGGGCTCATTCCCCCAGCCATGACTTCCCCCGTCTGTGATCGTTAAACGGCCTCCCGCCTCACTGAATATGCCATTCGCCGCGTTGAGCGTCGTCCAATATGATTCTAACCCCCCGGAATCGAACAGGTCCTCGTGTGCATTGACGAATCCAGATGTGTCCATCCCGTTTTTCGAGTAATAGAATCCGTCGGAGTTGTTGACTAGCGGGTAGGCTATCGTCGAATTGACAACGACCGTGCAGTTTGGGGCCGAGATGTTGGTGGTGCTGGGGGAAAAATTCGAGAAATATTCCGCCCCGATGTTGGTTTCGACGTTGGTAGAATGAAATCTGGCCCCAGATTTCGTGCCTGGTGCTTGAAAAATACCGATGATCGAGATGATCCCCAGGATTATCCCGGCGAGCACGTGCCGGGCATTTTTTTGCTGGATTCTCATCGATACATCCACATTGTCCTTTCTTGGCTTGAAATATTGGTTGCTAGGGTTTCATCACGGTCCGGGTATTAGAACGTGTCGCTTCTTGGTGTTTATGGCAATTAGCACAGCGATGCCACCTATCACCATCCCGATGATTATTGCAGAAACATATCCATTCACGATCCCGGGCAAGGTAATCGTGATGGCGGCAAGCCGCACCAATGACCGGGTGTCTCCATTACCGTCGGTGGCATTGACCGTGATGTCGTACATCCCTTCCGAATCATAAATATGATCGACATCTTGGCCCATCAACGAGTCCCCGTCACCAAATTGCCAGCTGATCTCAATAGTACCCACTTCCCATGCTCCTGTAAAGATGAAGGAAATCAATTCATTCTCGATCGCTCTGGCCTTGCTCGTTTCAAAGGCCACGAATGGAAAGCTGCAAGCGGTGATGGAGTGGTTATCTGTCACGGAGGGATTATATTCGGAAAGGGTATATGGTTGGTTCCAGAATCGCCCCGTCGCGGTCGCACCAGGATTTTGTAGCGAATAACCGCTCCAGCAATTTCCCCACGTTCCATTGTCCCACGCGTTACTACTCGGCTCTTGGTCGAATGCTTGCACGGAATTATTCACGAACCAGTTATTCCAAATGTGGTTATCTTGACCATCGGAAACGATTAAACCGTTTTTTGAATGAAAAATCGAATTTTCCGTTATGTTAAAGAATTGATCATATTGCATCCCTATGGATTTGTTGCCGTGCTCGAAGATATTCGCTTCGATCACGACGTTCAAGTTACTATATGAATGAATAGAAAACCCATCAGAAAGGAACTCGGATTGCTGGATCTTGATGCCCGGGTTGTTATCCAGGAGATAGATCGATTCATTGTTCCCGTAGAAAATGCAGTTCGTAATCGTGAGATTGGATGATGATTGAATAAAAACGGCCACGTTGCTCACATTCATGAAGCGGCAGCCCTCGACCTGGATGTTGGATGCGTTCGTGAATTGCAGGGCGCCGTTGCTGCCAGATGGATGATCGACGAAGGTGCAATTGCGTATTTTCAAGAATCGACTCGTATCGGTGAGATGGAATCGCGGAGCGAACCCGGTGACGTTGAATTCAAGGTCTTGAAGGCTATAAGGTGACGACCAGGATCTTCCCGTGGTGCCATTTGCCACGAAAAAAGATTCCATCTGTGCATTTCCAGCAATCACCACGGGCGTCGATCGTTCGCTGATGGAATGGCGAACCGCGCCATTTTCCAGGCATACGCTGCTGATCGTGGTGGTTGGAATCGCTAGCACCACGATTACAATGAATATGCTTGGAAGGATGGTGATGGTCGGAAAATATCTGTTATTTAATCGCATGTCGATACTCCTTCCTAAATCACGTGTCAAGCATCAGTAAAAGGATTGGTGAAGGGGAACATTCACCATCCCGTATAGAAAAGCGAAGCTAAATATATATATCGATAAGTATCCCGATGGACACCCCAGCCTGGATTTTGTCCCGGTCATTGAGTATTCCGGCGACTTCGGAGCTGGGGAAGTACTTTTCGAAAAATCACGGCGAGTGTTAATGCGATATAAGCTGGGACGATTATCAGCATTAGCACGAGATCGATCATATTCGAAGTCGTGTTTGTAAGGACGAGATGGATGGAGTTCGAGATAGCGCTCTGATGGTGATCGTTCGTGGCTACGACCGCGAAAAAACCATCTCGGGATATCGCATTGGTAAGAATGAACCACGGATCCATAGTTGTTGCAATGACCGTCACGCTGCCATTGATCGAGACGATGGGTTTCTCGTAATAATATATCGTGTAATTATTTGCCCTGTCGGTTGGTTTCCACGACAAGATAGCGTCGATCGAATCAGTCTTGGGTAATCTCCCTTGGACGAGCCACGGTGCCGGCATCGTGAACCAAGCATCGACATCCACGGAGAAATTAACCAAAAATGCTGATGCCGGGATATTTTTCAAGAACAAAGCCATGTCCGAGCCATTGGTGATTGCATAATTCACCGTGGCATTGATCAAGACATCGAGCGAATAATCGCCATCCGGGAGCACGAAGGAGACCCCGAGCGAGCCGGGTTCCCCGAACGGCGCGTATTGGGCGCTGCCGGCCCATGAATCATTCGTGATGCAAAAGAGCCGCCACATCGTGCTATTCACGGCACCCGGGAACCTCACGTGCAAGGTGATGTCGATTGAATTCGAGTGAAAAACATCGGGTATCGTGGAATCCTTTACGAGCAGCGGTAGTGGATCCAGGAGCACTTCAAATTCATCGATCAAGAACGGGATCGTCACGTTCACGAAAATATTCCCTGACATGTTCACTTCCAGCAACCTAGCAGATTGTTTATCGAAAAGCACGAAATGCATATTCGGGAGCACTTGAAGGCTCGATACATTCAAGCTGGCTAGCGAACCCCGGGAAAGCGATGACCACGCGATCCCGCCAGCTGGATCCAGCATTACCACGTTGCCGGTGCTACCGTTGATGCAGAGCAACGAGCCATTTGCAAGTTTCGTGACGTATTGCGGCTGGGAAATCGACGTGGCATTCATTGTCGCGTTTAGGATCCAATTCACGTGGCCCGACGAATTGAACAGAAAAATGGCGTCGTTCGATGGAATGGAACACAGGAACTCGTTCGGGGCAAGGGGTGATGTCTTGCCGAGCAAGAATCGGGTAGTGAAATCTGGTCCAGGGCTGAATTGATCGATGTAATTCATAGTGTTCCATAGCACCACTTTCGAACAGTTACGTTGAAGGAAGTAAATTTCCCGCTCACAACTCGATGAAACCAGGAACATGTCGCTCGCGGCGACGTAATCGACGTCGGAAATTCCCCTTGTTTCATTTCCTAGCGGCAACGTGTATTGCCACGACGTGGAACCGGATCCATTGATTTCCCGAATACCCGTGCAATTCGTCCCGTTGACCAGCCAATAATCAAGCGCGATGATGAATTTATTAGCCGGCAAGATCTCAATGTCATTCGCGTGGCAATCGAGCATGTACGGGGCAAGATCCGTGGCGAAATTAATGCTTCCAAGTCGACTTCCATCTTTATCAAGTATGACGATGCAGCTTTTGACAGGATCGAATCCGTAAACGATATACGGGATTTCCGGTTCGGAGGCGATCGAGGCCGAGAGCTGGATCGAGAACGTGCAGTTGGTTGCGTCTTGCTGCGGGATGCCGTGGTAATCGTGGCCAATCTCGCCCTCCGTCCACGTTCCCTGCGTCGTGGTCGCCCATGCAAACATCGTGTATGTCGTGTTATTTTGGAGCAAGCGTTCCTCCGGACCCGTGTATATGCGTGGGGTTGGATCAACGTAGGTATTAGCAGAATCATCATGGATTCGATACACGATCTTGCTGGTTCCTTGGTTCAAGTGCAAGTTGATCGGTATCAAGTTTGAAGATATGAATGTCTGGTTCCCGGGTGAGACGATGCTCACGAAAGGGGCGCCTAAGTCCACGATATCCACGTCGTAGACGGGATTTGGCGTGATGAACTCCCATTTCGCGTCTCCTGAATCCTTATCGACGAGGATTACCCAGGAATCTGTATTGTCTTGCTCCTGGCCATCAGCCATGATTATTTCACCACCAGGCAACAAGTCCGCGTCCCGAATCCAGTGAAGTGGACGACCATTAACCGTGGTCGGATCGAATGACCACGTGGTATTCCCCCGGAAATCAACTTCGAGCACGCGTGACGACCTCGAATCGCAGATGATCGTCGTGTCGTTCACCGTCCGGTCTGGATTGTGGGGTTCGTGGAGGGAACCTGACGTTCCCAAGCGCCCGTACGACCAGATAATATAACCCGAAGGTGTAACTTCAACGACCGTATCGAGGTTTCGTATAGATATTAGCGTATTTCCATTGGATAACCGGGCTGCATCATTAACATGGGAGATGCCATATTCTCTCGAATCCTGGGCATTAAAATAATCCCAGACGTTCCAAGACCATATAATCGTTCCAGATGGGTCGATCTCGATCACCCGGTCATTCCGCGTGTCGGTAATCAACCAATTTCCATTTGGAAGAACATTCGTGTCGTGGGTAAATAGGAAGGCTTTTCCACCCGCGGCCGTGACTGTTCGAACGATCTCGCCCGCGGCATTGTATTCGGTCACCGCGCCGTCATAAATAGTTCCAGACGACACGACGACATCGCCATTCGCGAGGCACTCGGCATCGAGCTGCGCCGTGCCGGGTGCTGCGAACACAACGTTTCCATGCATATCCAGGATCATCACGTTGATGCCATACGTCAACAAGAGGCCTTTATTTTCCCATAAGGGGTCAGCATGTTCCACGGAATAGATGTTGCTGCGGGCAAACGAACCATTCGTCGAATTCATTCCAAAGGACAAGGCATATTCTGCCATGAACATAGCAGGAACCTCGAGGTCATCGATGAAGATGGAAACGCGAGGCTCGTCCCTGGATAAGCGCGAGGATATGCTCGGGGAGATCGACCACTTCTTGACTTCGACCGTTCCATTGCCCCCGACGTAGATGCCGATATTGTAACTTACCGCCCGGTCATTTTTTATCGTGCCAAGGAGATGAAAGCCATCTCCTTGAACTGGAGACTTGTACGAAAGGGTCGTCGTGTTGAGGTCATGCGCGATCTTGAACTGCACCGGCGTCGTACTGTTGACGGGAATTAACAACGAGGGCAGGCTTGCAGTCGTGACGTTGCGTGCACCGTATGCTTCGAACCCAACGTTGACCGAGCCGGGTGAAGGATCGGCGTAGAGCTTCCACGCAAGGTTGTTATCGACCACCAATGCCACGCCGAATTCCTCGTGCCCTGTCACTGCGGTCCAATTGCTAAAATCCACTATGACATCGAAATGCTCGCATGTGCCTTGCGAAATGAACGGCGCGGTAAAAATCGTTGGCGATAGCGTGGCATTTGCGGTGTCAGCAATGGAAAGAATGCCACCTCGGAGATTATTTTGCAACGCACCGGGATTCCTCGTGGACCACCACGGCGCAAGAGTCGTTCCAGTGAAGCTGTCCACATGCGGGCTTATATACATGTCTCGATCTGGCGATGCAAGCCATGTGCGGTCCTGGAACGTGAACGATTCCGTGCCCACGACGGGATCAGACAATGCCTTGCTTGCCACGTCGATCGTGAACGTGCGGCCGGTCGGCGTGTCACCAGGCATGGTCGAAAAGTCGGTAAAGGATAGGATCTCGTTTTCCGCGGTCGTTGAGATATTATAGATCGGGCTCGAACACGCCGACCCGTTCGAGATTTTCATGCGAACTTGCAGTTGTTTTCCGGAGCCTGCCCAATCATTGAAAGGGACCTGCTGAATGCTAATAGTCTCTTGCAGCATTGATCCCGAAGCTCCCGTGCAGCTGATGCTCGGGGTTATCTCCCAATCATCAGCAATGATAGTTGCACCACGGCTCGCGTAGATACCTATCTCCACTTGATTCGTCGCGGGAAAGATGCGGTCCAGGAATGGAATATAATTGACACCGTCGACGGAATAGTTGAACGTGAACATGTCGTCGTGTCGGGCAAAAGAAAGCCAAACCAAGGTAGACGTTGCAATCGACACGTAGCTTATAGGCTTGAAATATTCTCCCGCGGCGTAAACCATGCGAATCGCAAAATCCCGGTAGAAAAACTTGACGAAATCGGACCCCCACTTGATAATGATCCCTCCGTTCTGCACCTGGCCCGAGATGGTCGTTACGTTTAGCTGGGTCCTTGCCGAAAAATCGCCTGCTGTCGTTTGAAAAACCGCAGGGGCATTCCGCGAGATCGTTGCCCCGGTCACGATGCCCCAGTCGCTGCTATCGATGCCATGGATGTGCAGAGCGCCGTCTGATTGCACGATCGAGCCACTTGCCTCGTTATATTTTATCCACCACGGTTCCAGCACCGATGACGAGAACGGATCGTTCTGCACGTTTGTAAACTCGAACGGCTGGTTCGCGTTGTTACAGAAAGCGAATTCCACTGAACCTGGGAGGATGCCGTTCACGCTATCATTCGCAAGGACGGTGAACGATGGGGCGTATTGGTGGTGGTCGCTGCAGGTGAAATTCGAAAAACTCAGGCTGGAACCCCCGCTGCTGCCCATAGAACTCCCGTTTCCCCTGGATTCCGCGTGATTTATGACAAGACTTGGTCTGGTGATGCTAATATCCCCAAATAGCATGAAACAAAGGAGGATGATCAAGAATCTTTTTGAGCGGGAGTTCACCAGCGTCACTCTTGGCCGGGCCGATCGGTTTTTTTCAGTTTCAAGTAATCATAACAGTAGTAACTAATCGTATAAATTGTGGACGAACTTGGACATCACCTACAAACGTGCCATGAAGGTTCCGGGATGCCTTATAGTCGATATCACCCGTGTTTCTTGACGGGAGAAATATCGGGCTTTAAATACATTGATGGAATTCTGGCAACATGGTTCCTGTCTTGATTCCGAAACGGAACCTGCGGGTTTCCTCTTACGACCCGCCCGGGCAGAGTGTCCAACTTTATCCACACACATAGTAAGAGTTTTCTACGTATATTAACCGTAGGTAGTCGATGAAAATGCTAAGGTGGAAAATTAATGATGACCATATATATGGTTGATTAAAAATACACATGTAAATGAGCTCTGCGAATCAGCATAAAACGGGGAAGGAATGTGTTTAAAGGGCACCGAGCCGCACGGGGAATCATCATTGCATCGATCTTGGCATTGATCCTGATATCAACGATAAACCAGTTCCGTGATTCCCGAGAAACCAGTATCGGGGTCCATGAATTTAATAGTATCAACAACGGCGCGCCTCCCGCAATTTCTTCGATGATCCATCCATCCAATGCTCTCTGGAAAAATCCTCGCGTTGAATGCCTGATCATAACGCGTGATTCGCTCGTGGCTGCGTTTTCCCCGTTAGCGGCATTGAAATCACGTCGAGGTGTTTACACGGAGATTTTGACGGTCGAGATAATCGTAGCCACGCGGGAATTCAACGCGTCGGGAAATGACGAGGCAGCATGGATACGGAACGCGATTAAACAATATCACGATAACTCAGGAACCGAATTCATCATACTCGGCGGGGACGTGAACGTGATTCCCATCCGGTACACGTACAACCCCGACGGCGATGAGCCGTGGTTTAATGGCGAGTATGACGTGTATAAACCGACGGATCAGTATTATGCTTGCTTGAACGGAACCTGGGATGAGGATAACGATGGGAGATTCGGCGAGATGAACCGGGACAACGCGCATGGTGTTGACGAGGTGGATTGGAGTGCAGAGGTATACGTGGGAAGGTTACCTGCAAATGATGCACCGCAAGCAAACATTCTGGTGCAAAAGATCATCGATTACGAGTGCAATCCTCCCGCGGGGTCCTGGTCCAACACCGCTATGTTTGCGGGTGCTGTTTCGCAGTATGCAAGTCCCGGTGAAAATAAGTCCGCCGTCGACGAAGCTGCGCTTAGCGAATTTATGATCGACAATTATTTTGCGTCGATGCGCCCGAAACGGGTCTACCATTGCTCGTCTAGCTATACTTGCCCTTCAACATTCACGGCTTTAACGTCTGCAAGCCTCGTATCGACATGGAATCAAGGTGCATCGCTTGTGAATTTGGCAGGCCACGGCGATCCCGCATCATATGGAGGAATGACTGGCATCAGCTCCTACATGAACTATATGACACGTATCGAAGCGGCTAATCTATGCAACAACGGGACCCTGTCGCTCGCATACATTTACTCTTGCTCTTCCGGGGCGTTCGACGTGACCGAGCGTGGCATAGCGCCCATGAATAGCGGTTCGTCGCTCGCTGAAACCTTGATCCTGAACCCTTCAGGCGGAGCCATCGGTGTGGTGAGCGCCATGCGAACGTCATGGTATAAACCAAGCGATCCTATGTTTGAAGCGTTGAACCGGGGCCAAGACCGGTTTTTCTGGCGAGAATTCATGATTGAACGAGCGTGGCAACCGGGCAAGGCTTTGTACCTTTCCAAGATGGCGTACATCGACCAATACATCAACAAATATTGGTATGTTGACTTGAACTGGGACGAGAACCTCGCTCAAAACACGGGATACACGCGCAATCAAGAAAATTACCGCAAGAATCTCCTCACGTATAATTTACTTGGCGATCCCGAAATCGTCATTTACACGAGGCAGCCAGAGTTGTTTGCAGCGAACATCACGGGCTCGAAGGGATATATCGGGGATTTGATGATTCTTGAAGTGAGATCGGCTAGCGGGGCGATCGTGCCGAATGCAAGGGTATTGTTGACCGGCGGAGAGTATTACATCATAGCAAATGCAAACGAAATGGGCATCGCGGTTGTGCAGATTCCGGATGATATTTCCTTGATCGGCACGAATATGACGGTCATGTTTTCGGGACATAATATGCTAGCAACAAGTATGACCATCACGATCGAGCAAGACATGGTACCGCCCGAGTCCTTGCACGTTTCAGTTCCAGGAGATTCCGTTGATTTTGATGATCCAGGAAAGATCGTGATCAACGCTTCTGGAATCGATGCCGGCTCCGGTTTACGATACGCGTTCGTCGTTGTTGTTAATGATATCGGCGATACCATCAATATAATTCCTATGACGATAACCGCAATGGAAGGAAACTTTACCCTTTTTTCGTGCAAATATCCCTTTTTATTGCAACCCGGTGCCGCTATTCGATTCTATGTCGCGGCTTTCGACGCATCTGGCAATTATGTGCTCGCCCGGGCGGGGGAGGATCAATTTTACGTGATGATGGTGAAGCCTCGTCTGATTGAAATAGCATTGAATTGCATGGTCTTTGCCGGGGTGCCAACATTTATCGTTCTCGCTATCGCGTGGCTATGCTTGACCCGGCGAAAAAAATTACTTGTTATAAAAAGTTTCTAGATTCTGTTGCATTTCAATCTCATTTGAACATTTAATTCCACCATTTCAACCAAAGTACATTCATTCCACCCGGTTGACTTAATTTGAGCAAACTAATTAATTTGGTCATGCTAATTATTAATTTGGACCGAGAGTGTTGATACTGGGAAATAGGTTGTTTGACGTGATTTAGAAAATGTCCGATGAATTTAAGCAGATCCGGGTGGTTTGCCCGGTTTGTAACAAGCAAGTGAAAATAGACATTCCCGTATTCATCGTGGACGAATCCCAAGAAGGAGTTGCAAAAGTCCAAATACCGCAGGGTGCATGCTGCCCGGATCACGCCTTTATGGCTTTTGTTGACAAGAAGTTTAAGGTACGCGGATATCAAAACGTGGATATCGAATTCAACGTAGATCGGAAAGAAAAGCCCGGGGATCAGAAAAAGGTCGATATTAAGAATTATTCTGTTG
>JAUQYW010000402.1 GCA_030587525.1 Candidatus Sigynarchaeota archaeon | reverse complement strand
CTCCAAACGAAATTTATATGTAATTTTCATCGCGCCATTATTTATGGTTTAAACACCAACTATTCAGTAAGAATCTACGGGTGAGCGACACATGTCTACGGAACCTCCTCCGAATAACGACGAAAAAAAAGATGAAAAAAACGAAAAGCCCGAGCCCCCGGAAAAAGAGGGACCCGATGTAGAAAAAATCCTTGAAGAACCCAAACCTATCAAGGAAAATGAAGGCAATCAACCGGCTGAAAAGCCTGAAAATATGGAGAATATTAAGACCGATGAAAAAAAGGAAGAAGCAAGCAAGCCAGAAGCGGCTGGAGGCGCCGAGACCGAGGAAAAGACCAAGGCAGATGAAGAGGCGAACTTCCAGCAAGAACGTGAAAATCTCACGTGGAACGCCGCGCTTGCATTCGGGGAGCAATACAAGGAGGACAAGAACGAAATCGTCTCCAGCAAGGAGCGAGAACTGTACGCGCGGCAAGCTTTGCTGAAAGGGTGGAACCAGCAGGTCTTGAAAAAGTCTAGGGTCCTCATCGCGGGCATGGGAAAGCTGGGTCGAGAATTGGCCAAGAACCTAGCGCTCATCGGCGTGGGAAATATCACGATTGTCGATCCCGGGATGCTCGAAAACACGACGATACCTGCTTTCTTGCTTCCACCCTTGCAGGGCAAGCTATCGAAAGTCGACGCAATCAAGGAACAGCTATCCAAGCTCAATATATACATGAAAATCGATACTCACGACAAGATCATAGAGGACATTCCCCTCAGTGCGTTTAAGGATCACGAGATCGTCGTTGGTTGCATGAACAGTTTCAAATCGCGCACCTACATGCACGAGGTCTGCAAAAACGTTGGCATACCCTATATCGAGGGCGTTGTCATGGGCTTGGAAGGATTCGTGCAAGTATGGCTTCCGGGGGACGAAAATCAGCCCCCTGCGGCACCCGTAACTGTAACTCCGGAGGACGATGAAGAGATCGATGCAGAACCTCACGACGCGGCCCTGGCCTTTTTCTCGCCTGCCTATGCGGATGAACTCGACGATGACAAGGGAACGTCGAACGAGGCGGTGGCCTCCATTCTCGCTGGTGTGCTCGGGCAAGAAGTCATCAAGATCGCGTTCAAGGTCCAGAAAGGAGACATCGGCGAGGTGCAAAAGCCGCGATACGTGAAGTACGACGGCGCAACGGGCCAGTTTGACCCTTACCCGGATCGCAAGGACTTGCTCCTGTTCAAGGATAAGAAATACGGGCTCGATGCGACGCTCTTGAAAAAATCGACGATCTTCATCGCGGGTGTTGGCGCCCTTGGTTGCGAAATTGCCAAGGATCTCGCGCTCGCCGGGGTCGGAAAGCTCATTCTCGTGGATCTCGACACGATCGAGACATCGAACTTGTCACGGCAGCTCTTGTTCCGCATGGAGGATATCGGGAAGCCGAAGGCCGAGATTGCTGCAAAGCGCGTTAAAGAATTGAATCCGTCCGTGGACGTGGAGTTTCATTTCAAGAAAATCCAGGAATTGCCGCTTGAAATGTATGAGAAATGCGATGTCATCATCGCGGCACTTGATAACGTGCAAGCCCGGTTTGATCTCAACGTTATCGCCAGGCGTGCGAAGCGCCCGATGATCGAAGGCGGAACGGTCGGGTTCGAGGGCCACGTGCAAGTCATCGTGCCGCAGGGCGCGAAGTTCCTCGACGAGACGGCCTGCTACCGCTGCGTCGTCCCGATCCCACCTCCCGACAAGAAATTGATCGCGGCGTGCACGCCAAAGGGCATTCCCCAGGTCCGTGAACATTGCGTGCTCCGGGCCGAGTTCATCTTCCGGAAAAAGCTCGAGCGCGAGCCAGACTTGAAAAACAAGCAGGACTTGATCATGCTCACGGGTGGATCGAACAAGGAACTCGAAATGCTCAAGGAGCGCGACCCGAGCAAGGATCATGGCGGCCTTTTCGTCCCGCAAGATATGGAAAATATCCTGGAGAACAAAATCCCCGCCATCCAGACCGTGTCAGCCGTGATTGCCAGCATCGAATCAATGGAAGCCATGAAAATGGCTTGTATCCAAAACTCGCCTCAAAAACCAGAGGACATCGCCATGGTGGATCCGACATATATGAATTACAACGGCATGTACGGGATCTTCGATCACCTTCCCGTGGAAAGGCGCGAAGATTGCTCCGTGTGCGGTACAGTGAAGGGGATCGAATTCGTGTCGATACCCATCACGCCCGCGACGACCATCGAAGACATTCTGGTCTCGCTCCAGAAAGTGGGCACGATCAAGGAAGACCAGAAATTCATGATCACGAACGTCACGACCAAGGGCATCGTCTACCACCCGAGCATTCCGAGCATGGGCGACAAGACCAAGAAACTCGCGGACCTCGGATTGAAACCGGGGAACGACGTGCTTCTCACGCCGTTCGGCGTTTCAAAGGCACCGGATGGCAGCGAGCCAACCAAGTTTCAAGTCTCTTTCGTGCAAGTCTCGTGATAGGCTGATAATACCATCGCAGTTCATTTCTCCCCTTTTTTTTTGCCATCGCCTTTAACGGGAGTGTTTTTTATATGCTCGGGAAACCAAATTTCCATCATCACACGGATAAAAGGTACGCATCATGGAAAAATTCCCGCTTCTCTTCTCCCCGCTCAAGATCGGGCCGATGGCCATCCAGAACCGCATCGTGATGCCGGCAATGAACTTATCGTATGCTGACGATGGCTCCATCAATGATCAACTTACAAACTTCTATAAAGAACGTGCTATCAGCGAAATTGGCTTGATCATCATCGGTGGTTGTTACATCGACCGTGTAGGCATGGGAATCCCGATGATGATCGCCATCGACGATGACAAGTACATCGAAAAACTGCGCTTGTTCACCGACACCATGCACGCGTGTTCCAAGACCAAGATTGCCGCCCAGCTCTATCACGCGGGACGATACGCATTCGAACTGCTCACGGGCGTCCAGCCCGTCTCGTCTGCTGCAAAGTATTCAACGTTTTCGAAGCAAACGCCGCGTGCACTCGCCACCGACGAAATTCCCGGGATAGTGCAAAAGTTTGCTGACGGGGCGGCGCGTGCAAAAAAAGCAGGATTCGATGCCGTTGAAATCCTTGGATCAGCAGGTTACTTGATCGACCAGTTTCTATCACCATTGCTCAACGATCGGACCGATAAGTATGGCGGTTCGCTCGAGAACCGTATGCGTTTTCCCATCGAGGTCATAAAGGCGGTAAGGAACGCTGTCGGGGAGAAGGTCGCCGTTCTCATTCGCTATTCGGGCAGCGATCTCGTTATCGGTAGCAACACTCTCAAGGATAAAGCTGAAATTGCGCCACACCTTGCAGCAGCGGGGCTCGATGCATTCAACGTCACCGGTGGCTGGCACGAGGCGAAGGTACCCATGATCACGATGAATGTCCCACCAGGCGCATTCGCCTATTTTGCCAGGGAAATAAAGAGAAACGTCAACATCCCGGTCTTCGCGAGCAATCGCATCAACACGCCCAATATTGCCGAGCGTATCCTGAACGAGCACTATGCAGATGCAGTTTGTATTGGACGAGGGCTCATCGCGGATCCGGAATTTGCGATAAAAGCCAGGGAAGGTCGCGTCCGTGAAATTCGTAAGTGCATCGGATGCAACCAGGGTTGTTTCGATGCAGTTTTCGCCAAGACCATCGTCCGCTGCTTGCGAAATCCCGTGGCAGGATGGGAAGGCAAGTATCCCCTCGTCCCGGCAGCAACGCCCTTGCACGTCGTCGTTATCGGTGCCGGCGTTGCGGGCCTCGAATGCGCTCGCACCATGGCAATGCGCAACCACGTCGTGTCGGTGCATGAAAAGCTCGATAGGATTGGTGGCCAAGCATGGTACGCTGCCGCACCGCCAGGAAGGGAATCCATCGCGGACATGATCACGTGGTACCAGGACGAACTAGACCGATTGCGCGTGCCTATTCACTTGGATGATGATATGACTGTGGGCAAGATCAAAGCCGTGAAACCGGACGTTGTCATCCTCGCGACCGGGGCTAGAGCCGTGAAACCACCAATAAAGGGCATAGACTTACCCGTGGTCCATTTCGCGTGGGAGTTCCTGGATCCGGCAAAACGCTTGTACCCGGGCGATAAATGCGCGATCATCGGTGGCGGGGCAACGGGCGTCGAAACCGCGCTTGCCTTGGCCGAGTTCGGTGCTCTCCGGCCGGATATCGCCGGGTTCTTGAATTATTTCGGCGTGCTTGAAGCAGAAGAAGCATGGAAAGCCACGCGCACTCAGCGAAAGGTTATCATCTTTGAATTACTTGATAGGATTGGAACAAATTTCGGGAAGTCGACACGCTGGGTCATGCTTCAAGATCTTGAAAAACACGATATCGATGTCATCACGACGGCAAAAGTCATGGAAATTGCACCGCAGTCCAACGGTAAAGCCACGATTTCATATTCCGTGGCAGGCAAAGATTCCAAGGTGCAAGACATCGATACGATCTTCGTCGCGACCTCGATCAAGCCGGAAAACGCGCTCGAGAAGGACTTGAAGGAAGCAGGCTTCAAGGTCAAGGTGATAGGCGATGCCAAGAAGACCGAGGACCTCATGAATGCCATCCACGACGGATTCAAGGCAGGTCTCAAGATTTAAAAAATCACGGAAATCTCATACGAGGTGCGTTCCATACATCGAAAAATCTTTTATATTGTTTTTGTGCCATGTTGCCGAGGATTTGATCGACGATTTCATCGAAATCTTGGAGAATCTCGCTTGCCTTGAGCAACTTCTCGATTTTTTCTTGATATCGTTTTAAAAACGCGTCGAGCAATTTTTTCAAGATAGTTGCTGCGACCGCCTTCTCGATATTTCGGTCCTCGATGATGTAAATGTACAATTCACGAGATTTGCCCGTTCCACTTGGATTTATTTTCGTTTTCAGCGCGTGCATGTGGTGGTGTCCCATGTCAAGTTTAAGCACATTTTCGCCGGAATCGCCGGGGATGATGCTTTTCTCGATCCTGTAAAAGACGGAATAGAGTGCCGGTGCAATCACGTCGTCGTCATCGATGGCGCGGATATTAATGAACTTTCGCTTGTAGAGAGGAAAGCCATCGCAAGATATGACCATTTCAATGACCGTCATTGCGTGAATCCCCCTATATTGCGTAGTACGGATCCTTGATCCGCTTGATCTTGACTAGGATGTTGATAATAACAGCTACCTCGATCACCGAGAAAACCAGGTGCATGGCCATGATGTTGAACCCGAGATTCAACACGCCGAGCAAGAACCCAATGAGCACGATCATGGCAATTGAATAACAGATGGCGTAACCGGTTCGCGTGAGAAAATCGATGCTTTCGTTTTTCGGGGCACTTCCTGTTCCGGGAACGCCACGAAATGATTCCTCCTTCTTCAATCGGTTGAAATCAATTCGCCGTGAAGGAAACGGGTACCATGCGATCGTGATGGCAAATCCGGGCATGAACAAGTAATCAAGACCGAGGATGACTATCTTGAACGCGAGAAGAGCAACGCTGGCTTGGAATGCCACGATAATGACCCAGGACAAAAGATTGATGACTATAATCGCTGCCATAGCCTTGATAACGGGTTCATTGACGTAATCACAGATTATTTTTTGGAGAAACTGGTGCCGGCGAAAAAATCGGGCGAACCATTCATTGCCGGTATCTTTTCTCTTGATATATAATCGATTGGATAAAGTCATTTCCAGTAAAAAAGCAACGATATCGCGATCATCCTTCGCCGTTTTATCCCGGATCAATTTTACTAATTCTTTAATGCCGCGTGGCCGCTCGACCTTGAGCAATTCTAAGACTTCATGCTCAAGGACTTCATTATTCGTGGACATTCGGGTACCTCGATTAGAAGGTCTCAAATCCGTTCCATAATGGATCGAATCGTGTCCCGGGATAATCCTTCATACCATCCATTTAAAACTATCTGGTTCATGAGGCCTTCAGCAGCACTTGGATAGTCGCCACGGATATCGTTGTTCTCGATGCTATTGATGAAACGGTTGATCATGCGGGTATAGAAATTGCCGTTATTGACTGTGATCGATTGTTCTGGCTTCTTGAAGTCTTTATCGGAATAAATGAGGATTTCTGCATCTTTTTCGACGATGGTGAAATATCGGGAGTACAAGGATTTCTTGGTTCCGTGAACTTCGATCGATGTTAAGAAAGGGGCATCAAAAGAACAATTAACCGAGGCCTGCACGCCGCTCTTGAATCGCATAAGCACGGAGCCGCTGGCTTCAACATCCCGGCCAGGATATAATGAAGTATCGTACGGCCACGAATATCCTTTAAAATTGGTCAAGTCTTGCCCTTGCAGCAAAAATCGGGTCAGATCGATCATATGAACGCCAATATCGAAGATCGGCCCGCCACCTGCTATTTTTTTATCAAACACCCATTTTCGCAGGGAAGTATCAGCCGGAAAACTATAATGCGTATGGATGAACTGGATTTCACCAAGCATACCAGCATCCATTATTTCCTTAATCTTGAGGCAAGAGCCAAGGAAGCGGTAACATTGCGCGATCATAAATTGCACGCCATTTTTCTTGCAGATCTTGGCCATTTTAATTGCATCATCTATACTCGTTGCCATAGGTTTCTCGCAAATGATATTCTTCCCGTGTTCCGCCGCGAGCACAGTGTGTTCCAGGTGATTTTTATTGGGAGATGCAATGTATGCCGCGTCAACATCGGCATCCCGGAGCATAACTTCCGGGTCATCGAAATACAAGGGAATGCCGTATTCCGCCGCTTTTCTCTTGGCCTCATCGATGTTTCGCTTTGATATCGCGTGTATCGTCCCTCTCGAACCCTTAAACCCGGGAATCAAACGCTTCTCGCCAAAAATTCCGAAACCGATGATGCAGAATTTCAACTTGTTCACCATACCTCGTTTGGCTTAAGTTTTAATTAGAGTATTGTCAAAGGTATATTGGTCAAGGTTTGGTAAGTGGGAAACCAGGACGAGAGAAAATGAAAGCTGGAAATCAGACCCCGAATGACGCAACGGCTGACGAGATCATCGAGCTCGTGCCGTCCTTGGCAAGATATATCAAGGGTTCCTGCTTCATTCTCCCGAAGCGCAATGACACGCTGTTCGTCGTGAAAAGCACGACCGTTTTTTTCTTGAAACGACGGTGCCTTGATTGCCTCCACTTCAGGATTTCCAAAGGATGCGGCATCGGCGCGGATTGCAAATCGATTTGCTTGATTCCGGAAGGGGAACGTGGCTGGACGAACATTGATTCGGAAAAAATGCGCATTACGGGTATGCATTTACTCGTGCTTGCGAAGATCTTCACTTTATTGGAAAAAAGTCTTCCAGAATTCATAAATAAACAAATACCGGACGATTTTTACAAGGCTCCATGCAAGAAGTTTGTAAGGATTCAGCCTATCGTCTACCGGATGCTCATGGACCTTGACAAGCAAGAAATCGAGATCGATGCCAAGCACAAGGATGGATTGCTTCCTGAGGAACATAAGGACAAGTTTCTCGACGAGATCAAGTCGGAGAAAAACGAGCTGTTGGAAAGGCTTTCGCTGGCCATTTAATCGCGGGAATTGCGATAACGTCTTTCCATCATTTGTTTTATTGCGGGGGCTCCATATTTTTTTATGGTAGAGACTGCATTCGATGGTGAAGGAAAATGGGCAGCAATGACGAGCTCGAACGCTCTGGCACGTGGAAATTCGATTTCAAGAAATTGTTCCAGATCGCCCAGAAATTGGACCCGAAAAATCCGGTCGTTCCCGTGGTCGTGCAAGACGAACAGACCAGGGACGTGTTGATCGTGGCGTATGCAAATCAATTGGCCTTGGAAACCACGTTTGAAACGGGCATGGCCACGTTTTGGAGCACCAGCCGCAACGAGCTCTGGATCAAGGGAAAATCATCGGGTGATGTCTTGAAAATCAAGGACGTTAGAATCAACTGCGAGCAGAATTCGCTGCTTTACCTGGTCGAGCCGGTCAAGGGCGGGGCGTGCCACGTGCTCGATAAAAACGGCAAGAGCCTCCCGACATGCTATTATCGCCGCGTGATCTTCGATAAAACGACGAAAAAGTTCACGCTCGACGCTCTTCCGGGATATAAACTCTAATTTAGCCCCGGGAAACACGAAAGCACTACATCCGAACGGGTATTCCATTATCCCGGCATGCTTTCTTGACATCCGCTATCGTGTATTCATTAAAATGAAATATGGATGCCGCGAGGGCTGCATCGGCTTTGCCAATCTTGAACGCGTCGATGATGTGGCTTGGATTACCGCAACCTCCCGAGGCGATGATAGGAATCGATAATCGTTCCGAAAACTCCCTGGTGATCGCAAGGTCGTACCCTTGCTTCACGCCGTCCTCGTCCATAGACGTGAGCAAGATCTCGCCAGCACCGCGTTTTTCAGCCTCCATGCCCCACCTGATCGCGTCTTTTCCCGTTGCCGTTCTACCACCATGGATGATGACCTCGTACCAGCACTTGCCATCTTTTGTATCGATCACGATCTTGTCTTTTGGCTTGGTCTTCCCTACCGGCCGGCGCCGGACATCGATCGCGCACACGATGCATTGGGCACCGAAAACCCGGGACGATTCATTGATAAGGTCCGGCGTTTCAACGGCGGCCGTGTTGATCGATATCTTGTCCGCACCTGCAAGGAGCAAGGCCCGGATGTCTTTGACGGTCCGAATTCCGCCACCGACGCAAAACGGGATGAAGACTTGCTCGGCCGTCCGTTTCACGACATCGATCAAGATGTCCCGGGCATCGGATGACGCGGTGATGTCGAGAAACGTTATTTCATCAGCTCCCGCTTCGCTGTATCTTGCAGCGAGGCTTGGCGGGTCCGCCTCCCATTCCATGAGCTGGAACCGCACGCCCTTGCGAACCTTTCCGCCGGTCATGTCAAGACATGGAATTATCCGTTTGCCTAGCACGTGCTGGTAAAATGCTCGCGAGTTCAAAAGTGTTAAAGAAACACTCGCTAGGCGCTTGTCGGTAGTGCTTGACCATTTTCTTAGTGCTTGACAATTTTCTTATCCTAGGAAGATAAGGCGTCGTGAATGGCCGTTAACAAGGTTTCGGCTTTGCATGGTTTCAATAAAAAAGTTTTCACGTTTTTATTTGCCGGAGTTATTAATTTTTTGTTTGCTTTTAGCCTACTAACCGCTATGATTTTTACATCAGGATTGATTCGCTGAATGAGGCGAATGGCTTCCATTCCATCGATAATCGGCATCATCAAAGCTATGATACCCATGATAACACGATCCTTGTTTTGAGCAAATATCGATATTGCTTCGGCACCATTTCGACCTTCGAGTACCTCGTATCCATTAGCTTTTAGAATAGAACTCGCCATCTTTCGGGTAGACTCCTCGTCATCAGCGACAAGGATCACCTCACCATGGCCACCAGGGATGTCAAGTCGAGGCCCTTCATTCGGTTTAGCAGGGACTTTAATCGCGGGTATATGAACTCTGAATGATGTTCCCTTCCCGACCTCGCTTTCCACATTGATAAAACCTCCGTGCCCTTTCAAAATGCCGAGGGCTGTCGACAAACCAAGCCCGGAACCCTTGCCAAGCTCCTTCGTGGTAAAAAATGGCTCGAAGAGCCTTTCTTGAATTTCAGGTGTCATTCCGATGCCCGTATCTGCCACGGTGATGACAACATAGGGTCCAACCTTGGCATCAATGTGTTTCTTTGCGTAATTCTCGTCGACGAGAACATTCTCTGCAGAAATGGTCAATACTCCACCTTCGGGCATAGCATCACGAGCATTCACGCACAAGTTCATTAGGACCTGGTGCAATTGCGTGGCATCCCCGGAAATCGTCCAGATGTCCGCGGGTATCTTGACCCGGATTTCTATCGATCTTGGAAAGGTTTCCTTCACGAGGGTATCAACATCTGTTATGATATCCGTTATTACAATGTTCTTGTGTTCCTCTTCGAGACCTCGCGCAAATAGCAAGACGCGTTTTATTAAATCAGTTCCGCGCTTTGCATTTCTTTCGATCATATTAAGCAATTCTTGGCTTTGTTCGTTAGAATACTTTATTCTCAAGTTTTCCACGGATAATATGATCGGTGTCAGCACGTTGATAAGATCATGGGCTATGCCGCTGGCGAGCGTGCCGATGCTTTCGAGTCTCTGGGCACGTAAGAATTGAGTTTCTAACTTCTTTTTTTCAGTGATGTCACTGTCAATGACCAGGATAGATTCTGGTTTTCCAGCTTCGTCTTGCGTTAACGTCCAACTACTATCCACAACGATTCTTTTACCATTTCGATCAATATGCCGCATCTCACCGCGCCATTTCCCCTTCTCCTTCACCGTCTTTATAGCAGATTGCACTTGAGCTAAATCCTCTTTTGAAATAGTCTCGTGAGTAATCTTTCCAACAATTTCTTCAGCTTTCCAGCCATACAACCGCTCGGATCCCTTATTCCAATAGATGATCCTATCTTCCAAATCCGCGCGGATGATTGCCTCGTGAGCATTATCGAGGAGCTCCTCGTGATCACGCAGCTGCTGCTCCGCTTGCCTACGTTCGGTTATTTCACGCTCCAATTGCAGCGTCTTCTTTTCTAATTTGCGGAGAAGCACTTCATTGTGCCTGTGCATGAAGTCCATTTCTTCTGTAAGTGGCTTTTCCACGGGAACGAGTTTTCCTTTGTTAAATTCATCCAGGATGTCTTGCACTATCTTTATCAACACTTCGGGCTGTTGAGGTTTGACGATGAAACGCTCGGCCCCGATGCTAAGGGCGAACTGTTCGTCCTTGGTATCTGTATACGTGGCGGTGTAGAAAACGAACGGCGCATGTTTTAACACATCATCCGCTTTCCACCGCCTGCATAGCTCGAATCCATCCATGATTGGCATCAAGATATCCGTAATTACAAGATCCGGAGGGTCTTTCCGCCCTAGATCGAGGGCCTCGGCACCGTTCGAGGCGGAAATAACTGTAAATCCGTTTGCTTTCAATATCGTTTCAAGCAAGTATAGGTTTTCAGGGATATCATCTGCTATCAAGATCTTTGTCATTTTTCGCTCTTCTCGAGCTCCTTATCATGTAAATATATCGCTATTTGATTCAAAAAGGTGTCCGGATTGATGGGTTTCTCGATATACCTGGTGCGACCTGAGGCTAATACCTTTTCACGATCACCAAGCATAGCACATGATGTCAAGGCCACGATGGGGGGCTTTGAAAAGGATTTTAAGTGTGGGCTATTTAAATCCGCCGGAGACACGGAGATTGTGCCTTGCGGAGGAAACGCAATATTTCTACCTCCAGATAGAGAAATTATTAATCGCTGGCTCATTTTATTTTTAATTGTTGGCAATACGCTCACTTTTCATAAAACCTTGTATTCTCATCTATTATTTAACTTATAACCTTATCTGAGTCTATATGGAAACTATGGAAAATGTAGCACCGAGATTCAACGAAAACTCCGAAACATACATTAATCTCAAAAAAGATAACTTCTTCTAACAATCCCTTCAAATGTTCTCGATTATTAACTCCACCGGTAAAATTTAGAAAAAAAATCGCTTCAAGGCATGTTTATTTTTCTTCTCTTGAATGCTTCTTTGAGCTCATCCACTAACGACGATGTATTTATGTCTACAAATTTAGGCGTAGGACGTTCAGCCATTTTCTGCGGTGGTGGAGGTGGCAAACTGGGCAGCTGAATTGGTGATTGAGCTATTCCCGGAGATTGGGCTCGCAGATCTTTCAAAGTCATAGAAATATCTGCTAGCTGACTCATCAAGTTGAAGTATATCTTCGTCTGTATGTACACGATATTCTTCAGCAACGCCATCTCTGGCTGTTTACTCATGTCCACGGCTTTTGCTGCGAAAATTTCTTTCAAGTTCTTTGCGAGATCAGGTTCTGCGGCACTTCCAGCACCGGAAAATAAGGAAGTTTTCATAAATTCAAATGTATACGTGAATTTTTTCAAGATAGCCTTGAATTTCTGTTCCAACCACTGGAGTTTCACGAGAACATCGACATCGGATGCAATGTCAGGATCATATTTGTGGAAATCAATGATGACATGGAGTTTTTGGTTCATCTGGTTCATTATGGTCAATATCGAATTGAGGTAATCTAACGAATCTGCATAATAGTTCTCATCTTGGATGTCGATGACAAATAATATCATGGCCGTGTTGATGAGGTATTCTTCAGGACTTTTCAAGTATTCCTTCCTGAAGCTCTCCTGGCCTCCGAAATCCCAAATTGCTAGTTGAAGATCATTTATTTTGGTTATTTTTTGTTCGACGCTCACCGTGGGCTCCGATTCCTTGAACTGCTCGCTGATTGTATTTCCGACAAGAAAATTGATCAGCGACGATTTACCGGCATTCTGCATACCCATGACTGCAAGTTTCATCGGTGGTAGATCGGCCTTGTCTTTAGATTTCATCTCAATCAATTTCCGCAAGATCTTCGAGCTCACCATAATATAATCAATGGATGCTTGGATAACTCCTTTTTCCACCAGTTTTGCTTGGAGATCATCGGATTTAAAGTCAATCAAATCCTTGACTTTCTTTATCTTGATTGTTTTAAGCAATTCAAGGACTTTATCATCGTAATCCTTCAATGCTTCGACATTCAATTGGAGAATGCTCTTTACGTCCTTAATTTCAGTACCTGGTTTGAAAAACGCTTCCATCACATATTGAAAACGTGTCATCTGTGTGCTGTTCATTGATGTTCCCTTTAGATTTTCCCAAATATACTCGGTTTAAATTCATTTAAAGATTCGTAACGTAATGCTCGTCTCACGATTAATTTCTTGATGTCCTCAAGATACATCTAATCGAATTTTCATCAAAATTAGCCGAGTTTTTCCATCCCCTCGTTCAAGGTGAGAAAAAAACCGATGCTCTCCATCATTTTCTTGGTTCTTGCGATGGCAGCTTGCTTTTTATACGCGAGAGCGAAGTGCTGCCCCTTTTCAGAGATCGAAAAAAATGATTCTTTTTGCTTCAAAAGGTACCCCCTCGCGTGCAATTCTTCGAGATAACCTTGTATTTCCGGTGTTTTTCCCTTTATCTTGCTAGCTATGTCCGCGATTGTATACCATTCTTTCATGGAGAATGCGAGCAGCACTTTCATTTTCACACGAATTTCCTTGATTTGTTCCGGGGTTACTTGGAATGCACTTTTTTCCATGCATATTTCAATAATTTTGTAAGCTACCGTCAAAGTTCTCATAAAATACGTGTCCATAATGGATGTCCTGTAGATATCGGTCCGTTTGCAAAATCCAGAAAATTCGGGATGCTTTGCTTGCACGTATTGCTCAATGCTAAGTATCATGTTATAACTCTCAACGTCATTGAGCAAGTCGCATTTGTTCAGCAATATGAATAAAACAGATTCGGGTGCAATTTCCATTTTTTTTTTCAAGAACTTGATCAAAAACAGTAGATTATCCTTTAAAGACAAGGATGCACTGAGCATGCAAACGATGACGGTTGATTCTTGAAAAACATCAGATCTTTCCCCGAGCCAGTTGTCTAGTTCTTGTCCTGCAAGATCCCAGACCGCGATGGTCTGCGAGAAATATCTATACGCTTTATTTTCGATACCCCGCGTTGGTTCGATGCTACAATTGACAAGCTGGAGGGGATTGGCATCCTCGAAAAACACGCGCTTGAACGTCGTCTTGCCTGCTGCCATCGGACCGATCAGCACGATTTTTTTGTCCTTTCCGATAGGTTCAACTTTATTTTTTATTTCCACCATCAGTACCTTTTCCGATATTATCATTTATAAAGTACATTGAACGCGTCACGTTCAACTCGCACACGCCCATCACAACCTTTATTAGAAGGAACAAGAATTGTTTAGTAAATCATTAAATGGGAGTGTCATTGCCGTTCAATGTCTTATTAATCGGTCCAGCTTTCTTGTCGGGAGCCGCTTTTTATATTTCTTTATATTATGTTATTATTTATTTTCAAACGAAACGAGCTCGAAGGGTCTATTTGACCTTTAGCTTGGCATGTATTGGTATAGCGTTATACGACTTTTCATGTCTTGGTCTATATATGGCATCGAGTGTTACGGAAGGTGCATCTTGGCAATGGCTTAATTTTTTTGCTGGACCGATTATAGCGATTTCCTTGTTGTGGTTCTTTTTCGATTACACGACCTATAAAAAAAGAAGATTGGGATACATACTGGAGTTATATTTTGCTGCAACTACGGTTATTGGTTTAGTAGGCCCGGTGGAATTAATATTGAATCTTGCAGTCCCGATGATTAAAATAATCCAGTTGACTCCCACCTTACAAATTGTTTATTATGAAGTGACATCCGGGCCTTTAAAAATCGTTACGCAAGCATGTTATCTTTTATCTTGCCTTTTCTGCCTCTGGATAGCAATGAAACAATATAAAATTGGTAAAAAAAAGGAAACGATACCATTATTCCTGGTGCTT
>JAUQYW010000381.1 GCA_030587525.1 Candidatus Sigynarchaeota archaeon | reverse complement strand
AGGAAGACCTGTGGAAAACGCCAAGCTCTTGTTGTTGTGCGCCGGGCCGGCTCGATTGCAAGGAGAGTGCATTTTCCTTCTCTCCGAGGATGAGTTCATCATCAATTCCGCCTTCGCCATCGAGGAAGGCCCTCAGTTCTTCTCCGTGGATGTACATGTCTTTCGTCTCGCTCACCGCGTAGTCCTTGAATGCGACGGCGGGCACGTGGCACTGAAACACCGCCGTGCGGTCACTGGAGGTGAGATAGATGCCGAGCCATTCCGGGGCAAAATGCAAGAGCATCTTGCCCCTGAGATGGTATGCCATGGTGGCTGCCACCTCGAGGCAATGCCTCGACTCGCCGAGAAACACGGCCCGGATGCCATTATTCGTGTTGTTCGTGGGTTTCTTGATGTTGCAGTTCATATCTTGTTCACTGTCCTTGTGTTTTGTGTTGATGTTGCATCAAGGCCCCACCTGCCCGATCAACCCGGCGTTCAAAACGGGACGTCGCCTCGGAGAATGTGCCGTGGATCATATACAAACACCACGGGATTATGCTCCAGGCAAAAAAGACGAGCGTTTTAGATCGGCTGCCCGGGGACCCTGAATATTTTTAAATCTTTTATAAAATTAGTCAAAATAATAGCAAGAATCTTGAATTCATGTAATTATTTGCATAATCGGTATGCATATCAAGCACGTTCGAAGCTTTTGTTAAGATTTCAAGGTCTCTTGCCCGGGTTTGTCTGGTAATGGCTTAATACGGCGGGCTTTTTTAAGGATTTCGACTTAACATGTATTTCAAAATTACCATTTGGACAGAGGAATCCAGCCACCATGGCAAAAATTCTCGTAAAAAAGAAAAAATACCAATATTTATGGCCTAAGTGCGCCCCTTCGCTTTTCTCTCCGGGATATATTTTCTATAAAGGTGCCAAGAGAAGTGAGCCGCGACGAGGCCAAGCGTGACGATGGCGAGCACGAGCATCGCTCCGATGGCCGGATCGGTAGGACAACCTTCGGGCGTGGACAAGGCTACCGTTGCTAATGTCGTTCCACTCCCGGTCATTCCCAATCCATCGGCCACTACGATGGTAAAGTTATAGCTCCCCTCGGCCAACCCATCGACATCCCAGACGACGGGGATGTCGAGTGCCCAGAAACCGGACTGCACGGCGGTACCGTTTCGGTAAACCACGTAGGTCATTGTCACCCCGGTGCTCTGGTCGGCGATCGTGCATGATAGCACGTTTCCCCATATATCCCCGTCGATGGCCACCGTCGCGGGTATGGTTATTACCGGAGGCAAGTTATAGACGTTTAATATCGTCGTTTCACTCCCGGTTAAACCCAAT
>JAUQYW010000349.1 GCA_030587525.1 Candidatus Sigynarchaeota archaeon | reverse complement strand
GATTCCGGGTTCCCGCGCGCGAAGCTTGCCGAGCTCCACGGCAACCACCACTTGATGCGTTGCCTGGGATGCGATAAACTCTTCACGAAAGAGGAAATCAAGTGGAAGGAATCGATGTACGGGAATGGGTATCGCACGTCTCCCGAGGTGAAAGGACAACCGCGATGTCCTGACTGCGGCGGGCGCATCATCTCGTCGGTCGTGAATTTTGGGGACCCGCTGCCCGAAAAGGATCTCGATGCGGCGATGACCCACTCGAAGGAACTGTGCGACCTCTTCATCGTGCTCGGCTCGTCGCTCGTCGTGAACCCGGCAGCGCGCATGGTCTTGTTTGCCAAGAAACACGGCGCGAAGCTCGTGATCAACAACATGGGCGAGACGCCATACGATGACATGGCCGATTTGCTCGCCTCTTGCCCGATCAACGATTTTTTCCCGCCTGTCGTCGACCTTGTCAAAAAATCACTGGCCCCCACGCGATGATCCAAGTCCTTTTTTTAATATAGGATTCCGGCGATAAATACATCTTCATCCGATTCATACTTTCCGATGGATCATGTAATGACCATTAGCCCAGAATATTGATGCAATTAAGGTTGCCACGAGCGCAATCCATGCGAGGATCGATGCCATAGCAAAAAACGAGCATAGGAGGATGAGTATCGCGACCGTGAAAACAGCCATAGCTTTCCCGTAAGCTTTGATCCCTACGCCGTGATAATGGCATCTTGGGCATGATCCCGCGTATTTCTCGTTCTGACTTGATGAAATGGCGGTGCCGCACTTGAAACACGAGATCTCCCCGAAGTGATCCCGTGCCGGGTGCTCGCCTAACAGCTTGTTGATCTGGTAAACGAGCTCACGTGTCGATAGCACGTTGACACTATCCATGCTCGCTTGATTCGGGGCGCTGAGCCATAGAAGGCGTTTCACGAGGAAATCGTGCTCGTCCGCATCGTGCTTGGCCACTTTCAATGCCTCACTGAACGCGGGAAAGCCAATGAAGGCAAGAACGACACCAAGGATCATGTACCCGCTTTGCAGTGCGATGAAATCCAGAACGGTTGCAGGGCCTTGATAATCCCGCGGCATGGACGGGCTCAGCACCAGCTGCCCTAGTGCCCACGCGAGGTACGAGATCAATGGCGAGGTGATCATGAGAAATCCCGCCAGCACGGGCATCAAACCCGCCGTCACCCGCAAGTACGAGCTTTTCACCATCCGCATTTGTCGTTCCACCTTCATGTTTTTATTCGATCCTACCACCCCGGCATGGTATACATGTTACTATACCGAAATTAATGTATCACATCCAAAACCGTGACAAAACTAGTAGAAAATTATGTAATTACAAGTATTTCTTGAAAAACTCGGGCATTTTCTGGAAGATCATCTCGTGCTCGACATCGGCGACATCACGATCGAGATTCTCGCGGTGGCCGGCGGCTTCGTAAATAGTCACGAGTTTCTCATAGGCCTTCGTCGCGTCCGGGAAGATAAAGCAATCGTCCTTTTTTCCCGCCTCGATAAGCAATGGCCGGGGTGCGATGAGGCCCACCACGTCAGGTATATCACCCCATTCCAGCAACCCGGGCACGAACTGGGCACCGCAATAGTTCCCTAGGCCTCGCATAGACATTGCATCATCGAGCGTGCTGAGATATCCGGATACGCAAGCTACCTTTATCCGATCATCGAGTGCCGTAGTATACGTGGTCATGGTGCCGCCATATGATTTACCGACCATGCCGATGCGCTTGCCATCCACATACGGCAGCGATTGCAAGAGATCGATGCTCTTCATGGCGTCCCAGACGTTGAGCGCGAGTAGCGTGAACCCGAAATACTGAAAACTCATATCTGTCACATTACAACTGTCCCTTCCTGGCCTGCAATATTCCGGTTTCAAGCTGCGTTCCCCAAATGGTCGCCAGTCCGGCGCGAGGACGACGAACCCCTGCCCGACGAGGTGGATCGCGAGCGCCTCGAAATTTGGACCACCCGTGGGCGAACCATTTCTCGGGTTCCACGTGGTCGGGCATATTCCAACCATTTGTGCTTTCCCCGATCCGTGGCCGTGAGCGACGAGCACCGCTGGGCGCTTTTCACCTTTATTGATGTTCTTGGGAACGAGCAGATGAGCGACGCATGCCGCGTATTTTTCCGTGTCGTACACGATTTTTTGCTGGATAAACGCAGGAATGCCCGCTTCCTCGAACTCATCTAACGATAGTTCTTCTTGCACCTCAGCATTTAACGGCACGGGAGCGGGAAACGGGCCGATCAATTCCTTGACCTTGCTCTTGAATCGTTCCTTCCACGCGGCGAATGCCGTGCCTTTCGTGAATGCCAATTTTTTAGGAGCATCCTCGAACCGCGCGCGGAACTGGTCATAAACACCGATTAATCTCTTGTTCGACATGTCAACGAGAACTCCACACGATTTGATGCGTACAATGATGTGATACGACTATCTCATCACAAAAATATTTCCATGCTATTGCGGCTCAATGCAGCCAAGCTCTAACTTTCCTTGGAAAGAAAATGTATTCGTTTCAATTCAAAAAGGAAAAAAATAAGGTTCGGTCAAATCTTCTTGGCTGCCTCGCTCATTTTATCCTTGCATTTCTTGAGGTTCGTGATATCATCGAAAAATGCAAATATGTTGCTCGCAGTATCGAGCTCTTTTCGGGCCTTGGCGGGGTCTTTATTCTTGTAGATATCCCCGATCTCCACGTGGCAAAGTGGCGAGAAGTACTCGTTTGGCGAGAGCTCGAGCGAGATCTGGAAGGACGCAAGCGCGTATTTCTCGAAACCGAGCGCCTTAAACATCCTTCCTTGGTCGAAAAACTGCTTGCCATCGGGCGTGTATTGCTTTGCATAAAACTTTGACGAGTTTTTCAACAAATCGCTCTGTTCCTCGTCGACAAACAAACGGAATGCCTTGAGCGAATTGATGCGGTCGATGGTTTCCAGGATTTCATGCGAAAAGTTCGAGTTGTATGCTTGAACAAGGAAGGCCTTGAGCGTGTCGAGATATTCGAATTTCTGCTTGGACTTGTCCGTTATCAAGAAATATGGGAGCAGGTCCTGGATACCATCGCTGATGATGTCGATGACCTCGTCGGGAAGGCTTTTCAGCTGCAGCGCCGTGAGGAAGATCATGATGATGTTGCCAGGGCGATAGGTCATCTTTTTGGATCCCGCAAGGGCCTTCTTGTCCTTGGCCATGCTTGCCATAATGAGCCCGTCCCCGATGTTGAACAAGGCCTTGGCGATGACATCCTTGGAAAAAGGGTTCGTGTCTCCCATCAGCGCTCGCTCGAGAGCGGTAATGATGTCGTCGAAAGGGTAATCATGGCCGATGACTCCAAGCGACTCGTAGAGCACTTCAACCTCGATATTCCGCTCGGTGGGATCGAGGTTATCGAGTCGTTCAAGCAAGAAACTGGTAACATTGACCGGCTGCAGCTTGCCAATCTTGCCTAACGCAAAGATCGCGTTGAGCCGGATTTCAGGATTCTTCCCGTAATTCAAGAATCGAGCGACTCGTTGCAAATCCACGTCCTTTCGAACGAGGCCGATGTATCCGAGAAGGCGCAGGATCTCGGCACGGGTCTCGTCCGACGTGTCATCGAGACGTGCATATAAGAGTGCAAGGTCGATTTCCTTCTGGGCATCCTCATTCAACGTGCTCAAGACATTCACGCAATCCCGGATGATTTCTTCATCATTTCCCGCGATCTTTGGTTCGAGACGCTTGTAGATGCTCGCTGAAAACTCGTGGGCGAGGAGCTTGAGAGCTTCGCTGGCATTCTCGGCGATGAAACTGTCGCTTGCATCCAGCTTTGCTATGTAAAACTCAAGCAAGTTGACGGCCTTGCCGTCGATTATGATAGATTCGTCCTCACCCTTTGTGTTGGTGCAATATTCCGCTATCGATTCGTTGCACATGGCCCGAACATCGGCATCGTCATCCTCAAGCGATCTCGTCACGAGCAACTGGACGATCTCCGGCACGTTCTTGACAAGGATCAAGTTGCCGAGTGCATCGATCGCGACGTACCGGATGAATTCACGCTTGTCAAGGACAATGGCCATAAGTTGCTGGACGGGCATCTTGTCGGGATTATAGTGAGCGAGGAATGCCAGGATCCGGATCGCATTCTGCAAGATGTAGTCCATCGTGTCTGCATCCGCTCCGGCCGGGCGATAGTCCAGTACGGAGATAATCTTGCTGATATTGACGATCCTCGGCTGTTTCACGCTCAGCTTCGAAATCGAGATGAGCAGCGTCTCGACAAGATATTCCTCACGAGGTTGCTGATTCTTGAGAGCTGCTTCGAGTATCGCGTACAATTCATCGAGAACCGGCTGAACATCATTCAATTCCAAGCCAATCTCGACGATCGAAAGGATGGCAGCGTTCTTCACCTCGTAACTTGGGTCGTTCAAGGCCTCCTTGACGTCTTCTTTCGCGAGGATTTGCTTTACCTTCCCGGTCTGGCTTCCCATGAGACCCAAAGCATTTAAAATGTATCGCTTTTTCAACAAGTCCGCGCCTGAAAGGCCATCAAGCAAGGGCGTTAGCACGCTATCCGGATGCTTCTTGCCAATCTCTCCGAGGCACGAGAATGCTTCAGGACTCAGGAATGCTTGCTTCGCGGTTCGCTTCTTCAAGATTGTATGTCCTCGTAGGAACGCGACTATTTTTTCGACATCTTCCGGTTTGACACTTTGCTCTGCAATCAAGGAGAGGAGCTGCCGGGCTTTTGCCCGGGTCTCCGAGTTCACGTCCACGCCGAACTTGTTAAATCCGGGTGCAAGAACGATGGATTTCAGCAGCGTGATGTAATCCGGTTTCTTGATCTTGATCGATGGCGCGGGCTTGATCGATTCACCTTGATCTTGTTTTTGTTTCCTCGCCAATTTCTTCGCTGCCTTTTCTTCTAGGCTCTTCAATTTCAGAAGGTTCTTGTCAGAGACCATGGAATAGGCAGCGCTCGCCGCGCCTAGCCGTATGTTTGCCTGGAAATCCGAATTCTTCTGGAACAGCATGACAAGAGCGTAGACGATTGTGATGATGTTCTGCAACGTGATGATGGGAAGCATTGATTCAGGAGTCAGCATACCTGAAATGTCGACTAGAAAGGATCCGATGAATGGAATGTCCTGATTGAAGAAATCGGTGACAGTCGCTTTGTTGATCGTCATAAAGTTGATCATTATGTTCATCATGATAGCGATCATGATATACCCCGAGAACAAAAAATCCATAGTCTTGGTCTTGGCTTTCTTATTCCAAAATCTGGAGAAGAAGCCCATAATCCCAAACACGACGGTCGTGAAAAGCGAGAGGTATGCGCTTGTACCTGCTTTCTCAGTCGCCGTTCCCTCGATGGCCGTTGATATGCTGGAATAGAGACCGTAGCATGCAATGATGA
>JAUQYW010000376.1 GCA_030587525.1 Candidatus Sigynarchaeota archaeon | reverse complement strand
GTGATAAAGTCCATCGTCGAAACGAGGTTGTGCGCGGTCGTGTTGTAGCTGATCCCGATCGCGTCGATGTAAAATACATGCGTCGGGCGCCGGCTTGCATACGTCTTCGTCGACGTGAACATGGCCATGTAATTGAAAATCTTGAGGGAAGGATTCATGCTCGTCCAGTTCGTGGAATTGTACACGTTAATGGAGTTGATGTTGATGCCCCACCACTTGTTGTACTTGAACACGAGCTGCACGTGGTACCACGTGTTGCTGTGATAGGTCATCGATGAAGCGGGGATCGCGGTGTGGGGTCCATCCCACGAAGTCTGGCAGAAGAACGTGGAATCTGCCGCGCCGCTCAGTGGCGCGATGCCAAAGCTGATGCCATAGCCCTTTCCTGTCATGGACCATTGGGTTTGGTTATAATATCGTTTATACTTGAAATCGCCAAACGTGACCATGAAGGTGCCGTTCGTGCTTTCGGACAGGAAGTAAAACTCGAGGTATCCCTCGGTCTGGTTCACGCTCGCGTTCACGATGGCTTGCTTCTGCATGATCCGCTGGTTTGACCAATAACTCGTGAGGTTGTAGCCATCATAGTAGTCATCCTTGATCCGCATAATTTTCTTGTGCATGTGCCCCGCATTGTCGGATTTTTCCTCCTTGAAGTCGACCGGGAGAGACCACGTGCTTTCAATGACATCGAAGTACGTGTTAAACGTGTTTTGCGACGACATGTCATAGGCTTCGTAATAATTCCGGTCGCCGGACCTGTTGGAGTTGAAGATAATGGCGTTACTGTCGTTGTATAGCACGCTGAGGGGATTCGTCGAGTTCGAGGACCCGGTCACCACGGTGATGTCAGTGGGTGCCAGGAATTCCGGCACCGCAGCAACTTCGCATAGGAGGCCAGAAAAAAACGAAACGATGCAAATCCCGATCAACATGGCGGAGACGAAGGATGGTTTCATGGAAGTCACGTGTCGACGCTTGAATGCGCTCACTATGTGATAAATCGTGGCGGGAAAAATAAAGTATCGGGTGAATAAAAGAAATATCCGTACCATGCACTTAGATCCACGATGCATCGCAAACCGGGCAGCGGCCGTGCTGCACTTCGAGCACGATCTGCCCGCATCCCTCGTGGAACGGCGTGTTGCACCCGGGACACACGTAAACCGTTCCATCAGTTTCGACAATGGTGCCATCACCGAACCCGCATTCTTGCCCGCTCATTTCCGATGCATTTTTGGTCAATGCCTTCCCTGATGATGCAGGAAGCGATTGTTCTGGCATCGCTTCAACAGGGGGCATCATTGCCTCGGCCGGGGGCTGGAAGCGGGATTTGGTGTATGGATCGTGATACCCTTTAGCCGATGAGTAATTCATATCGATGGCTTGCTCGCGCTCGACCGGATTGATCAAGTCCAACCCTGCCGCTAATTCCTTACTTGCCTTGCCTTCCTTGTCAAACAACAATTTCTCGTCGATCGTGTCCTTGAAATCGCTGGCACCTATCCACTCGTCATCCCCATACTCGTCGATCTCGGCTTTCTCGAATTCCAGGCTCTCGCCACTTTCTTGCTTGCTAGCATCACTTTCGATTTTTTCGGCGGGAGTGGCGGATTCGGGCCCGCCTGCCTCGCCGGAGTTCTCGTCCTCGACGGTATCTGCCGCGATTTGCTTTGCCTGAGCAACGAGTTCCTCCTCGCCAGTCGATTCTTGATCCTCGACCGAAATGACCTTGATGTCATCATCCTCTTCGCTCGATGGGGGAGGCGCGGTCATCACGATGCCGGTGGGCTGCTCGTTCAAGGGCACGGCCACGTTGCTGCCCGGATTGCTTACGGCTGCACCTTGCTTTGCTGAAGCCAGCGTGCTCTTGAGATCCAGCGGGTGCTTGCCCTCCTTGATCGACGCGTCCATCTTGGTCTTGTTGAGCTCGTACTCCTCCCCGCTTCGTTTCACGTAAGATGGAATGAGTTTGCAGAGCATCGAGAGCACTTGTTCTGCAATCTCGCGCTTCTCCTTCTGATCGCTGGACTCGTGGATCGCGGTTAAAATCTTTAGCCCATTGAAGAAGATCTTCGGTTCCTTCGACATCAGCATCTCAACGGAGTACCGCACGTCGCTTGGCCACGTGTCGCTAATCTGGACGCCTAAAAACCGAAGGGGTGCTGCTATGATCGATCACCACGAGTCGTGATGGAACCATTCACGTATAAATGAACAAGTAATAGGATTTAAGCTGTTTCCCACGATGCTCGCGCTGGAGCTGGTCTAAAAAAATCAAGTCCAAATCGTTTTATCGCGAATTTTCTGTAAGATCACGGTAACGAGATAGGAAGGGGGAAAAGGCGACTTGTTCTTGATGACCTTCTCCACGATGTCTTTCGCGGCTTCCAGATCCGTGTAATACCGGTCTATCCTTCCCGTTATTTTCTTGATCTTGCCCTCGTTCTTCTTGATGATCTGGGGAAGGATGTTGGAGACATAGAACTGCTCTTGCTTGTTGATCTGCTCTTCCTTGACCTCGTTGATCAGCTTGATGGACTCGTCGATGAAGTTGCGCAGCATCTTGTCGGTCGGCTGGTACACCGTGAACTTGCCCTTTTCGATCTCGAGGACTTCGAGGATCTTCTCGAGATCCTTGGCTTTTTTCTTCATGAAGTCTTGCTTGCGGAGCTTTAGCATCTTGTAGGCATTTTTCGAGAGCTTTTTCAGCGCGAAGGTTTGTTCGCCCGATGATAATTGTTGTAATCGCATTTCTTTTGGCTCTTCGACCTTCGATTGCACCGCCGGGGATATTTTTTGAATTTGCTGGGGCTGCACGACCATCTTTGATGCTTGCGTGCTCGTGCTTGGCGCCGAAGTTGCCACTGCCGAGCTGGATCGTTTCGACTTAGTTCCGCGGTCTGGTTTTAATTTCGTGACATCCGTGGGTGCTGGTTTCGCTGCGTTGGTGTCCGCTTCTGCCGATGCCTTCTGGATTTGCGTGCTCGAAATAACGAGTTTCTGCCCGGTTTTTCCCGTGCTTGCCGAAGACGGAGGTTCTGCCGGGTTTTGCGGGATGGCCTTGGTAACCTTCCCGGCTGCGATAGAATTGGCCATTTTCCCTGCGCTGCTCGCTTTCGATGCATCTTTCTGTTTTGAAGAGTTTTTTTTTGAGGTGGCTTTCACTTCCTTCTCGGTCGCCTCTTTTTCCACCGCCTTTTCGGCGGGGATGCCGACAACTTCTGCCCGCTGGGCCACCAACGCCTTGTTTTTTTCGATTCTTTTCTCGCTTTCCTCGCGGCTATAAACGGTCTTCGTGTTCGTGACGGCTACCGCCGCTGGCTTGGCGTCGTCGAGGTTTTCAGCTTTTGCCGATGCTTTCTGGATTTGGGTGCTTGGAACGACGAGTTTCTGCCCGGTCTTCCCTGTATTTAGCGAGGACGGAGGTTCAGCCGGTCTTTGGGGGCTGGTCTTTGCAACCTTCCCAAAGGTGTTGGCCAATTTCTCGCTACTTGCCTTCGGGGCACTAGTTGCAGTGTCTTTCTGTTTTGAAGGAGCTTTGCTTGTTGTTGTTTTCACCAGCTGCTCGACTGCCTCGTATTGGGCCATCTTGTCGGGGGGAGGACCGAAGATTCCGGCCAGTTGGGCCTTGTTTTTTTCGATTCCTGCGGGTTTTTGCGGGCCGACCTTAGCAACATTCCCGAGGGTGTCAGCCAATCTCTCGGCGCTACTTGCCGTCGGGGCACCAGTTGCCGTGCCTTTTGAAGGGATAACTTTCACGGTGGCATCATTTTCCGCCACCTTTTTGGTGGGGAGGCTGACGGCTTCTACCCGCTGGGTCGCGATGTTCTTGTTCTTTTCGATGCGTTTCTCGCTTTCCTCGCGGCTGTAAACGGTTTTCGTGCTCGCTCGTTGGAGCATTGCTGTGGTTGCCGGATCAACGATAGGCTTTACGCTCGCGGGTTTTGGATTTGCTTGAAGCGTGGAATCTTCGCTGGCATTATCCAACAAGGCGCGGATTAAATCCGCTTTATTTTTCAACTTGGAATACCCCTTGATGGCGCGGTCCTTGCACATCTGTTTCAATTCCGCGACATTCTTCGATTCCAAGTCTTCTTTCAAGCCCAACTATCGTCAACCGAACCGTGTTTAACATGTTAAAGAGTTTTTTCTCGCATTTAAATGATTAGACGCAATAACCGGGCAGCGTGGGCAAAAAACGCACCACGTGGTTCCTTCCCCCCGACTAATTTGCCATTTGATGATGCGTTTATGAAGAACGTTTGCATTTACGCGTAAATTTATAAAGAAGTCGAGACTTTTCAACGAAATTTGATGTGAGGTAATGGAACTATGTCATCTCCGCCAGATTTTCCAGCGTTAAACAACACGCCTATTTTTTCCGCGCTGTCCGCCTTCGGAAAGCGCATCTACCTCCCGAAGGGCATCTTTTACTGGGCGGGCAAAGCAAAAAATGCCGCGATCAACGCGACCATCGGTGACGCGAAAGGAGCCGAGCTCAACCAGTACCTGGATGTCCAGTCGACCAAGAGCATAACGTTCTTCGTCAAGAACATTTCCGAGCTGCTCGGATCGAAGATCGACGCGAGCACGATCGCCTCGTACGCCCCCATTCAAGGTCTGGCCGAGCTGCGGAGCAAGTGGAAGGAATGGATCCTTGAAAAGACGGGATTGAAAGCCGTGGCGAATATTCAGTCGCTCTTGTCCACGCCCGTCGTCGTGGCTGGCGTGACGAACGCCATCTATTTTGTGGTGAAACTCTTCATCAGCGAGGGCGAAACCGTCTTGATCGCCGACAAGTACTGGGAGAATTACGACACGATCATCGGATTGAACATCGGAGGCAACGTCGACGTGTTCAACACGTTCGATCCCAAGACCCGGCACTTCGACGTCGCGGCCATGAGCAAAAAGGTCGATGAAATCGGCAAGAAGCAAGGAAAGGTCGTGCTGCTGCTCAACTTCCCCAACAACCCGACGGGTTATGCGCCGTCCCCTGCCGAAATGGCGAAGATCACGGATGCAATCGTCAAGTCGGCAGACAAGCTGAAGAAACCGGTCATCGTGCTCGTCGACGATGCCTATGAAGGCTACGTGTACGACAAGAACGCTGAAAAGAAGAGCTTGTTTGCCTACCTCGTGGACAAGCATCCCATGGTCATTCCCGTGAAGCTGGATGGCGCCTCTAAGGAATTGCTCTTCTACGGCGGCAGGGTTGGCTTCATCACCTTCGGGTTTTCGAGCAAATGGGGCGTGGACCTCAAAAAACTCGACGAGGATATCGTCGACAAACTGTCCGGGGCCATCCGGGGCACGAACTCGAACGGATCGCACATATCGCAGATGATCGTGTTGAAAATGATGGAGAACATGGCAAAGTCCATCGAGAATCGCCAGAAGGTCATCGACGTGCTCACGGACAGGTTCAACGTGTTCGTGAAGGCGGCCGCGAATCTCAACAAGCCCGAGAAATGCATCTATTTCGACCCGTACAATGGCGGGTTTTTCGCGTTCTTGAACCTTCCGAAAGACATCCCAGCGGACAAGCTTGCAACGAAATTACTTGACGAGCAGAAGCTCGGCGTAATTCCCGTGCAAACGAAGGCTGGCGTGAATGGTATCCGCATCGCCTACTGCTCGATGCCGGTCGCGGACATCGGGCCCGCGCTCGACAAGATCGCTGCGCTGCTCGCGTGATCACATTTTTTTCCTCTCCTCTTTTCTTTCACTTGACCAACAATTCTTGCACCAGAGTGAACAACCAGATGCCACAACATTTGATCGGTGTTGATATCGGCGGGACGAGCGTTCGCGTCGCGATCGCTCCCGTCGAGGACTTGAAATCGTTTCAAAAATTGAAGCAAGATACAGCGAAGACGGATCCGGATGGCCTCAGCCGGCAAGTCATCGCGATGATCGACGAGCTCGTTGCAAAGCAAAAGGTTGCCATCAAGGATATCAAGGCAATCAGCATCGCCACGGCGGGCCCGATCGATGCTGAGAAAGGAGAGATCTTCAACAACGCCAATCTCGGATTCAAGATCATTCCCCTCAAGGCACCGATCTTAAAAAGATTCCCGTCCATCCAGGTCAACATCATCAATGATTGCCGCAGCGCCGTCCTTGGCGTGCATTGTTTCGAGGCAAAGCCGGATGAGAAGGACAATATGGGGTATGTCACGATTTCCACGGGAATCGGTGGCGGGTTCATCGTCAACGGGCATCTCGTGCTTGGCAAGGAAGGAAACGCGTCGGAAGTCGGTCACGGCGTCATTGGGTCGAAGTCCGGGGTTCGCTGCAATTGCGGTGCTGAAGGTTGCTGGGAAGCATTCTGCTCTGGCTGGTCAGTCGCCAAGCACGCCGTGAACGCCATCGAGGCAGATCCCGGGAGCGGCAAGGAATTGCTCGACCTCGTGAAAGGCGACAAGAGCAGGATAACGGCCAAGGATGTGTACGAGGCGGCGCGCAAGGGGGACAAGCTCGCGCAGTCTATCGTGGATCAAGCAACGTATTACAATGCCATCGGACTTGGCTTGATCAACAACTTCTACGACCCGAAAGTCATCTACATCGGGGGTTCTATGTTGAAGGACGAGCAGCAGATCCTTCCCCCGCTGAGAGAGCTATTTGAAAAGCGGACGATCGAGTTCACCATAAACCACCCACCTCTACTGAAAAAAACCACCCTTGGCGACGAGGTGGGCTTGCTCGGAGCGCTTGCCCTGGGAAAGTACAAGATCGAGAAAAATCAAGTGATATCAGCTTTCAAGTGAAAATTATGGTTATAACGATCGAGCTCTTCGAGAGCGTTAATCTCGAAGGAAAATACTTGATAACTGGCTTCCACGGCATCGGTGTCGTCGGCTACATTGCCATAAAATATATGATCGAGCAAACAAGGCAGACAGGTACCCGCAAGATTGGAATAGTCGTGTCGAACTTGATGCCACCCTTCATCTCGATCAATGACAAGGGCGAAGCTATGTTACCCTTCGAGCTGTACCTCGACGAGAAAAACAATCTCGTGTATTTCGTGATCAGGTTTCAGCCGCACCCCGATGAAATGCGGGATTTCACGAAGGAGATCGTGAGCTTCATGATCGCCAACAAGATGAAAGGGCTCGTCTTGCTCGGGGGCTTGGACCAAACATTCAAGCCAGAGGATGATGAAAAGGGGTTTCGTTGCGTGGTCATGAACGGGTTTCCGTTTGAAAATCCTCCGCTCATCGATCCGAACCTTCTCATCAGCGGTGGCATCGCGATGCTGCTCATCGAGCTCCAATTGCGGAAGGTTCCCTCGCTGACCATCTTCCCGTATGCGGACCGTGACCGACCGGACATGAAAGCCGCGTCGAAAGCAATCAAGATCCTCAACGACATTTTCAACACGGGCATTCAAACCGAGAAATTGCTGGAAGAAGCGAAGGATCTCGAGAAGGAAGCAAACCAGATCCTCAAGCAGCAAGGAAAAGAGAACGTGAACGGCGAGAATAACAACATTTACATGTAAAAGGTCTAATAGAAATCGGATCGCTGCATATGGGATTAGCCATATCGGATTATCACGTCCACACGAGCGCCTCGCATTGCTGCAAGGAACGATACGGCGTCGAGGACGCGTGGAACGCCGCCCGTGACCGTGGCGTGGAGCACATCGGCATCACGGATCATGACGTGCCATTCAAGAATGGCTTCTTGAAAGCGCAACGAGAAACCACTAAGCGCCTCGACGGGGTGCTGCAAGGATTGGAGGTGTCCATCCGGGATGCACGCGGAAAAATACAGGTCTCGAAACACGCCTTGGCCATGCTTGATTTCGTGTTGATCGCGGAGCACGTGCACATCATGCCCGCGTGGACGCTGTTCCGGAAAGGGCATAGACAGTTCGAGGCGTGGTGGAATGATCCCCAGGAACGATATCTCGTCGAAAAATATTACGACAAGCATGCCACCATGACGTGGAACGCCCTCGATCGGAACCGCGTGGATATCCTGGCTCACCCGTGGCGCTTCCCGTGGCACAAGGGAATCCTCGATGTTGCGACTATCGGGATATCCGAAAAAGTCATCAGGAAAGCGGTCGAACGCGGCGTGCACGTGGAGTTCTCCCGGGCGGTCATGAACATCCTCCAGCAAGACTTGGCGCCAAAAGACGGCAAAGATTTCGGGATCCCGGCACTCCGGCCATGGAAAGGCCGGTATGGCCACGAACTCGTAAGACCCGTGCCGTTTTTCCGGCAATATTTTGGAATGTGCCAGGATCTCGGTGCAATGTTCACGCTGGGCTCCGATGCGCACAAGCTCGATGGAATCGGCGTGTTCCCGGGCATCGAATCGCTGCTCGACGCGGTTGACATCAAGCGAAAGAACATCGTCCACGTTTTGAAGGCCGCGTGACTTCCTGGCGGGTTCGACGGTCGGAAAAAGAAGGATTATCATTCCCGGTTTATTATACCGTTTGAATATAGGTAACGATCACGGCCGCGATGCCGTGCAATTCCGCTGCGGAAATTGCCACATCAGCGAAAATGATGTCCCGATTGCCAAGGGCGTGTTGTCTAGCATGGATACGGCACCGGCTTCCGGAGCCGGCCTTCGCAGGTTCAAATCCTGCCACGCCCGCTTTTTTTCTCTTTGTCAACTGATGATCTGGTGATATAAAGGCAGGAACGAATTCCAACCACGCAGTTCGCAACAAAAGGAAGTATAATGGTATTGAGAGAGGGAGTGGGATTATTAAAGTGTTGCACGGTTGGAATTCAAAAACATGCTCCTGTTCGTCCTGCCATGTTTGGTATGGAATGCTTGGGTAATAAATTTTGCCCCGTCGCAGCGATCAGAACAGCGCTAGCGGGTAGATACCGACAAAAACGGCGGAATACACGGCCACGGCGAAAATGGTTCCTGCAATGAGCTGGCCCAGGGTGTGTTTCTTTAAGTACAGCCGGGACCAGATGATGGCGATGACAACTGGCACCATGATGAACAATGTCCACCAGCCGAACACGAACGCGATGCCCGCTGCCGGCCCCGCTGCCCCCGCGGCATGCGCTGAAATCTTCCACTTGAAGTTGATGACCAGCAGCAAGCCGTTCAGCACCACCGACACGATTGCCACGTTGAAGAGCGCCCAGGACGGCATCACGGCCCTGGAAAAAACGACGAGACCCGCGAAGTAAAAGCCTTCGATGATGAGATAGAACGGTGTCCGGATTTTTTGGTCGGACACGTCGAAATCGATCTTCCCCGCTTTCATGCCACCGACGAGGAGGGCTGCGGGGCCGAAGACCATGATGAGAAACGATAGAACGAAGACGAGCCACGGTGCGAACACTTGCCGGGTGCCAAACGAGAGCAATATCGCCAGGATCAAGCTGAAGGTCATTGCATTGCCGATGTCGGAGATCCGGCGCGCGACTAGGAACGTGGAACTAGTATCGGAGGAACTAGTTTCGGAGGACATGCTTGAATATCAGCAACGCCGATTCATAAATTTAGCAACCGCTGGACATTCTCGCCCAGCACCATCGCTTTTACCTTCGGGGGAACGTCCAGGAGGGCAATCTTGCGGTATTCGATGTCGAACGGCGTTGCCGAGGGCATGTCCGTCCCGAACACGACCCGTGATGCCCCGAATACCTTCACGAACGTGATGATCCCGTACGGTATCGATTGTGACGTTTCTGCTATCACGTTGGGATATTTTGACAAGTGAATCACCGCTTCGATACAAAATTCCATGTTATAGGCGGCGTGCCCGAGGATGATGGTGAGGCGTGGAAATTTCTCGGCGAGCGTTGCGATTTCAGAAGCTTCGGTCTTTTTCGCCGAAAACAAGCCTGCATTTGGATGGATGTAGATCGGCAAGCCCCGCGATACTAATAATTCTGCCACGGGAAACAACTGCTCGATGGTGCACGGGGTCATCGCGGGCTGGATTTTCACGCCCTTGAAACCGCGGTGGTCAAGGAAACTGGCGACTTGTTTTAACCCGTTTTCTTGCCCTGGATCTGACGGATCGTTCGGGTTGTACCAGAAAAAAGGGATGACCCGCCCGGGATACCGTTTCACGAGGTCGAGCACGGGGGCGTGGTCAGGCTGGCCGGCGAGCCGAAAATCCTTGAACAGCTCGAAATCTGGTGCATTTGCCATTGCTTGCACCTTGCCGATATCCTGCCGCAATATGTCACCCAGGTTCGCTTTTAAATTGAGCGTGTTGACGATCGCGGCGTCGACGCCGTTATCATCCATGTATTCAACGATCGACTTGTACTTGTTTTTCGGGAGGAAAATGCCCGCGTAATGCACGTGCGCGTCGATGATCTTGAAACCGTCCTTCATGGAAGAATGCCCGGTGCGATTCGTGAGATGCTAAGGTTCGATAGTGGCGGATGAGTTTTTAAACCACGCAAAGCGCGGGACACGTCACCGTGCCATGAAATGCGGAGAGAAAAGTCGATGTGAAAAAAAAGGTTAGGAAGCAGAAGAGGCAATGGTGTCCAGCTTGGCTACCCCGTGCTCTTGCAAGACCTTGTTGAATTGGGCCTCGAGCTCGTCGCGGATTTTCGTGAGCTTGGCTTTTTTCTTGACCAAATCCACGTCATTAACGACCTCGTTCAAGTTCTGCAGCTCCAGGTTGATCATGATCTCGTTGATCTTCTTGATGCGCAGTTCAAACTGGGCCTTGATCTCTTCAAACGGGATCTCGGTGGTGCCTTCCTCCGCGGTCTCCCTTGCGGCCTCGGGATTCGTCTCCATCGCCGCTTCAGGGGTGCTTGCAACTTCCGGGGCCGTCTCGATCGTGGATTTCGCGGGTTCGGGACAAGGAATGGCAGGCGCGGGACGGCAATCGACGACCATGTCGATTTTCTCGTAACCCCGGATCTTGAATTGCTTGTCGAGGTACAAGTGAAACTCGTGATCGCACGTTGCCTTGATGACCAAGGATGCGACTCCGTTTTTAGAAACGAGATCATCAACTCGCAACTTCACGGCTTGCTCCGTGCCGCAAGTTGGGCACTGGACCTTGACCCGCCTGAATTCATACATCGGTTCTGCAAGCATGTTTTACCAACTACCCGGTGTTTTTCCCACTTGATGGTATCCGTGGAGCGAAGATATGAACCCGCCTCGTCTAGAAACGGACAACCATGACCCCACGGGACAGGAAAGGTATGGTCTATGAATGCCCCGCAATGTCGCGTCCCGTAAAAGCTGGTCGCGAGCCCGGAACGAGAGAATCACGAGGGTTAGCCGCCACGGGCGACAGCATTACTGTACAGTGGTGCTAACCGGTTAATTCTGGATGGCTTGATATTGGAGGCACACAAGAGCTATTTCCCAATGTTAACACGTATCACGGCCTTATAAATATTTGTGTCATTGCCACATATTCTTTTTTGGAAAATAAGAATCAATTTTACAATTGGGGTGATGATTTTACTAGATCCTTATAGATTGTAGGTCGACGAGTTCGCACGTCCTTTTCCCTGGAACGCACGTCGTCCAAGTTCACCTTGACAACCTTCACGGATTGCCATGGAAGGGTTGTAATCTACGTGATCTTAGGTGATCCTAGATAGACTTGGGGCCTCACCAGTTCATCGAGATGCCTCGCGAGTTCATCGACATCTCTCGTCTCCGCCCCCATCAAGGGCAACCCGCCCGGAATGATGGTTGCATCGAACCATGTCACCTCCGGGGAAACTTTATGGTAAGAAGCTTTTCCATGATACGATTTATTACTCATGATCACTTACGCTTACTTAATCTCGATCTGTTGAGAAGGCATCGCGCCAGAATAGTTCCCCGGGGATGTATTGCCAACGACCGTCCATTGCGCCGGGGCCACGCGTGGTTGACGGACACGACGTACCATTTATTCTCGTATGCCCGGGTTTGGAGTAACCGGGTGTTCCACGCGTGCCGAAAATTGTTCGTAGCCGAAGGATTGAAGATGATCTCGGCGCCGTTCACGCGAAGGGCACGGGCGGATTCCGGCATTTGCCGGTCATAGCAGATCATGATCCCGACCTTCGTCGCGATGCCATCGGGAGTCACGTTGAATGTCGGAAATCCCTCGCCGTGCTTGTAGAATTTTGCTTCCACATTGTCGAAGGTCGAGTGGACTTTGAAATACATGCCCTCCACCTCGCCGTTTGGGCTAAAAAGAATCGCGGCATTACGATACCGGGGCGGTTGCCCTTGCTCTTTGATCGACATACCGACGATCAAGTACAGGCCTAATCGCTGCGTAAGGTCCCCGCAACGCCGTGCAATTGGTGACGAGGCAAGATCGATGCAATACGCGTCGGGATTCGCTTGAAACGCGGGATCGTCGAACGAGTAGCCGTCAAGCATGCATTCCGGCGTGCAATCGATCTTCGCGCCTTTTTTAGCCGCTATCGTTGCAAGCTTTTCTAAAAGGGACATGTTATACGGTATATCGAGCTTTCTCGTGTTCGGTTGGATGATGCCGACCTTGATCGCCAGCTTCTGCATGGTCCGGGCCTTTTTTGCCATAGAATCTCGCATGATCTTTTAGAGTTATCATTGCTTAATCGGCGATGGAATAAAAAAGAAAGGAGGGGGGATCGGCATCATGCCGAGATGGCAACGATCACGACGTCCGAAATGGCCACCGTTGCTACCGCGATTACCAATCCCTTGATGAATTCCGCCCGGGATTTTTGCTCCTTGATGCCTCGACCCGAGACCCATAGATCACGACCAAGGACCGTGCCGTAGAACCAGCCATACACGGGAATGATGGCCTGCACAAACACGACGAACCAGCCCAGCACGCGTGAAATCGTGC
>JAUQYW010000375.1 GCA_030587525.1 Candidatus Sigynarchaeota archaeon | reverse complement strand
CTATGGCGTTGAATCTGAAGCGCTGCCAAGTATCGTGTTCAATAACTTCTATGATAACTGGCAAGTTGATAACCCGAGCTCCCCCATGTACCGCTTCGATCACACGTCACACGAGATCAAGGTCATTTTCGATAAGCTTGACAATAGTCGCACGATCGCTTCCAAGATCTTCACTGCCCTCGTGAATAGGAAGGAATTCATGGAAGAATCGGGTATCAAGGTGGAGCGCGTGGCGGACAAGCTCACGTTCACGCAAGAGTATGGAGGCTTGATCGCTGGTAGTAATGCGTATCACCCACAGTGGTACGATGCGTATGATGATCCTACAACAGATTTCGTGGAATCTAACCCCGTCGTGGATGTTCCAGCACTCGGAACTTTCACCGCGATCAAGGACGGAACCCACACGGAGTATGCCAGCGACGGCAAGATCAACGAGCGCGATGGCTATTTCGGCTACACGATGGTTATCCGGGCGCAAAAGAATGACGGGTCGAATGCAGTTCTTAACATGAGCACCGTCGATGGCAATATCGTCGATACTATGTACACGTACCAGGCATGCGAACAGACTGGATCGAACACGCTAGCGAGTGATTATGCCGATGGCAATGGAAACCTGGTCAAGGATAGTGTCAAGCGCATTGCGAGTAGCCAGCGCGACATCAACTTGGTCATGGACGCACATCGCGACGCGACTATGGCGGCATACTTCGATATGACGCCGTACTTGTATTATCAGCTCTCGAACAAGCATACCGCAGGTCCTTCGAGCAACCCTGACTGGAGTACATACCCGCGGTTCGGTTACCAGCTCATTGCATCGAACGGGTCGGCCGTGGAAAAATCAACAGTCACGTTCTATAAGATATTTGAGGCGGGGGACAGCCTCGTGGGCAGCATTGAGCGAAGCGGCGTTACTTACGTGTTGATCGGTAGCTACAGTGATTGGTTCGACAACCAGAGCACGATCGTCGGCGTGCATGATTTCACGGTGCCAACCGGTGCGAGCATCGATGTGATCGGCATCACTATCACGTGGCGATCGTCCGATCCGACTAGGGAGGAATGCGGGGTCGTCGCCTTCTCTGGCTTGTGGTTCGAGCACGAGTCATCGGTCGCTGATGTGGTCTTGAAGTGGTATGGTGGCCAAGCAGACACGGTCTTGCCGCTCACGGCGCTGCCGCTCTATCCAGCGAAGGCTTGGCAGTTCAAGTCGTGGGATGGTCTCTTGGAGAAAACTGATGATCACGTTTATTCCGCTGCGGATGGTGAAATTCTCTTTTCGGGAAGCTTGAAGCAGATCATGATCGTTTCCAAGACGACGATCGACGTACAACAAGTGACGGTGTCGCGGGCGAATATCACGGAGGACGGAGCTTTCGGCATGCTCTACCAGAAATGCTTCAACACGCAGACGAACATTCTCCAGGACTTGTACTACGCGCTTGGTGAACCCGGTATTCGCGAAACTTCGGATGATTGGGACGATGTCACACTCGACTCCAACACTGGCTGTATAGCGGCCACGCTACAAGACGATTTCATGATGTCGGAAGGATATGATCCCGACTATTCGGGTGATGGCTCTGACTACTCGATATCATATTTCGATGACGATTACGATCCCGTCTTTGGGTGGGAATTGTTCGTGGGCGACCTCGCTAGTGCTGCATTAGGGCAAGTCGTCACGGGAGCGAATGGCGCGACTGGAAAGATCGTCGATTTCAAGGCCGATACTACTGCGGGAACCCACACCATCACGGCAGTGCCAACGAACGGGCTGTCGTTCGTGGCGGGCACGCTGACATGCGCGGCATGGGCAGCTAGCAAGACGATTACTGCTATCCCCGAAGCGGTGCCATGGTATGACGGCAACAACACGGAGATCGGTTATGATTTTGACGGAAATGGTCTTGCCGAATATGTTACCTTGAATTACTCGCGAACCATAACGAGTTTTGCCGCGGACATGGCTTTGCAGCAGCGATACGTGGGGAACGAGTATCGCATTGATGTCGATCAAGATGGCAGCTACGATTATATCCGCGTGGACTACACGCGGGTCGTTGCCACGCCTCAACCCATCGCATACCTCGTGAATTGGAGCACTACCAAAAACGACTGGGTTATGCATTCTTGGAATTACGTGGGCAGAAAGACCACGTACGGGTTCACGGAATCGATCGATGCAAACTGCGATGGTATCTTCGAGTCGATCACGGACAACGTGGACGAATGGCCTGATCGGCCGGTACCCGTGGAACAAATCCCCATCGAGGTCGAAGAGTTACCGGCCAATGTCGTTGTAAACAACGAAGGAGGCGGGGCGGACTCTTCATCCTTATACGAGAGAAGCTCTCAATGCGTCGACGAATACCGAACACGGACGTTCGAGACGCATTACATCACGGAGCGGTACACAATATACGACGAATATCAAGGACAATTCGTGGCGGAACAGACGAGCACCGTCATCGACATCCTCACCGATCGCACGTTCATTTACCAGGATTATGACGGGGAGCACGAGTACACACTAGCGTGCATTGTCATGGAAGATATACCCGTCGTGGTCGATAGCCGCACGCACTTGCCTGAAAGCATGTGGGTCGACCGTCACGGCACGCTGTACTTCGTCGACGATGGCTCCGGTAACTATGGGATGGCTTACACTTTCACACATGATAGTTATGCCTACGAATTGCCTGTGGCGATCGGTATTGCAATGGATTATGATGGTGATCACGTCATCAGCACTGATTTCAGCTACTACAACACCGAGAGCAACGCGTTCCGCGATTCATTCTTCCCGACGTCGTGGATGACGGAGGACCCGGCCGTTGACTTCACAGAGATGATCCATGATGAGTCATGGCGATTGTACTTGAAGCAATTGGCCACCGATCCCATGTTCTGGGTGCGCACCGTGATCAACTCTATCGCCCAGATCGTCATCATGGCCTTGACAACGGTCGCCAGTGCTGCAGCGACCGCTGCGACGGCCGGCAACCCGCTCGTCGGGCTCCTTGTAGCGGTTGCAGTGTCAACCGGGTTGAATTACTTGTGGAGCCAGTTATCGAATACATTGTTCATTTGGCTGGACAGAGCATTTGGCGGACTTAAACCCAAAGCTTTGGAGCTCGTGCGCGATGACGTGCCCTTGCCTCCAGCTTTGGACGATTACGGCAGCCTCGAGCGCCCGTACCCGTACACGTTCAAGGAAGTCACCGCTGTCGGTAGCGCTGCAGGCTTGAAGCAAGATCAATTCTGGCAATATGGCGACATGTTCGGCGTGCCCATCGAGGTCCCGATCTATCGGCCTTTCACCACGCTTTACGAGGCTGGTGAGACCAGTTACGACGTGCAATACGGTCGTAACCCGTCGGCCGAGATGCATGAATATCACGACATCTTCCGCAGCAATGGCACGGTCGAGAAGGAAGTGTTCCTGGGTTCTATACAAAAGCCAGATTCAAGCGGTTACTGGAAAGACTTCCCGGTCACGCTCACGATCGACAGCTTCCAAGAAATCGGTGGCGATGGCACGTATACTTACGGCGACACCTGCACGTTCACGGTAACTTACACCCTTCGGCGGGATCCCAGCAGGACGGACACGTATACCGCGCTCGACTACCTCGGGTTCATCGAATTCGAAGGCCAGTCGATCATCGAACCTCATTACATCTATGTTCGAGGT
>JAUQYW010000373.1 GCA_030587525.1 Candidatus Sigynarchaeota archaeon | reverse complement strand
GCCGAGTAAGTCCGGCAGTGGCAACGTCACCCCGGCAATCGTGTCATTGGTGCCAGGGGGCAGGAACCCTACGGGAAGCCCGTTGACTGTCCCGATCACGTCCAGCCCGTCATCAAACCCGGCCGGCTGGAGCTCGTGGATCGTGTAGTCCCCTGGCCGCAGGTTGAAGAAGGCGTAGATGCCCTGCACGTCGGTGGTCTCGATCAGGCTCACGCCGGCCCCGCGGTCATCCGTCCCGGTCAGCTCGACCGTCGTCCCGGCGATGACCTTCTCGCCGAAGATGATTTGCGCAAGTATGCGCGAATTATTTTTTTCGCACCGATGGAGGAGTTTGCGCGCTACAAATCGCTTGAAAAAGATGAGTGCCCCGAGTGTACGGATTCTTGCTATCAGCGTTCGGTTAGCTTTTACGCGGAGAATGCAGAGTCACTCCCAGTAGATTTGTATCCCATACATACCGCCTTCGTCGCGAAAGTGCGTGGGTTGCTTCCGCAGGCTAGGTGTACTTTGCGCTATCATCAGGTCACGTGCGAGAATTGCGAGGGTGAAGTTTTCCCGAAATACGCCGTTCTTGTTTCTATTTATTGGGAAGGACTGACCATCAGCCGAGAGTATGACCCCTTCTCGACACAGCAATAAAATAACTTTCACGCCCGGTGCATCTTGCCGGGCGTTTCTTTCGGAGATGAAAATATGGATGACCTAGATAAAACATTGGCGGGGTTAGTCGAGAAATATTTGCGCTCGCATAACATGGAAAGTCATCTTCAAGACCAACTCGATTCACACGTGGTGCTAGCAGTTGATATTCGTCTAGCACTTCGATCCGCATACTTGCATGGCTTCCAGGCTGCGGGCGGATTGGTCGCAGAAAACCCGCCGGAAACGGTTTTTCGTGACCCTTTGCTTTGCGTGAAAGAAGAGCCAAAACCAAAGTGGTACGTGCCCGGCGGGTCTTTGCCGGGGGAAGGAAGAAAGTAGTAATTTTGGCAACGCTGGAATTTTTTAGCATGAAATACGAGAGAGCCTCGAAATTCAAGGCCTCGAATTATTTTTATACGGAATCTCAAGGGGGGGTGATATCGATATCGAGGAGAGCGGGGAGGACTTCATCATGGATACCGCAACGGATTTCAGCGCGGCGACGGGTGTACTCGAACAACAGTTTGCGCTCGTGAGAAAGGCCGTGCAAGACCTTGAAGACGAGTGCGCTATCATTTCACAACACGTGAAGGAGGTCAGAGTACTAGCAGAAATATATCGTAGGTCGCTCTCGCGGGTGACCTTGCAAGAGGTGAAAGATGAGCAGAGAGAACGAACGGATTGAGAATTTGATTTCACACGCCGACGCGCAAAAGGAAGAAGCGCTCTTGCGTCAATGGCGAGAAGGACACCTCGGTCACGAGCAGGCGCTCGCCGAGCTCAAGAAGATTATGCTTACTCGATACGGTCTCGACACGTATCCGAGGTGGTGCTCGATGCGCCCCGTCGACGTTTGCGATAGCGAATACTGCGAGGACAAGGACGTCAAGTTCGCGAGCGAGCATGGCAACATCGCGTGCACGCCCGAGCAATTCGAGATCTACGAGGAGATCAAAGAGAAGCTTCCCGAGGGTTGGTCGGCGACTCTTCGAGCGCACGTCGGCAGGTGCCAGCGATGCGGCGCCCGTCGACGAATCGTCACATGCACGATAGGAATGAGAATCGGAGTCGAGGTCTACCACTATGAGGTGACGATCTCGAAAATATCGAATAAGCTCTGCCGACAGGGAGAGCCGATCTCAGAGCAGTCCGGTAGTTTCCAAAAGAAAAAGTTCTCAAAGCGATAGTTTCACAGGTAGTTAATAGCGCATGGCGCTCAAGGGAGAAAAATCATGGGAAGAGAAATCTATCGGGTGCCTCTTGATTTCAATTGGCCTTTGCGCAAAGTGTGGCAAGGCTTTCTGAATCCGTACTGGAAGCAATGCGCGCATTGTGGCGGCACAGGCGCAACGGCGGGCGACCGCTGGTTCAATAAATGGTTGGAAGAGTTTCAGATATCGGCGACCAACCCCACGGATGCCAATAGAAACGCACGCGCAAAAGAACTCCATGAGTTATTCGTCGCGTTATCGGGCGAGCCCAAAGGAGTGGTACTTCTAGAATGGGGACAGACGTTCAGTCTCAAACAAAAACTCCTCGAGATAGCAGGTCTCCCAGGTTGGGGAAGGTGCACTGCCTGTGATAGTACAGGCATCGACGCCGCGGTCAAAGCAAAGTACGAAGCGTGGGAGGAAGAGTTGCCTCCCGAGGGAGAGGGGTATCAGCTCTGGGAAACGGTCAGCGAAGGCTCGCCCATCTCGCCGGTATTTCCGACGAAGGAAACATTCGTCGACTATCTCGTCACGCAAGGCTACTCGAGAGAGGCGGCGTTGAATTTCGTCGAGCATGGCTGGGCTCCCACGATGATGATGAGAGACGGAAAAATTTTGAACGACATTGAGTCATGTCGATGATGTTTCCCCGCACACGCGGGGCTGAACCGACCGCGGGCATGGTGCTCAGTTGGGTCTATCAGTATTCCCCGCACGCGCGGGGCAAAAGAAAATGCCGCCCGACCTCCTCAGAAAAGATCGAGCGGCACGCAATTCGGAGGACTCAAGAATACGTAACAACGCAATCGTACGCAATCGGAACTACGCAATTGAAATGTTTAGGTTCCTACAAAAATCGTTAGAAATCGGCAGGTTGCTGTTAAAATAGTTAGAGGTAAAACTACGCAATTCGGGGGTAGCAATCATGAAAAGCCTAGCGTTGGCGATGCTCATATTCACGGGCTGTGGAATCGAGGCGGTCATATGCCGCGAGGACGCGCTCTGTTTTGAGTGCAAGATTTCGAGCGATGGCGGTCTCGTCATAGAGCAAGACGAGCAGGTGGCGAAGGCGGCGGATGGAAAGGTTTGGATAGAGGACGCCGGCGAAGCGCCCGATGTTGAGAGGCGCCTCATCGGGATCAAGAACGCCGAAGCGTCTTGTTATTTTTACAAGTGTCTGAAGGAGTGCGGCCGATGAAAACCGAAATCGACTGGCGCGACAAACAGGGAGAGCCAATCAGTCTTAATAAATACCGAGAGCTGATGAACGATAACACTTACCGTGTAATTGGTTTGACAGGCGGTAAGATTCGGGTGTCGACCGTTTGGCTTGGGATTAGTCACGGTCAGAATGACAAAGGTGCGCCACTTATTTTTGAGACGATGGTTTTTGGCGGACCGGATAATGGCGAATGCGTGCGCTACGCGACGGAAAAGGAAGCCGTGCGTGGGCATTTGCTGAGAAGGAAGAGGGCGTACAAGTCGACGATGAAGGTAAAGGGAGAACCATGAGCCATTCCATTGAGAAGTGTTCCGAATGTGACGAGGTCATAAGCCAGTGCCGCTGTATGTGTTGCACTAAGACTGTGCGTTATACAATCTGTGCGAAGTGTCGGAAAATCCTGCGCGCTTCTTTGACTAGATGGGAAATAAAAATATCTGAAGACTAGAGAGGAAAGTGAAATGAAAATCGCGGGCGAGCAACTCTACCTCGTGGCTTCGGTCGAGCGCATGAAGTTGGTGCGCGATATCGGCGAATGGGCTTCCGCTCTCGTTGACATCGACATCGAACATAAAATCTTCGGCCCTTTCAGTTCGTACGAAAAGCGAGAGGCAATGCACGCCAAAATCATCGAGATGTTTTTTAATTATATCAAAGGCACGCTCACGATTTTTCGGCTCACTCGCATCAAGAGGAGTTGGATAAGCGACGACCTTCGAGACTGCAAAGGTCTCGCGGCGGCAATCGCATTCGCGAAAAAGAATTACAACAACATCCCCAAAATTCAAACGAGCGGTTACCTCGGCGAGAAGCCGCGACGACCCATCGGCAAACCCTATCGACAGAGAGTGTGACTAGGCGTTCGCAGTACAAATAGGGAGAAAAACACATGCTTGGATATTTTTTGAATCACACGAAATTGAAAACGTACAATATGATTAAGACTGCAGACAGATATTATGTTGTTGCAGATCCCGATGTGACGTTTCCATATGGTACAAAAGTCGAATTCCAATTAGATAAGGATAACCCTGGATTTTGTGCTTGCGCAATAGCGATAAGGCTTGCTAATTCTGATATGAAATAGGGAGAAAAACACATGGCACACACAGTGAAATATACAACCGAAATGGTGAAGGCTGCATCGAATAATTGCCCGCTGTTCAAGGAGGCATTCGAGGGTTTCACAGATGATCAAAAGTATCGCGCGGCGCGTGCGACGTTGGTCATCTCGGAGTTGAGAGCGGCGACGGAAAAGTTGGAGTTCATCGACGCGATCAAAAAGGGTGGGTTTCAGAGATTATTGCAGGAGATAGAAAAGGAGATTCACGAGCACCTCGACGCGGCGGTCAGTCTCGGGCTGGAAAAGAATCATGGGATGGGCATCGCCAAGCGCTTGAACACCGTCGTCAACGTTGACAGTGAGCGTTATCTATTCAGTGCCGACGGCAAGAGAATAAGAGAGGGGTGAAATGAGTTTTTCTAAGAAGCTAGCAAGTGGCGAACTCACGGCGGCGACCCATCGGCAAACCCTATCGACAGAGAGTATGAGAATGAACAAAGATATTTGCGATTTTCTAAATGCCGTATTTGACGGTGAGAGTGTTTATTACAAACTCGCTATCGAGTTATCTGATCAAATCGAGTGGTCTCGCGGGCGACCAATACCAGAATCCGTAGTCGATGCTGAACGAGATTTGCATTGGCGAATGCGAGGACCGTGGGGACTAAGACCTCAAGTTGGGGAGTTGAATGAATTTTACACTCGGTTCTATTACGGGAAATGGTTAGTCCATAATCACTACGTTCGTAAGGGACCGTTTTTAGTAGGCTCTTGTAAAGAGGCTTACGTCATGGCGCATTACCTTAATGCTTTAGAAGGATATAAATAGAGGGAGAATAAAATGAGTTTTGCGAAGAAGTTAACAAGTGGCGAACTTACTACGATTTCTTTTCGGCGGGTGAACCATGGGTGAAATGGCCGATTGGATCAATCAAGATGATCCAGAAGAAGATCGCGATCAATACGCTGCGTGGCTTGAGGAAAAGCTTGGGCCATTTCGGATAACTAAAATTGACAACACGAAGTGCAGGTACCACGGATGCGATAATCATAAAGGCCAAGTCGAATTCTACAGCGAAGATGTTTGCGCGCGTTGTCATGCCGATGACATCAAATACGCTGCGTGGCTTGGGGAAAAGCTTGAGAGGATAAAGGAAGAAAACATGACCGACAAATATAAAGGTTTGGTAGTGACATTGGATAAAGATTACCGCGACGATGATGCCGAATCGATTATCACTGCCATCAAGATGATCAAAGGAGTGCTCGAAGTAGTGCCCGCGGTCGCCAATCACGCTGACGATTGCATTATCAGAGAGCGTGTCGCGAAAGAGTTAGAGAGGGAGATTACAAACTACAAACCGGGCTTCGAGCCTTGAAGGATGAGAGAATGGGAATCACGATAAGAGATACGCCGCGCGCGCACGACGGGCACATTGAACATATGCCGCCGGGAACGCTCTTCAAGATCGACGATGGTTTGCCGACCACGATATGGATGAAGTTGGGAAAGTTTCTCGTGCCGAAGATAGATATTCCTCAAGTGATGGTCAATGGGTTGCCCGAGGGCGACTGGGATAAAGCGAAGGTTAATTTTGAGCAAGAGGTCGATGTTCTGGATGAATGCGCGGTGAATTTGTCGTCGGGCCAGGTCATGGCATTCAGAGCTCATTGTCATTTTTTAATCATCGACGCCGAGCTCGTGGTTCATGGCGAACATCGAAACCTCGTAGTGCGCTGACGAAGGAATAAATGACAAGGAGAAACACAAATGGGCTGTGATATCAATCCGTACGTCGAGGTCAAAACCGATGGGAAATGGGCTAGTTTAAACGCGCCCGAATCGTTATCGGATCGCAACTATGCTCGCTTCGCCTTCTTAACGGGTGGTGAAGTTATAAACGATGCAGGTGTCCCAGCATTACTCCCAACGCCACGAGGTTATCCAACAGACGAAGCGTCACCCCGAAACAGACGTCGTCCCTGGCACAACCACGCGGGATACAACGCATCTTATTTAACTTTGAAAGAGTTGCTGGCTGTGAACTATGGGCAGACCTTCACGGATCTTCGAGTAAACTCCGAGACGACTCTTTTGAATGTCCTCGACCCTTCGTGGTTTTATATCTTAGCGAGTTTGGTGGCTATGCTTAGGGGAAGAGCCACGGACGAGTTGCGGATAGTGTTTGATTTTGACCAATAGAAACGGAGAAAAAATGAGTGTCACTATTTCATTGGGCACGACCGATGAAGGACTTGAAAGAAAAGAAGCG
>JAUQYW010000317.1 GCA_030587525.1 Candidatus Sigynarchaeota archaeon | reverse complement strand
CGCAGCAGGTAGAGAACGCCCGGGTAATGCTGGATGGCCAGCAAGAGAAGGTTCCAGTCCAAGTACGCTAGATTGCTGTGAGATATGACCGTGAACGTCCATGCCGAGAATATGGTCGTTTTAGCTAGCGAGCTAAAAAGATTATACCATGCAAAGAACTCGATGTATTGGACCATTTTCGCCGGGTCCTTGACTCTCCACTCGCCGATGAACCTTTCGATGCCGTAAGCCACGCCGATGTCGAAGAGCGGCATGATCCAGACGAACATCATCCCAGCGAGATCCCTATACCCCTTGCTTTCCGGATACGGGTACAAGAGCGAAATCATCAACCCGCCAACAACGACGCCGAACACGATCTCGACGAAGCCGATGACGTAATTGTACATGAAGCCGCCGAGCGGCCGGTGAAAACCGATCTGGTCCCACAAGTCGCCTTTCTTGATTGATTTCGCCGGTTCACTTGTTTCTTGCTCCGGGCACATCGAGCTGCGTCACCACGAACATCGTGAATAATTTCAATTAGCTCTCGATCAAGATAATGATTCTTTCCTGGCGAGCGACCGGATGGCGATCGAACATGTTTATGATCCATGGCCCGCGAGTCCAGCTAAAACAAGACCGGATACTTTTCCTTCACGATTTTCAAGACGTCTGGGAAATTCAGCTGCAGGCTGGCGAGCACGTTCTTGATGGCATTGTCTGATGGTGGCTTGCCAATGAATTGGAAAAACATCCCCGCCGGCGCGGGTGGCTTTTTTGGATAGAGCTTCTGGTGCAACAACATCGACCTGAGCTTGATGGCTTGCGTGACCCAGGTGTCCTCATTCTCGCCAGCGATCCATGAAAAATTGGCGCAGAGGGTATGTTCCAGCGGGAATTTCTTGGCGCTCATGCCGTGATTCTCGAACAATATGGCGTTGTTCTTTAGATCCAAGGAAAATGTGTTCAACGCGCCAACATGCTGCAAGCTGGCATCGAAATACGAGAAACGGGATGGTTCGCCCGGTTCTTCCTTGTACGACACGAAGATCAAGGCGGTTTCAGTTATGAATATGGTACCTGGGATGCCCCCGGCGTCGGCAAGCCTCGAGCCCGATCCCACGAGCACCCGTCCCGCGGCGTGCAAGAACGCGTCGCAGTCCCACGAGAGCAAGACCCCCTCCGGAACGTTCAGGGCGCCAGCATCTTGCAAGTCGCCCGCCAGGTGCTGGATAAGGCGAACCGCTTCGCTGCTGGCGGGGTTTTGGAGCATGAGATCCTGGAACCGGGACACGGATTCGTCTTTCGCACGGTCACGCGTGAATGTTTCATACAGCGTGACCTTGCTCTTGCGACCTTGCTCGTTCCCGGCTTCGAGTTCCTCCTTCAAGGTTTGAATCTCCGAATCCAGGGAATTTATGGACGCGTCGAGTTCTTTTTCAAGGTTTTTTCGGCCACCCGGCATAGTATTTTCCCGGCGTGAATTTTCCACCCCTTTCTGGTATTCGTCAAGATTCGTGACGAGCCAGACCGCTGGATCGTATTTCGGATTCGCCAGGCCGCATTTAGAGCAAAACTTCAAGCTCCGCTCGATCACCGCATTGCATTGCGCGCAAAACGTGCGAACGATGAAACGGCAATGGGTGCACGCGAGCTCGTCTGGATAGATCTCGGAGCCACACAAAGGACAGAATATCACCTTCAGCGCGATCCCTTTGCTTGTCATCTTGGACAAATGCTCTTTGACGATGGTCATGAAATCGCGTTTCAAGTTTCCTTGCTGCTCACTGGAATGTTCTTCCACTATGGTGCTTTCAAGTACCCGGAGAACGTTCTCTTGTAAATTCTCGAGGTCCGGGGCCTGCCCGTTCTTGTACGCGTCGACCCGGGGTTCCACGACCTGCAAGATGGCATCTGTCATCGCGTTGCTGGTGTCCAGCGGCACGAAAAGCACGAGCATGAAGGGATGCTCCCCGCCGCTCCCGGTCGATCCGGGCATCACGTCGAAGCTCACGATCGCGAGTTTCTTCAGCGCGATCATGGG
>JAUQYW010000316.1 GCA_030587525.1 Candidatus Sigynarchaeota archaeon | reverse complement strand
AGCGACCACGATGTCGGCATTGTCAAAATACTCCGCGGTAGGGTTGATGAGCCGCAGCTGGATCGGCCAATTCTGGAGCTCTGAGGGGACGGTCACTTTGTTCTCGCTTGCTGGCACGGGCGTGGCTTTCCTGGATATGGCCATGGTTGCCGATCCCGGGCAACCGTGCATTTCCGCGCCGATCGTCGCGGTACCCGGCGCGGCATGGTTGCTACCGCATTCCTCCCCCTTTTCATCGGGAACGGAAATTCCATGTTCTTTCAAATAATCGATTGCTTGGCGATGATATTCATCCTGCTTGTGATCCTTCAAATGCTTGAGATGCGCCTTGATCGTGTTGGTTCCAGCCTTCACGATGTTGCCCATCACTTTTTTCTCGTTATAGGGCTCGGCTTCCCGCTTCTCGATCGTTATCGCACCTTCGGGACATGTCCCGATGCACGCGCCGAGGCCGTCGCACATCAAGTCGCTCACGAGCCTCGCCTTTCCATCGATGACCTGGATCGCCCCTTCCGGGCATCCATTCGCGCATGTACCGCATCCCGTGCATTTTTCCTCGTCGATCTTGATGATGTCTCGCTTGACCATTCAGCACCACCGTCGTGAACAAAAAAAAAGTAAAAACTCATTTCAACCCGAGCTTCTTGCGGTTACCTTCGATGTGCGCGAGGATGCCATCGGCGGCTTTCCCTGCATCCTTCTCCACGTTCATGATTCCGCCCGTGAGGCCTTTTACATCGACCGTGAGCAATTTCACTAGGTTCGGGGCGCTGGTGATGAATGGCACAGGGTTCACGTACGTGTAGAGGCCGAAGGCGACGGCAAACACGGCATCAATCGTCGCTTTTTGTTCCATGTACTCTGGCGCGCACGCCGCGACGGGAAGGTCGGGAATGGCCACGCCGCCGAGCGCAGCTGATATCGCCCCGAGCAAGTCGGCGACGCGTCCCGTGTCCGTGCACGTGCCGTAGCTCAAGACCGGCGGGATCTCCAAGGCAGCGCAGAGCTTTTTCAAGCCAGGGCCAGCCAGATCCTTGGCCTCGGGACTGCACAAGCCCCCGACTTGCATGGCCCCGTTGCCGCAGCCCATCGACAGCACGAGCAGGTCCCGCTTTATCAATTCCTTGGCAACGGCAATACTATGCACGTCCTGGCCGTGATCGCGCAGGGTCGTGCATGAAACGAGGCCGACGACACCTCGGATCGTGCCTTTCTTGATCGCATCGAGCAGCGGGTCGAGCTTGCCACCGAGCGCTTCGAGAATGCTTTCCGTCGAGAACCCAACGATTGCATTTCTCATCGGGAGTCCCGTGACCGGCTCCACGCTGGCGCGGCGATCTTTGAAGTTGTCGATGGCCATCTGGATGAGCGCGGTGGCTTGTTCCTTGGCTTTCTCTGGCACGTAGTTGATCCGGTCGGTGATCCCCTCGAAGGCGACGACCTCGGACACGGGAACGAGCTTGAACTTGTATTTTTTCGCATAGATCGGGTCAATTGGCATAGAACAGTTCATGTCGGCGACGAACAGGTCGACACAACCACTGGCGAGGATCGCTTCTTGCATGATCCAGTTGCCCGTGAAGCCGTAAAACACGTCGTCTTGCTTCCAGCGCTGGATCATCTCTTGGCCGGTCTCGATGTTGGCAATGATGTGAATTCCCTTAGCGCCCACCTTTTTCGCCTTTGCCTGCAATTCCTTCTTTCGCGCAAGCTCGACCATTGCGAAGCCGAGGAACGGTTCGTGGCCGTTTGGCAGGATGTTCACGTAATCGGGGTCAAGCACGCCGAGATCCACGCGCATCTCGTGCGGCCGCGGGATGCCGTACAAGATGTCCATGCCGAACTCGTTGACTATCTGGCTCTGGTAAGCCATGGCAATCGACATGCGCATCGCTTTCGTGGCAAGGCTCGCGTAGTAGCCATCAACATTCGTGAGGCAAGAGCTCGACGCGAGCATCATCTCGCCATAGATGCCGCCCGGGAAGATCCCGAGCCGCTTCCACAGCGCCTTTCGCTCCGGGGGCGCAAGCGCTTCGACGATGGCGCTTGGCTCGTCGTAGGGTTTCCTGAAATCCGCCTCGACGAAATCGCAGAATCTCTTCGCGACCTCCAACGAGGAACCAGAAATATTGATGCCGAGTCGCTTGGCAAAGTTTTTCAGCTTTTCTGGCTCGGTTATGGTAACGGTAGTCTTGCCCTCCGCCGCGACCCGCATAGTTTTCACCGTGGCCTCGCAATGGTAATGGTACGTGCTGGCGCCCATAATGTTTCGCAAGAGCATCATGCGCATTGCCATGCCATCCCCCGTGATGCCACAAACGCCGCGCTTGTCCTTGGCGACATCAGCCCGGCATGGACCGTTGCTGCAGAGATCGCAGCGCACGCCGCCCATGCAGAATGGGCAGCGACTGTCGGGATTCCCGATGCCCTGGGCCTCGAAACGATCCCAGATGTTCGTCATCCCGTCCTTCTTCACGCGTTCATAGAGCTTCTTGACCGAATCATGATAGGAAATGCGGTTTGCATCCATTGTTCTACTCAGCCCTTTTCATTCAGAAGAATAGTTGTTGATTACGAATCAATCAAGGCTTTTTTTCCCATGCACTTTGGATTGCGTGGTAAAAAGCCTTGCGTGGTTACAATCGTCAAGCCCGTTAGGTATATGTATTTAACGATTTTACACGAAAGGTTATTGATGCATATGAAATATATCTACACCTTCATCGCCGTTGTCTTGGCGATCATATGTACCGTTCCCGTGATGGTGAACGCACGCCACGTGCGGTGGCCTAGACCGAGATTATTCAACCACTCGATTGGCTCCAGCCGATTTATCCAATGCGTCAGCTCCCGCGAACTTGACGGGGATCGTCGTGGACATGGGAACGGGCAAGGACAAGGGCTTGAACGCCTCGATCACGGGATTCAAGGGCGAGTGGGAGTATCAATTCGGGAGGAGCTTGCCCGTGCACTCGATCAACGCGTCGCTCCCGCTGGGAGGCTTGGCCGATCTCGCAGCCGCGAGATCGCTGCTGAACGGCACGCTGATCTGGTGGAATGCCAGCATGATCCTCGCGAATCTCTCGGATTCATCGCTCCCGGCCGTGAACCGTTCGGCCAAGGGCCAAGACACGCTGCTCGCGCCGTGGAGAAACGATTCCGCCACGGGATGGGTGATGGACGCGGGTTGCTTCGATACGATGCAGCGCTTTACCGCGTATCATGCAATCACCTTGACCCGGAACGAAAACTGGACGGGAATCGTGTTCAAGGAAATGCGCATGAACATCCAGCTCGACGCGCTTGGCTGGAGCACGGGCATACTATCGGTCGAAGCCACGTTCAAGGTGTTCGTGGCCCGGCAAATAAACTGCATAGAATTTCCTTCGAGCCCGCTGAACGAGATCGCCAATATTTCCTTGCTTGGCTTCAACAACGGATGGTCCAGTACCGATATCGCCGAGAGAGCAAATTACCTCGCGTGGCTTGCCGACGTGCTGCAACTCGCAGCGCAATACCACGTCCGGGTGTTCCTCGCGTCCGACGAGCTGATCATGACTCACCCCATGTATGATTGGCTTAATGAAGAGTTGGGATACGCCGGGCCTGAATACGGCGCAGAGGAAACGAAGCAGTTCCCCGATAGCATCTATGAACAGGCCATCGCGCCCGATTCACCCGTCTGGACGCTGCTGGAAGCGAAGTACCAGGCCGTTATCGAAGCGCTGGGGACGATCATGAACAGCACGAATGCGGATGGCTTTGGCGGGTTTAAGTTCAGAATCGACGACATCTCGTTGAAGAACTGGCAAGGTCAAGAAGTGTACAAGAAGGTCTCGTTCATGCACACGGTCGAGACGCTGGGCCGGTTCATCAATATCACGACCGCAGCGGCGGCGGATGTGAACGCCGAGGTCATCCAGCGCATGTGGATGATCCAGGAAACCGAGAACCCGTTCAACAACGCCACGCTATGCCACCAGATGCTCGACCCTATCACAGCCACGAACCTGATCCTCAGGACCAAGGAGACGTACAATGACCATTGGTTGAATATGCCGGCCAATCCGACGATGGGTGTCTCGCACCACCGCTGGATAATCGGCTGGGCGGTGCAAGCTATTACCCCGTACTTCCGGGGCTTCTTGCACGACTGGTACTCTGACAACGGCACGCGATACGATTACGGCAACGGCACGACCGTTGGTTGGTGGGACAACCCGAACATCGTCGGTTACGACGGCATGCAATTAACGGCGCCGTCGTGGAGGACCCTCGCCACGCCAGACGCGACCCGGGATGCGACAGTCTTTTACCTCGTCCAGCACACGTACAACGCGTCCATTCGGGCGGGGGATGGTGTACGTGCCTACTTGAACAAGGTGGGCATTTTCGATCCCGCGATCGTCGCGAACATTACGCACGTTTTCGACCTGTCGACCGAGGTTTTCCGGCAGCTGTTTTTCATGAAAGCATGGAGCACGTCGGGAAAATTTCGAGGCGACGTCGTGAACAACGGGAATAGCATCACGTTTGACCCGACCCGGTTCAACATGTTTTACATGACGCTGCCAAACTACGGCGGGATGCCGGGCGTGCAATACACGCTGGATGAAGGGTACAACGGCAGCTCGGTTGCTTGGGAAATGGCAGATTCGTGCCCAGCGTCGTATCCCGGTTATGGATCGCTCGATGATTCCCCCGACTTCGTGTTCAACGCCTCGTCCGTCGATTACGCGAACTTGACGAGCGTCCTGGGTTACTTCCGCGAGCACATACGAGCATACGCGGCCTTTGCAGATCTATTTGCCGATTGGCGTGCTTGGCACGTTGCGTATTTTCATTGGCTGTATACCTGGGACGCGGGTTGCTTCCAGATCGCCGAGCAAGCCCGGAACAACATCATCGCGAAGCACAACGCGTACCAGCAAAAATACACGCCATATGGCTGGGGATTCGTTTATTCCTATTCCCAGCTGGAAGGCGCGTGGATGGCCCTCGTCGGGCGGACCGACGCCGCACGCGCCGGCCTGCTAGCGATCTTGATCGGGATGGCGCTGCTCGGCACCGCGGCAGTTCTATCTTACAGCCCAAAGGGTCTGCGGGCGAAGGAAATGGTCAAGGTGATGCTCGGCACCTCGAAATGGCGAAAAGAGGATCGTCACGAGTTGTTCGTGATGCCAACGACCGATCGCGTGAAATGGCTCGCAGGCAGCATCGTGTTTCCCGCGGGAATGATCGCCGGCTGGGCATTGATGTTCCAGGTATTGTTCGCGTGGCAATTACCTAACCTGGCCATGCCGTTCCTCGTGATCATCGGCGGGTACATCACGGGGTCTCGCGTCGGTGCAGCTATCACGCAAGCCATCGGAAAGAAAGACTGGCGCTCCATGCACGCCACGGGACTGGCGATGGTCTGGCAATGGGTCTTGCTCCTGGTATTCCTCGTCGTGTTCGTTGCCGGTGGGTCGATCGCGGTGATTCTCGGGTTTAACAGCCCGGGGTTTTACACGCTGCTGGGTCTCGTTGCCGGGTGTTCGTTTCTCGGGATCTGGTCGTTCATGCGAAACATGGTCTACAAGAACAAGAAACATGCCATCGGAGCGTTCTTTATCATTATTATTTGCATCGTTGGATGCGTGCTCGTGTTTGGCTTGGCAGCGGGGGGCATTGACAAGGTGATCGCTGATTTCTTGTTCCAGCTCGACCACCTCAACGCTTGATCCCGGCCATCTCCCATCCGTCCATCCTTTCTTTTTTATTTTCCTCCTGGATATAGATATGCATGATCGGGGCAATCGCGGGTGACATCATTGGGTCGGTCTACGAATTCAATTCGACGAAGGACGTGGACTTTCCGATGTTCTGTCCGAATTCATCCTTCACCGACGACACGGTCTTGAGCGTTGCCCTCGCGGACAGCATCTTGTCCGGGACGCCATACATTGCCAAGCTGAAGGAGTATTACCGGCGATATCCCCGGGCTGGCTACGGCGGATCGTTCGCGAACTGGGCGGCAAGCAAAAATACCAAGCCGTATAACAGCTGGGGGAACGGCGCGGCCATGCGCGTGAGCCCGGTCGGGTACGCGTACGACACACTTGACGATGTCCTCGCACGAGCCAAGCAAAGCGCCGAGGTGACGCACAATCATCCAGAGGGCGTCAAGGGGGCTCAAGCAACCGCGTCCAGCATCTTCCTCGCGCGCCAAGGAAAATCCAAGGATTTCATACGCGATTACATCGAGGACACGTTTCACTACGATTTGCGCCGGAAGGTCGATGAAATCCGCCCGATTTATGAATTTGATGTTTCTTGCCAAGGTTCGGTTCCCGAGTCCATCATCTGCTTCCTGGAATCGAACGATTTCGAGCACTGCATCAGGCTCGCTGTGTCGCTAGGTGGTGATAGCGACACGATGGCGTGCATCGCCGGCGGGATTTCCCAGGCCTTCTACAAGGGGGTACCTCCGAAGATCAAGGCCCAGGTCTTCCATTTTTTGGATGAACCACTCGCGGACATCGTCAAGAAATTCTGCAAGAAGTATAAGTGCGAATGAACCGGTGATGGGTCCACGTTACTCTACGCGATAAATAATACCAGCAATTACTTGTTCAACCGAGCCATGGGCGCGAGCATCGGGCTCGATGAGCCAGAGCCGGGGAACATTATGCGCCAGCTTTCCGCGTTCTCGCGGAACATAGCTCAAATCCTCGTTGCGGAATACCCGGGCTTGAAAAAGGTGCTCGCACCTGCGGTGCAGTACGGGAACGAGTCCGACATGTACTACGATGACCCCGAGCTCGTCGATGTGTTGGCCTCGGAATGGAATGCCGCCGTGCCCGTTTTTCCTTTCATCCACGAGACGTCGGATCAAGAACCGCTCAAGCCAAAATTCCACGAGAAAATGGCGCAGCTGTTATCGCTGTGCCGGCGCTTCGGCACGCGCAACATCACGGTTCATTTACCCATCGATCCGGCTGACAAGACCGCGGAATTGCTCAATGAGATGTGTTCGCCGCGATTCTTGAAACTGGTGCGGGACTCGTGCGTCTCCATCGACCTGGAAAATAACTGGCATGCATGCTGGTTCGGCTTTGCCGATCATCTGGTCGATTTTTACGCGGCACTCGACCGGCGGCTTGATTCGGAAGGAAATGGGAAAATGAAGGAATGGTTCGGCATGACCTTCGACAGCGGCCACTTTTTCGCGCAGTACCGCATCGCGGGTCGCAAGAACCGCCCGGATCTCGATCGATTATTCACAGCCCTCGGCGATCGCATCCGGACGTTGCACCTTCACGGCAACGATGGAACCGGGGACCAGCACAAGTGCTTCGTGCCGCTGCGTGATGATCTTGCGCGGGACGACATGTTCGCGGGCAACCAGCAGGACTTGCTGGCTTGCTTGCCGGCCCTGGATCTGGCAAACCGTGCCCGGTCAGGGAAGTGGGATATCGTGATCGTGTCCGAACTGTGCGAGCCATTCACGCGGGACGTGTACCTTGACCATTCCCGAATTCTGTTCGACGCCATTTTGAAAAAATAGGTGTTTATTGGCTCAAGGTGCGTGTTTTGGACCTTTGAGTAGTTACAACTGTCTATTGGCCCGGTGCTTGTTGCCCGGTGCCTTGATCACGTTCTACAGGCTTGCCGGCACCGGGCGGGCTTCCAGGTGGCCCAGGCTGCGGCGTTGTAACGGTGGTGCTGCCCGCCCCAGGTATTGCAGTCTTGGGCGGTTGTTCTTGCGAGACCTGCGGGGCCGGCAAGAGTAGGTTGGCCCGGGTACCTCCAGTCTTTTTTCCACCCTTTTTCTTGGCCTTCTTGGTTTGCCTGGCGAAAATGATAACGGACGTTGCAACAAGAAGGCTGCCGATCAGGATCCCGCCCACGAGGATGGTGAGCCCGAGGCTTGTCGAGTCCATAGGCAAATTCATCTGCTCCTGGGCGAGGAATGGCATAACGTTGTCGCGGAATTTTGGCAGCCATTCCAGCAGCATCTGCATCTGTTCGTTGGTCAGCAAGTTTGCATCCTGCAAGTCGATGGCAACTTGCACCGTCGGGTCCTCGACGGCGGCGAACCACTTGTTGTTTCCTGCATCGTTCACGATCGACGATGTATTGTTCACATCCCACAAGAGATCGGCAGACGCGAGGGATATCGCCGTGTTGACGACGCCCGTCTGCCGGTCCTGGTAACCTGCCTCGAGGCCGTAAACAGGCCCTGCTCGCAGCGGCAGCGGGAACCCGTACGGGTACAGCACGCGCCCGTAAGCGGTGCCGTTCGCCCATTGCTCGCGGAACACGTCCCCTGCGAACTCGTGCAAGGTCATACCAACCCCTTGCGGCGCCGGCAGCGTCATCAAGACGGGAACCAAGTCGTCCTTGAACGATTCCTCGAACAGCCAGTCGAGGATCGCATCGAGCTGTGACTCGCTCAAGTTGAAGGTTGCCATGAGCTCGGCCCGCCACGTGCCGTCCCGCGACGCGTTGATCCAGTATTTTATACCGTCGTCGTTCGTGAGCGCCATGGGAATGCTTTCGTTGAATAATGCCACGGCGCTCTGGAGGGTGATGTTCGACGGGGTGTTCCGGCCGACCTCGAAACCTTGCGTGCGTTCCGGGAGCGTGTCGTACACGTCGTGGAAATCAAGGCCACCCTTGTAGATCTGCTTGCCGAGGATCGTTCCATTTGCCCACTGGCTGTAGAACAATGCCACCGCGAGCTCGGGTATGGTCATGTTATAGCCAGCCTCGCTTTCTATGAGGATCGGGACCAGATATTGGCTGAAGGACCCGTTGCCGCCCCATAGCCAATCGATAATGTAGCAGGCCTGCGCCGGCGTGAGCCCGAATTCCGCGGTTAGGTTGTCCCGGATCTCCGGACTGCTATTTGCTTGATACCACAACTTCATGCCGCTCATGTTCGTGAGGGAGCACGGGTTGGTCTCGTTCCAGAGGGCGTATGCCTGGATCAGGTTGATGTTCGTCCTGCCCGGGCGGAGCAACTCGAACCCGTAGGTTTCATCGGGAATATCATCGACGACCTCGTGGAAATCCATGCCATTCGGGTAATACGTCGAGCAATTGGCCCACTCGGCAAGGAACTCGGCATACGCGATGTCGTCCGTGTCCATTCCGACGTATTGCGGCATCCTAGTGCTCACCTCTGAGCCAGGATTTTGCAGTTCCGCAACGAGCAATGGAATCGCGATTGGAATCCAGTAATCGTAGTAATAGGCCGTCAGGTTGCTGAATTTCCAGTAATCGCGGGCCGGGAGGCCATAGCCATCGCAGAGGCGTCGCTGCAGCGTCGTGTTGCCAATGGATTCCTCGTATTTGGTCAGGTATTCATCCACGCCGAAGCCAAACGACGTATTTTCCATAAAGCCGGGCACCGTTGCGTTGCGTCCCCACACGAGGTAATCGTTGGGATCGGGCCATGGCACGAGGATGATCAACATGTATGTCCCGAACAGCAAGTCCTGATTGCACCACTGGGACACGCCGAGGATCGAGGGAAGGCCAGCAGCGACCATTTCCTCATTGAATCGCCCCATGCCGAGAAGGCCGAGGTTGATCTCCTCGTAATCGAAAAACATGTTCATCGCCGAATCGCCGCCAAGATCCCCGAACTGCGATTGGCCTTGCGCGTATGCCCCATCGAGCACGCGGGTCAAGAACGACGCGTTGACGAGCTTCTCAGAATAGGGGAGCGATGTTTCCCGCAGCTGGTACAAGACCTCGGCGACGCCTTCCTGCTGGATCATTGTCTGGACCATCGGGATCCCGAAATCCCTGATGCCGCGCAGCGCGACGGGGATTGCCATCTCAGGGATCATCGCCTCGATCAACGGAATTGCGCGGGCCTCTATTTCCGATAATGCAAAGTCGACTTGTGATGCAACCTCTGATTTAATATACACGTTGACCCCGAGACTGCCGCCTATCGAAAAGGAACCGAGAATGAGCAGCGTGATGGCAAGCCCAGTTATTTTCTTCATGGCAAGTGACCCTGGTGATACATTTTCTAGCTGAACTTGCCGTAACGTAGTATATAAAATATGCGCCCATTTATCCGCATGTATATGGAAATGAAGAATTCCTTCACGCGCTGCACGCGCAAATCGCGGTGATACCTCGTCCCCATGCCATACCGAGTCATGGCATGGGTTGCAATGAATCTCGCAAAATCGCGGCGATACCTCGTCCTCGGTGTTGAATGTTATTTAGCTAGTGCCAAAAAAATAGGCAGAAATTTTTGAAGTGGTGTTGAATGTTATTTCACTAGTACCAAAAAATAGGCAAAATTTTTAATTTTCATATCCTATTGAAACCCACGCGTTAAATGATGTGGTATGTACAATGCTCATAAAGCCCCCCAGAGAACTGATAAAGGCTTTGAAGGATCCCGATGCCGGTACCAGGCGTGCTGCCGTGGATAGATTGGGTTTCCTCCAAGATGTGCAAGCAGTGAAACCGCTTTGTGATGCCCTCCAGGATCCTGTTAAAGACGTGCGGTCGGCTGCAGTCAATGCCCTCAGGAAAATCGGTGTGAAAACGCCTGCTGTCATAGATGCGCTCATTGCCCGCCTCAATGATCCTGACCCGAACGTGCGTTATTGGGTGGCCGACAGCTTGGATGAACTGGGGGATCCGCGCGCGGCGGAACCAATCCTCCACGCAATGGAAAAGTACGACCAAACGGAACTCGTCAAAACCCTCAAACACCTGCCCCTCGGTCCAAGTGCCGTCGCCCCACTCGGTAAGGCCCTACTCCAAGCGATAGACCAGTGGCACCATATGGAACGAGAAATTAAAAACGAGGACGAACTGGCTCACACGCCTGATCCCCGTGAGGGCCCCATTTCGGCATTTCGCTTGATCCAAGATCCAGCCGCGACCCCGTCCTTCGTGAAACTGGTCCGGGACACTCCTAATGAGCTACAAGTTTTGAAAGCAGTTTACCTTGCTTTCGAGGTGATTGGGGCGCCAGCACTTCCATTTCTCGTTGAGGCTCTTAAGGACCCAAACCCACGCGGCAGGGAAGAAATCCTCCGCGCACTCGGATTACTCGGAGACATCAAGGCACTTCGCCACCTCTTGACCGAAGTCACACCTGCCCAAGCGGCCTTGCTTTTGAATGCCACACTCGCCATTAATGTAGTCTGGAATGATCGCCCGGCCATCCGTTCTTTGAAGAAAATGGGGTGGGAAGCCGCCCAATTATTTCTTGACTTGATCAAATCACCGGATGCTAAGGTTCGTGCCATCGCGGCGGACATTATTGGTGCCGCAGGCGACCGAAAAGCAACCCCAATTTTTCTCGATGCTCTTCGAATCGAGCCAGACGAAACAGTCGGAAGAAGCATTATCCGAGGATTAGAAACGCTCTCAGACCCCGCTGCATTGAACGTATTCATTTCCGAACTGGAGGGAACGTATTACTTAAAGGCCCAATTGGCTCTCATTATGATAGGGGAGGAGGCACGCCAGGCGCTCCTTGATGCGAGATCTCGAGCACGCCCAGAAGTCAGGGAACGAATAGATGATGTCTTAGGACAGATCAAGCGATAGACCATCACTTCCCGTACTTCGATATTTTCTTTCACTTTCGGGTCGGAAAATCTAGGTCAACCCGTACCGGAGTCAAATTTCGTGTCAGAATCGAATAGCGGCGCGCCGTACTTTCAAGCAATGGCCAGAATATCACGCGGATTTGGCTGAGCTTTTCAAGGATATATGCAACTCCACACGAGGTAATCGCATAGCTGATTTAATATATACGTTGACCCCTCAGCCGGGGCGCCATCTCGGAAAATGCCGCCGACAACATACGGATGTATAGAGTATTTGGCAAATATTGCGCCGTTCAAGGGGTGCGAGACCGTTTTTTCTTGGCGTGGACGATCGCGAGGATCCCAGTAGAAGCGCCCGCTACGGAGACAACGCCCATGGTCGCGGCGACGGCAGGCTTCAAGCCGAGCACGGGATGATCGCCGGGGTTCATGGGATCCGTTCCCACGTGAATTTCGTCAAGATCGGAACACCCGTCGCCGTCCGAATCGCGGAGGTAGGGAAGCGTGCCATTGCCGAACTCGTCTAGGTTCGAGATGCCATCGCCATCGAGATCGAGATCGGCATCGCTGGCATTGAGCGGGTCGAGCAAGTTGTCCAACTCCCAAGCGTTCGGAATGCCGTCGCTGTCGTTGTCGCCGCCGGCCGAGAGCACCATAACGGGCGTGGCGAGGCTGTGCGTGGCGTTCTCGTGCTCCACGTCGGAGATCGTGAGCACGGGGTGGTAGGTGCCTTCCGCGGCGTAGATGTGGTTGGGCCGCGTGGCTGTGGCGTTGGGCGTGCCGTCGCCGAAACTCCACTGGTACGCGGTCGGCGGGTCGCCGGGGCTGCCGACGAGGTCGAGGCCGATGGATTGGTTGACGAGGATGATCGTGGTGTTGGTTTGGAACGTGGCGTTCGGATGATAACCGAGCTTGTCCCACTTAGATAAAATCAAATCTGTAGAACCAGCGCCAAGCGATGTAAGACCACAAGCGTATATGTAAGAACCTGATAATGAAATTGTACTTGCTGAATTAAACGCGCCTATATCCCACGTCCGATTCCATACTTGATTTCCTAATTTATCATATTTGAATATTACCGCAGACGTTCCTTGCTGCCCGCAAGCGAAAATATAGTTCTCGTCACCACAGATTGAAACACCTCTTGAAGTTTCAAATGTTTCCTCGGTAATATTCCAGATATCTTGGCCATCATTAGCATTCCACTTTATCAACACAGGATGATTACCAGAAACTTCTCCGTATGTATAAACATTCGAATTATCGCACCAGACAGAATCTCCTATTGTTCCTCCACTTTTACTCCAGTTTTTGCTCCAAATCTCAGTGCCATTCACATACCATTTGATTAATAATAATACGGGATGACCCGTTAGGGGAGTAAGATCGAGATACCCACAAGTATAGACTATTGAATCATTTGCCCATATTCCCATTCCCGAATTAACATAAGGTGTTGACCAATTCTTATTCCAAATTATTGCGCCCGATGTTGCATTCCATTTCAAGAAAGTCAAATTACCCGAGTTCGCGCTGCCATTGCTAATGGAACCTGTTGTATAAATGACTGTTTCATTTCCCCATATAGAAGTACCGAGTTCCTTGAGAGACCCGCCCCAAGTTTGATTCCATAATTGATTTCCATCTGAATCCCACTTGATTAACAAAATATCTGACTGGCTAATCCCAGTAGATCCATAAACGAACACATATTGTTCATCTCCCCAAATTGATGTCGCCCTGTCTATTCCCGCTGTTCTCCATGTACGATTCCATATTTGGTTTCCTTCAGAATCCCATTTTATTAGCTGGATATCGTAATCAATTCCCCCATTAAATGTATAACCGGTCGTATAAATTGATGAAGAATCATTGTACCAAACACCAGTGCCCCATTCAGCAAGACCCGTGCCCCAGGTTCGATACCATATCTCGTCGCCCAAACTGCTGGGTTGTAATTCGTTAATCTGCATCATAGCACGGTATCCTGGCTGAATCCCGCGATATTGAATCCAGATCATGGCAGCGGTCGAAATGATCCACGCGAATGTGATGAATCTTGCGAAATCACGTCGGTTCGTCGTCCTCATGGTATCACGAAACAATACTAATGATTTGGTAAGGTGCATGATGCGTGGAAGCAGCTGTCTGCGATCCCGCCTCGCTGCCCAGGTCGTGCGATCCTAGGCCGTGGCATCTGTGGAGAATACCTCGGTTCAAGGCTTATAAATCTATATCGACCCTGGCAATTTAAATGCCGACCTTGACCTTCCATGATAGCCTATATGTATGGTCTATGGATCAAGGTTGTCCTTGATATACATCGGGTCGATAGAATGACATCACGCGTGCACAAATCTCGTTCCGCTGGTACATGTCTATCGAACGTTTCGAGTGGACATCGGCAATGCGTGGTTCCCACGTTGATGGCGCACCATGACTCCGATCAAGCGATACAAGCGACTGGAGCCCCGCGAGAAGGTACTTAAGCGCCTGGGCTGGCACCGGGACCGCGGCAGCGGCAGCGATGGCGACGAGTGGCAAGAATGGGTAGCGTGGTACGGGGGGAAGATCCGACAGGCGATCCGGGCGCAAGCGGTCGCCGCGTACGACCTCAAGGTGCAAACGAACCCCGGTATCGTGCGATTTCACCTCGTCTCGCATGGCAAGAACGCGGTGGCGACGCTCAATCGATTCAAGATCGGGGACCAGGTCATCATCGGACATGCGAGCAAGGCCACGGATCGCGACGCGATCCCGGTGCCCGATCCTAGCTGCGAATGGCACGCCGGGACCGTGGCGGGGCTCGGGATCAGCGATTGCGATGCATCGGTGATCTATCTCGACGCGGCGACAGCTACTCGATGCTATGATCTGCCCCTCACCGGCGTCATCGCGTCCCGGGAAACGATCCAAGCCCGGCTCGCTGCAGACCGGCTCGGCATCATGCATAAGCTCCGTGACGACCCGCTCGCGCGATCCACGCATGCCAGGATCATCGATGCACTCGAAACACCCGTGCCAGGCACGCGCTTGGCGTGCTGCGAGATCGCGGACAAAATGTCCTTGTCAGATTGCATGGTGGCGATCGAGTGCCGCGATCCACGCACGATTCCGAGGATTGCTGCGACCATGGCAGGCTGCCTGGCGTGCCACGACAAGCGCGTCGCGATCGTGGCTAGCGATGGCGGGGTCGCGCGTGACGCTGCAGCCCACCTGGCATCGAATCACTGGTTGCTGGCGCGCGGGACGGGGCTCAACTACGCCATCACAAGCGCGGGATGGCGCTCCGTGGCCGAGGATATGACCGGCGAGCAAATCAAGGCGGGTGGCCCCGGGCGGGAGTTGTACGAGGCGATTGGGGGCAGTCTTGCCGAGCGGCGGGACACGGCGACGCTCGCGGGCCGGGCGACCGGTTTTTCAGCGGTGTCCGACATGGAGGTGCTAAGTTACGATGATGTCGTGGCCTTGGCAAGTCCCGGTCATGCGGCGAGGATCGATGTTGCCGTGCTCGCTTGCAAGCCCGGCACCACCACGGTGATCGACGCGGTCGGGGCGGCGCTTGCTGCCCGGCAACTCATCTTGGTCGGCACCGGCATGGTGTTCACAGCGCCGCGGCAGGAAACGCCATCGTGGGTTCCTCCGCGTATCGATCGCGGCACCATGGTTGCACCGAAGCCCGCGAAAAAATCGAGGGCGATGGAACCATCCGTTCCGTGGCTCACCTTCCACGCGTGGTATCCCGTGGTGCTGGTGCATGAACTGGATGCCGGCGAGATAGCAACACTGCGCGTGCTCGCGCGAGCTGCATCACCCTTGGCCCAGCACGAGATCGGCGTCGCGGCGCGGGTACCTGGGCAGCAGTGGGTCGCCGCATCGCTGGCAAGCCTCGCGAAACGCGGGCTAGCCGCCCGGCTAGGCACCACGTGGAGCATCACTACACCAAGCCGCGCGGCCGCGTGCCTGGACCAGTTGGTCATGGTCGACATATATGCGGGGATCTGGATTGCTGACTCCACCAGGTACATGGGCGGTGCCAGGATCGAGCCTGCGCCATTCTTGCCATCGCTCGAGACACCGGGACTTGTTGCTCACGACTCGCCGCTTCTCCAAAGGGAACGGTTCGTGCCCGTGAAGCTGCGCTGGGAGTTCACAGCGCACGGGTTGCGATTGCGGGCCAACGACACGTTCTTCAAGGGAGACCCGGGCAATCACGACCGGGTATTCGATGCCTTGCTGGGCATGAACGTTCTCCCGCGAGGCGTGCTTAACGTCTTGGCAGCGCCAACCGGAACGCCATTGCTGGATATCGGGGAGCTAGATACATTGCACCTGCCCGATGGAGAAGTGCTGCCCCCCGATGCGTGGCGCGCTAGCATCGAAGCATTAATCGCCGACGCAAAGGTACCGGGCATGATCGGCGTGATCGACGTGAACGGGTTCCTCGCACAGCATGGCAAGGTGAAAGAATGGCCCACCACGACCACCGAACCTTCCGAGGTCGCGTATGCCGAAATTCCCCCGGCGACGATTGCAGTGATGCACGGGAGCGAACCTATCATGATCATCGATGCGGACCACGTGACCCTCGCGATCCCGATCGATGACGTGCCATATCCAGCCCTCGCGTCGCCACGCGCTTGCATCATCGCGTGCAAAGCCCGATTGCGCAATCTTCCACGGGACATCGACGTGATCGCGTACGTGATCCACCGCGGCAAGAAGGGCAAGCCTCCCGCGCTGATGCAGCATGTCAAGACTGCCGTGGGAACATATTTCGATAGAGCGTTCGATGCTTACATGCGGCAGCACGTTCTCGCTGCGCCCGTGGACCAGGTCGCGTGGGACACCGCCATGGCAGCGGCGGGTCGAGCCGTGCATGCGATCGCCGCGATCACGGGAGATGCAAGCTTGCCCGGCCGGGCGCGGCGGGTTGCCCGCGACGCTGCCATCGACTGCAGCGCGAATCTTTCCCCCAAGATCACCTTGTCCGGCGCGGAAACAAGCGATGCTGGCGGAGCATTGATTGGTCTCGATGCGCTGGGGCCGCCGATCTATTATCCGCCGGTCGCGAAGCAAGGATTGCTCGCTCGGCTAAGGCAAAGAATGAAGCACGGATAGCTTCTTGTCTCGGTTATACTCACTTACGCTTGCACGGATCCGTTACCATTTTGCCGCGATTTCACGATGCCATTACCTTCCTTGAACAGCGTGAGGCCGATCTTCATCCCCTCTATGCCGGGCACCGCGACGTTGCCGAAGGTCGATGCCACGATGGTCGTCTTGCCAGTGCGGGACGGGCCGAGGTCGGCGGTGAGATCTATCGTGATGACGAGGGTCTTGCCATCCGATTTCATGTCGATATTCTTTGATGCCATGGGATCACCTACCGACCACGGTCAGTGTTTCCTTTTAAAGAAAAACTGGCCGTAGAATGCCGCAATGGGAGGCAACGGGGGAGCTACTTTTAGCAGGTATTTTTCTTGCCAATCCAATCCCACGAATTCCTTTATACCGCCCGAAAACGCGAACATGTTGGTGAATTTTTATAGAAAGTTCAAGTTGAGCGGTTCACGGGGATTGCTGGCATGGCACGACATTTGTGGCGCGAGGATATCGAGCAGCGCATCGCTATCCGGACAGCGAAAGACGCGACCCCGGACATGAACAACAAGATGTTGCGTGAGAAATTCGGGGTGAGCACGAACATCATCTCGGCAGCCCTGGAAAAGACCGTCGATGAATGGAAAGCCTTGGCGGTCACCACGCCGTATCGTGCACGAGTCCGGGAACCCATCGCGGTGGTACAAGAGGCCATTCAAGTACAGAGCAAAGTGGAAGCCCCCGCTACAGATGAAATAACGACCCCGGCCAATATCTCCCCACCTGAAAAGGGCGGCGAGTGGGAATACCGCGCGGTCATCGTGCGCGGCCGCCAGTCGTTCAACGACATCGTGTACGAACAGCAAGGGCGGAACCAGGGCGACTGGAAGCCCTTGGCTGCCAAGTCGTTCCAAGACGCGTTGAACGAGTTCGGGAGAGACCGGTGGGAGCTGGCGGGGATGGCGGTGCTCAGCCACGGGGCCGCGGGCTTCACGGGCATGTACGAGATCGCCTTCAAGCGGCCGCGATCGATTTGATAGCCCGATTTCTTGCATGAATTATGCGGGGAATTATCAAAGATCGGGACAGTCTGACGAGCGCGATGATATAGCACGAAAAGAAGAAGATGGGTAATATGGTGGTTCAAGAACCAGTGGAGCTGATCCCCTTGTCGATCGTGTGTTAAATACTAAAGCTATAAATCAGGTCTCATTTCGCGAGGATCATCATTTTAAATGCTGGTTCAAATGGGAAAGAAAACTATCTTTATCACTGATGATGAAATTAATACGGCGGTCAATAATGTCGTGGCTGATGCGAGAGAAAATATTATGCTCGTATCCCCGTGGTTCGAGTTAAAAACTCACTTGATGGATAAAATTCTGGACGTTCTTGCCGCGAAAATCAAAATCATCGTGCTCACGCGCCCAGAAACTGAAAATGAAAAGCATAGAGCGGCTCTTGCCGAACTGCGCAAGCGAGGTGCAATCATCCATATCGATCCCGTACTTCATACAAAGTTCGTCATTGCTGATGATGAATCGATGTTAATGTTTTCATCAAATCTGATCCAGACATCCCTTGGTAGAAATCATGAATGTGGTATATCCACGGAAGAGAAAGATATTATCGAGGCTGCGACCAATAACGTGATACAGATCACTGAACGCCGCAGTGGTTCAATAGAATCGGGCCAAATAACAAGAATGACAAGGGACGGGGGTAACACCAAGAGCTTTGACCGACGCAGCGCTGCGGTGGAATCGGGACATTGCATTTATTGCAACGCGCTGATTCCTTTTGATTCCACAAGCCGAAAGGTTCGCTGTCTTGATTGCTTCAAGATGGATGCTGGAAACGCAAGATATTGCCACGGGTGCGGAGCACCGAGAACCGTGTCGATAGACAAGCCATTATGCAAGGATTGTTGGGTTCGGCTTAAATAATCCTGTTTTGTCAGCAACAACCTTCGATGTCATAATCAAGTTTTAATCTACGTGGCGATTTAATCTATCTCTAGTTCAAGAATAAGAGAGGTACCACGAAAGGCCATTGAATTTCTCACCCGGCGTTTTAATCTATCTCTAGTTCAAGAATAAGCCTGGTAAAAACCGCTCGCGTGATCTTGCACCACGCCGTTTTAATCTATCTCTAGTTCAAGAATAAGCAAGGACCACATCGAATGGAGGGGGCCATACTACTACGTTTTAATCTATCTCTAGTTCAAGAATAAGGTGCGACATATATGAACGACTATGCCCCATATTTGTTTTAATCTATCTCTAGTTCAAGAATAAGCCCGGCTGTACAAAAAACTCGTTGCTGGCCTAACACGTTTTAATCTATCTCTAGTTCAAGAATAAGCGAAACCTTGGTTTCCGGCTTCTCTTCATTAGCTTTCGCGTTTTAATCTATCTCTAGTTCAAGAATAAGCAAGATTTTTTCGAATGCTTTTTTATCTCCTGCCTGTTTTAATCTATCTCTAGTTCAAGAATAAGCGTAGGAATCCTCCCGCGTGGCCTTGGTATCATCCCAGTTTTAATCTATCTCTAGTTCAAGAATAAGAATAAACTGTTTTTCTTTTTTTATCCATGCCCGGTATCGGTTTTAATCTATCTCTAGTTCAAGAATAAGTGAAGCTCATGTATTGGTACGCTGGGGTGGGAGCGGGTTTTAATCTATCTCTAGTTCAAGAATAAGCCAGACGAGGAGTGTGATAAATGTGAAAATAAACCCGTTTTAATCTATCTCTAGTTCAAGAATAAGCACCAGGTTTGTATCACGTTGTCCCGTTCTGCCTCTAGTTTTAATCTATCTCTAGTTCAAGAATAAGCCAGCGCTTGGATTTGAATCAGCGGCAGCACGCGCGTTTTAATCTATCTCTAGTTCAAGAATAAGCAAGTGGATAGGCCCGATCTTCGGGTGGGTAATCATCAGTTTTAATCTATCTCTAGTTCAAGAATAAGTTATCTTCGCTTTCACCGCTTCCATGAGCGCCTTGGTTTTCGCTGCTACATCCGCGTTTTAATCTATCTCTAGTTCAAGAATAAGCCCTGGTCGGCACGTTCGGCGTCGCGTCTGGCGTGCGTTTTAATCTATCTCTAGTTCAAGAATAAGGTATTCGGTTCCATTGTGATAAAAATGTTGATTCGTCGTGTTTTAATCTATCTCTAGTTCAAGAATAAGCGTAGGCCATGACTGTTTAAACCTCCTTCTTTTCAACGTTTTAATCTATCTCTAGTTCAAGAATAAGGCCTCCATGAGCGCCTTGGTTTTCGACTGTACTTCTGGGTTTTAATCTATCTCTAGTTCAAGAATAAGGAAGCGTGCGACGACAAATCAGGCCGTGAAACCACAACGTTTTAATCTATCTCTAGTTCAAGAATAAGAGCTAGATTCCATGATGTAGAATCCACCATCCTCGTCATGTTTTAATCTATCTCTAGTTCAAGAATAAGCCATTTTTTCGTGCATAGCAGCAGGAATTCTTATCCGTTTTAATCTATCTCTAGTTCAAGAATAAGCGCGATGAGCAACTCGCGGGACACGTTGCCCTTGGCGTTTTAATCTATCTCTAGTTCAAGAATAAGTCTATACTATTCGGTTTGGTAGTGAAATTGGGCTGTTTGTTTTAATCTATCTCTAGTTCAAGAATAAGCATTTGTTTGATCGTTGTAAAATGCTTGGTCGTGCCGTTTTAATCTATCTCTAGTTCAAGAATAAGAGTTGCTCGGCATCGTGCAGAAAATGTACAAGGAACACGTTTTAATCTATCTCTAGTTCAAGAATAAGTAGAGGCGCTTGAGGATCTCGCCATATCGCGCGAAATCCGGCACCTGTTTTAATCTATCTCTAGTTC